>CACZAK010000144.1 GCA_902779075.1 uncultured bacterium | reverse complement strand
GACATGTCCGAGATGTGGATCATGCCGTCGATGCCCTCCTCGAGCTCGATGAACGCGCCGTAGTTCGTGAAGTTGCGGACCTTGCCCTTCACGCGGCTGCCGACCGGATAGCGATCCTGCACCGTGTCCCAGGGGTTCTCCTGCGTCTGGCGGATGCCGAGCGCGATCTTCTGGTTCTCCGCATCGACCTGCAGCACGGAGACGAGCACTTCGTCGCCGATGTTGAGCATGTCGCTCGGACGCGCCACGCGCTTCGTCCAGCTGAACTCGCTGATGTGCACAAGCCCCTCGATGCCGGGGGCGATTTCCACGAACGCGCCGTAGGCGGCGAGGTTCACGACCTTGCCCGTCACGCGGCTGCCGACTGGGAACTTCTCCACGATTGACGTCCAGGGGTTCTCCGTGGTCTGCTTGAGGCCGAGGGAGATGCGCTCCTTCTCGCGGTCCACGTCGAGGACCATGACCTCGAGCTCCTGTCCGACCTTGAGCATCTCGCTCGGATGCTTGATGCGGCCCCAGCTCATGTCCGTTATGTGCAGGAGACCGTCGATGCCGTCGAGGTCGATGAATGCGCCGAAGTCGGTGATGTTCTTCACCTTGCCCTTGCGCACTTCGCCCTTCTGCAGCGAGGCAAGCAGCTCCGCGCGCTTCTCCGCCATCGTGCCCTCGATGAGCTCGCGGCGGCTGACGATGATGTTCTTGCGCTCGTTGGAGATCTTGATGACCTTGAATTCGTACGTCTGACCGATGTAGGCCGTGAGGTCGCGCACGGGGGACACGTCCACCTGCGAGCCGGGCAGGAACGCCTCGACGCCGTCGATGTCCACGAGCAGGCCGCCATGGACCTGCGACTGGATTGTGCCAGTGACCACGCACCCTTCGGTGTACAGCGCCAGCACCTTCTCCCAACGGATCTGGATGTCGGCGGCCTTCTTGGAAAGGGAGACCATGCCCGTTTTGTCGTTCTCAAGCTCGCGTACGAGCACCTGGACCTTCTCGTCGACCTTGCCTTCGCTCTTGTAGCCGATGTCGATGAATACGTCGTTGCCCTTGACGACCTTGATCGTGCCGTCCACGATCTTGCCGGGCTTGATCGTCTCGGTCTGCCCCATGCTGCCTGCCAGCAGCTCCGCCATCGCCTCGGACTTCGGGGCTGGCGGGGTTGGTTTACGGATTGCCATTTGTTGTTTTTTGTTGTTTGTTTGTGAACACGGTTTTCAGCCGTGCCTTTCCCGTTGGTGGGCAAAGGAAGGAATAGTATATCAAATCTGAGGGGCAGGTGGCAAGACCCCACGTTCAAGAAGATCCTGTACGATCATCCGCGCATCTGTCTCGAAATTTCCTTTAACGAACCATTTTAGGAAATTCTGCTCATGCAGGAAGAGATCCTTGAGGCTTGCACCCTTCTTTTTGCCGAAGTTGATGCACCACTGGCCGTTCTGCCAGCGAATGAGTCCGGTGCGGTCTGCGTTGAGCGGGTCACGGGGGACGAGATACTCGTCCAGTTCAGCCGTCGTCTTCGGAAGATCGCCGTATTTCTCCAGTTGCGCCTTCAGAACGTCCAATGTCGCCCGCGCGTCCGCCCCCGCACCATGCGCGCCCACATGGTCCCGCCCGCAGTAGAACCGCACGGCTGCCGTGAGATCGCGCGGCTCGCGTTTGTGGAAGATGCGCTGTACGTCCACATGCCGACGGTCGCACGCACCGAGGTTCATCCCCACGCGCGCGAATTCCTCTTCGAGGCACGGCACGTCGAAGCGGTCGCTGTTGAATCCTGAGAGGTCGCAGTCCTTGAAGAACGCCGCGATGTCCTCGGCCTTGTCCGCAAATGTTGGACAGTCCTTCACCATCTCGTCGGAGATGCCGTGGATGGCTGTTGTCTCTGGCGGAATCGGCACGCCGGGATTGAGGAGCCAGCACTTTTCTGTCTCCGTGCCGTCCGGCTCAATCCGGATCGCGGCCAGTTCCACGATGCGGTCCTGCCGCGCATTCACGCCGGTGGACTCGATGTCGAAGACAACGAGCGGTCTGTCTAACTGTAGCTGAAGTTTCATGGGGCATATTATACCAAAATCCCTTGAGAGCCCAAATAGGTAATTATGCTGGGCCATCCCCAAACTACAAAGCTGCGCACCAAAGGAACTGAAACACCGCGTTCTTGGTCAGTGGAGTTCGATTTCGTCTATCGCCGCGACGCCGTTCGGGGAGATGTCCTCCACCTTCACGGTGACGTACCGCGTGCGCGCGGGAAGCGCGGGTTCGAGGTGCCACTTCGCCGGCGGATTCCAGATGTGGTACCACTGCACATTGCACTCTTTCACGTCGCGCTCCGCGCCCAGGTCGATCTTGACCCATGGGCGTTTGTCGCCTTGCAGCGATTCCCAGTGCGTCAGCGGGGAGCCGTCAACCATGTACCCCACGTGCCGGTCGCCGCGCTGTGACGAGGCAGTGATCTTTGCGGACACCTCGAAGCCCGGCTTGCGGTCGCGCGCATTCCAGCGGCGCTCGCTGAACGTACCATTCGAGAGCACGGCCGTCAGCGTGACACGGCCCTTCGCCGTCTCTGGGACACGCACCGTCACGCGGTGCTTCGCAATGCCGAACAGAGGTGCCGTCAGTTCAAATTCCTCCCGGTGGAAGTCGCCGGCCGCGAACACAATTTTCCGCTTCGCCGCCCTTCCGTCCCGTCCGTCGTTCATCAGGACCACGTCGAAGCTGTGCTCCGTTCCCGGTACCACGTACTCGCGGAAGTCGTCGATCGCCACCGCGACCGGTGCGAATGCGGGACGGAAGTAGCGGACGATTTCGGGACGGAACTTCGGCTGCGCAAGGTCGGGATCGAGGACGTCGCCCGTAAACGCCAACGTGGGATCGTCGAAGCCGTGCGTGAGGGACGTGAAATGGAAGAGCGCGGAGGCCTTGCGCGTCAGGCGCCAGGCTTCCGCGAGAACGCCGATCGACCAGGCGTAGTACTCCTTGGTTTCCGCCTTCGTCGCGCCCGGAAGGAAGTAGTCGTAATTCTGCTTGCTGACGGGCGTCGGGACGCCGTCGCGGCTGATCCAATGCCAGCCGAACTCGTTGAGAACGACAGGGCGCGAAAAGACCGCGCTGCGGGGGTTCCGTCCGCAGCTGAACGGCACGCCGATGCCGCCGGGGCGATGTAGCCAAGCGTGTATTTCGTTTTGCAGAACAGATACGGATGGCACTCGACGGGCGAATTGGGAATCGTGTTGACGGACCAGCCCGTGTCGATGGGACGTCGCTGGAAGTCGTATGGCTGGATGCGGTGCGCGAGCGCGTCGAACCAGTCCTTGACCGTCTCGTTCTGCAGGTCGATGAACACGATGGAGGGATGCATGCCGCGCTCGCGAACCCATGTGAGCAGCTCGGGGAAGAGCGTGTCGGGATCGCAGGCGCAGTACGGCGACGGAGGACGTCCCTTGTTGAGGCTCTGATCCACGAACGGCTTCACGTGACAGCCCCAGTACGGATACTCGTCCTGTATCAGCAGACCCATATCGTCGCAGAGGTCATACCAGAAGTCCGGCGGCGCGGAGATGCAGTTGCGGAAGGAATCCCAGCCGACGGCCTTGACCTGCGCGAAAAACGCGCGCATCCACGCGCGGTTCCACGGCTTGTCGCCGCACTGCGGGTCGTCGTAGAAGCGGAAGAGGTCTGTGTTCGTTCCGAACAGCATCCGGTCGCTTCCGTTTAGGCGGAAGCGACGCGTGGCCGGGTTGGCGTCGAACGTCCTCATGCCGAAACGGCGCGACATCTCGTCGCCGGCGGTCTTCACGGTCAGGGTCTTGAGGACGGGGTTCTCGGGCGTCCAGCAGTCTCGCTCCCGATCGAAGCCGGAGAGCGGAATCGCGAACACGATCTCCCGCTCCTCGCCGGGCGCGAGCTCCCTGCCCTGCAACACGCTGACGGTGTCGGAGTCCACGGTGGCGTCGAGCTTCGCCGGCACGGCGGCCGCCGAACCGTTCTGCACGGTGGCCCGCACGTTGACGACGCCCGTCTCAAGATCGGCGCGCGTTTCGAGCCGCCTGACAGCCGGCCAGCCGGAAAGGAGAAGCGTCACCGAGTCGGTGATGCCCTGGTAGTAGTGGAAACGCTCGGGGTCGCACCCGCTGTGCGCCATCGTCCTGCCCTTGCCGTTCTGCAGCCAGGCGTTGCCGAGCCGCACCACGATCTCGTTTTCGGCGCCGGGCTTGAGGAACGGACGGATCTCCGTCTCGCTCGCGACGAAGTTGTACGGGAAGGACCCGGCCTTTTTGCCGTTCACGAACACGGTCGTGCCGAACGACGCCTTGCCGATGCGGAGCGTCACGCGCGGAGGGAGCTCGGCCGGCGCCTTCCACGTGGTGCGGCACCAAAGGGCGTCCGACATGTTGTCCTTCACGGCGGGCTTCATCAGCGGCCAGTGTCCCGGCACGGGAATGGTGCGCGTGAATACGGCCGGGACTGCCTCCCCCCGCACCTCCGGAACCGCTTCGGCCTGCCACGTTCCGTCCAGCGAAATGGTCGCCGCCGACACTGAAATTGCCGCGGAAAACGAGAAGATCGCCGCCGCGAGATAGGCCAACTTAAATGGAAATGCTACTGTTTTCACGGCGAAGTAGTTTACCAAATGCCGTCAGGGGATACAAGGCGTGAAAGCCCGCCCTTGAGCTGCGGACAAGATGCCCGCCACCTTGAAGGTAACGGACATGAAGCCCAGCATCACGAAAGATGCGGGCGGGGATCGACACCACCAGCTTGATGAGAGCCGTCGCTACGAGATGCGGCGGGCGAGCGAGAGGAGGTTCTTGATTCCGTTCAGCTCGCCGAGCGCACGGGTCACCATGAACTCCAGGTCGTCGAAGTCCTCACGGGTTCCCGCCTCGGCCAGCGCAACCATGTCGAGCGCGAAGAGCCCGCGCCACGCGGCGAACGTGACCGACGCGATGTTGCCCACGAGGAAGAAGATGGCATCGAGATTGACCTTCCGGCCGACCGGCTTGTGCTGAAGCCTGTAGGCTGTTCGCAGGCGGTCTCGTCGGCTTTCGCGCTTCTCCTCGGCTCCGCGTTCGCGTTTGTACTCGGCCTCGGCGATGTGCTTCACCTCGGCGACGACCATCCGCTTCACCTGCTCTGGCGTGGGGAAGCCCTGGTCTGGGTTCCAGTTGTTGCTCATGTGTTTTTCCTTTCCGTGGCTTTTGCCACGGCGCACATGATGCCGTAATGACGGCCGAATGGCAATACAAAAAGGGCAGTTGACAAGTTGCCTAGTTGGCAAGTTTGCAAGTTGACAAATTCTTTGTTGAACGCTCAATCATCGTGCGGCGAATCTTGTCGAACACGCGCACGCGTTCCTCTCTTGGCAACTATTCAACTTGGCAACTTGGTAAATTGGTAACTTGGCAACTGTTCAACTTGGCAACTTGGTAACTGCCCACCATATTTCCTTCCAGTTTACAACTTGGCAACTGTTCAACTTGGCAACTTGGTAACTTGGTAACTGCATGCTGAATGTCCGTCCTTCCAGTTTACAAGTTGTCAAGTTTACAAGTTTTCAAGTTGGCAAGTTGTCAATTTTTCAAGTTGGCAAGTTTTCAAGTTTTCAAGTTAACAAGTTTTTAACAAGTTTTTAGTGGTGGCGTTTGAGAGAATCAAACTCCTTACCCCACTTGTGTAAAGCAGTTCTCAATCTTTCAAAACGCGGCGTATTATAGCATATTTGGGCTGTGCCTGACGGTTGAATAATGAAAAAACACCTTTGAAACTTCTCCCCGGCTCTGCACCCGCTTGTCGGGTATGCGGTACTCTTTTCCATCCTTGACGAACACCGTGCCGGTCTCGATGAAGTCGAACGTGACGTTGTGTCGGCGGCACTGGTCGCCCAGCCCCCTCGCTCACCTTATGGCAGCCATGCCACGGATTCCAGATTATCATCGTCCCTACATCTGCTCCAGAAGCCTGCGGAGCTGCTCCTTGAGCCGCTCCACCTCGTCCCAATCCTCCTGTTGTTCGGCGAAGGCAATCAAGCCCTCAAGCCGGTGGATCTGCTCGATGTAGGTGTCTCGCTGCGGCATTGCCATAGTATTACCTCTTATTCCTACGCCATCTTGCGGACGTCAAAGGGAACCTTGACGTTCAGCAGCACACTCCTTCTCTGCCGAACTTCTCAAGCTGGCAGTCCACATAGTCCCCGCCGAACGCGACATGGGCGGAGACAAGCCACCCGTCCCGCTCGTAGGACTTCTCCAGCCGCCTCTCGACGGCTATTTCGTAATCGGTCATTTTTTTCATGGTGTCCATAACTTTCATTCCAAAACTAAAAATCATTTTGCAGCTCTCACTTCATAAGACAAGATGGGAATGTCGCCAATCTTATCAAACTTAATATCCTAATTGTTTAGCTTGATAATAGTCGTCTGGCAAATAATTCAAGAAGTTTGAATCGTGGAGAAAGGCTCCTATTGACGACGCAATACGTACATAGTACGGCATCCAATCTCCATCATCACCAACTTCCTCGTATGCCACATATCCAACAGGATAATCTGCACAATTGTCTTGTATCTCTATGACCACAAGATTTCCATCCGGGCATGTTCCAAGAACACGAAAATGCGGATTCTGAACAAGTCTATAAGTCTGATTGAATTTCATGACGCTTTGCCAATCAAACAATGTGCAACAACCAGCCGAAAGTTCCTGAAAAGGCGCGCATTTATAATATGGGAAGCTCGCATCGACACCTGACCGCATAAGCCATGCCGTAAAGTCACTATCAGGGCTTGCACACATTCCTATCCCCGCGTCAGACAACGCACTCATGACAGTGACAGCGTCGATATTAAATTTCCTTGGAACTGCATAATCACTTGATGCTGTTTGAATCGCTTGAATGGGAAGATTGATGTAATCATGCAATAGAACATGCTTTGCTCTTGTCTCCTCACGGGAAAACGATTCGTTATCCTCCGCGATTTCGGCGGAAACACTAAAGACATTGCCTTCGATAACATTGAGAAGTAGTGGGCTATAGTCAGTTAGCGCTCCAATTACTATGTGTTCACCGCCCAGAAATTCATTTCTTTTTATTATTTCTCGTTGTGAGAAAATCACCCCGTCAGGAACTTCGATTTGCCCTATTGGTGGAATAACGGAAGTCGCATCAAGCATTGTTCGAGATGCATTTCTCGCTTCGAGAAACGCGACGAACTTTTCTCTAATGCTCTTCTTATTTCTTAGCGATTGGCGCATCACCGTCCCTCTCGTTCTCTGAGCGGTTGATTGTCGTATTCAGCGTTCTTTTCATAGTCTGTGCCTCAATGGGGATAGTATAGCATATTCTACCGAACGTGCCTTATCTTACAGAAACATTCAATCATCTCCCAAAGTCACAGGTCAGAATGTTACTGATGCGATCATAACAGTAAGTTAAATGCCAATGGCTATTCTTGTCATGTACATAGCATTCAAGAAACCTATCGCGAGCCCTGATACGCCTTATCGCTTCCTGAGAAATGCCAAGCCATTTTTCGTAGAACCGATTACACATTTTATATGAAGTGGGGTCAAATCCGAATACATCAATAACTGACATTCTCATACCAGGTCGCTCATTGACAAATCTACGGAAATCAGCTTCAGAAACAACGCATGAAACTTCCCAGCCCTCATAGCCGAAACCACTCTCACGCGACATCCAAATGTCTGTTGCCTCCTGGGGCAGAAACTGCGACAACTCTTGTCCCTCGCCAGCAGTCAGGCAGTCAACATTCTTGTAGATGAAATATGCGTCGTGTGCATTTGCAATTTCCTCATTGCTATTGGTCTGTCGCATTGCGTCAATGATTCTAACAACCCAATCCCGACATCCCTTCTCGTCTTTATGCAAGACACATTCGGCCACTATAAAAGCGGCAATGCAAACGAGTATAGTGACAACAAATCCAAAGTGGACCCTGTGCATTCCGCATAAGCGATGAGAAATCCAAACGCACAAACAATAGACCACGATAAAGTAACATGCAAGGTAAGGCACGGCGCAGATATTCGCAATGATTATATGCCCTAAGGAAAGCATAAAAGTCAAAGCAATCAGGAGCAGAATCTCCAATGCTATTCTGCGTGGGGTATTCATGTCAATCTCCGCCCTCCAAAAATAGTGACAATAGAAAGACTAAGTCAAACCATAACGGGAACAACAGCGTCTCGAGAACGCATGAAAGCAACACAAAAGGCCATCGCCATCGACGCCCCATCTCAATTGCGCCAAGGATGAAGCTGGACGCGAACAAGAGCAGAAAGAAAACCATGACACCGACTGAAAAACTTCCACAAACTACTGGAAGTAATGAGTACACCCCGACGATTGACAGGCATAAAAGCCAATAAGCCCATTTGTTGCAGAGACGTGGGAACACCGTCGCCGCCATCATCCGATAGACAAACAAGGCAAGATACGCGAGCGCAAACCCGCGCAGAAAGATGTCGAGGAACACTTTACTATAGCCAAGATCTACGGGCATGTTGCTGCTTCCTCCTTACATATTACAGTGCGTGTAGAACTCGTCGCTCTTCGCGCTCTTGGCCTTCGTCAGCTGTCTGTTTTCACGCATAAGGACCTCCGTTCTGCCGCACAACATCCTTGACATCGGCGAGTTGGGTGTAGTTCTCGTCGTTCTTCTCGCTCTTCGAGCGGTTGATTGTCGTGCTGAGCGTTTGTTTCATGGCTAGTTGCCCTGCGGAATATTATTGCAAATTTCAGAGGGGAACTTCGCGTCAATTCGGATCGCTATTGGCAGTTCCGTAACGGAACCCGATTCTACCGGGTAAGGGAATTATCCTTTGCCTTGAGTAAAAATGAATAAAGCTCTCGACGGTCTTTTTCAGATCGGAGAACCCGCACGTAGTGTTGTTGGCGCGAATCGGAGTCGCGTGAATCCCCGTAACTGCTGCCTAGATCGAAGCCCACTGCCTCCTTTTTCGCATCGTCCGTCAGTATGCCATAAGTCTGGCACCGGTATCTAATTGTCAAGACAGGGTCACCGTCTTGGAGAAACCAGTCGCAGCAAACAAAATCCAAGAGCTTCAAATCGCACCTCTCCATCATTTCGTTCAACATCTTGACTTGTCCTGCGTCGAGAACAATTTCGCATCTCACGGTACGATCCTCACTCAAGACGGACTTTTCGCACATCTGTAGTGCCACGGCATCCCCCAACTTCGGAACAACGTTCGGATCAAACCAATATCCACTTTTATAGTCATAGACAACACCCAACGCTTGCTCCAATTCGGAAATGGCCGCGCGAAGTGTCTTGCCAGTAAAGGAAAAAGAGTGCTTTACATTGTCCTTCAACGATTTGCCTATGCGAAAAGCGCCGTTACCGCTATATTGTATCTGGATTTTATACAGAGCCTCCATCGCCTCGCTTGCCGTGACATCATTCAACTCCATTTTAGGACATGTTCTCGAAAAAACGCTCTTGCTCCAATCAACGCAAGGCGAGTCTCCGGGCATGGAATACGTCACATGCCACCAATCGTACCTCCGCGTCACATTCATTGAAACCTCAGGCAAGGTGCCCACTTTCCTCAACATTTCCAGCACGGATCCCGCAGGAAGCACGATGTTGTATTTGCGCGCCCACCTGGCGTCGCTTGGAACATTGCCGCGTATACGAACATCCGACACGTCAATATGTTGGCTGACGCCGTTTGAAGTTGCACAGTTTTCAATATCGGACAAGATTTCATCAAGCGTCTTATCACGACATGTCAATGACGGAAGTTTGCAAGTTGCCAATTCTCGAATATGCTCATTCCAGCACAGGCGATCAGGTTCAACATGATTGGTTATGGCGCCGCCATGCGCAAGTAAACGGTCTCGTTGTCCCTTCACGTAACGAACGACATAAGGAATCCCGTTCGTCAACCGTTCCTGTAGTCCGTATATCCGCCCTTGCAATTCGTATTTTTTGCGCCGGACTTTGCCACGGCTCTCCTCCGGCAGTTGCATGATGGACTTAGGCAACATGGACAATTCATCTTGCAGATTCTTTATCTGGCCTGGCAACTCTCGACTTTCTGCATCAAGTTCCTGGATCCGTTGATCAACCTCGTTCGTGCTGCAATAGAGCCGATCGACCAAGCTATGCGTTGTATTACATCCACCTGGCTGCCCAAGTTCAAATGCGACCTCCGAGAGGCCGGTCACTTGGAACGAGTAGTGCTTTCCGATTACAAATGATTGCATTGGTATATAGCACATGCGGCAGGGGCAACTGCAGTTGTACAGAAAATACTTACCGCGTAGTGTATCCGGGCTAAGGATGCAAAAAAGAGCCGCACGACATTTTGCGTACTCTTCAAGCGACAGTTTATCAGGATACATGCGAACCGTCTCGCCGGTATCCAACGTCATGCGCTTCTCATATCCTACTGGTGTCGCGACAACTGAATTGGTTGGAACCCCGTAATCGCTAGGCGGAGCGTCCTTAGCAGACATGGCCGACAGACATGAGGCAGAGATAAATGTCATCAATATCATTCGGTTTTTCATTTGAGTTCTCCTTCGTACGGGGTTTGACGAGACAGCCGTCGCCGCCTTGCGGATTTCGTTCCGGGATTTCATTTGTCACCGCCCTGACCTTCCTGTGTTTTGGACTTGTAGGTAAAGGAAATGAAGCCGTTGTTGTTTGTAACCGTGCAATTCATTTGGGCGGCTGCATACGAAAAGATTTCGGCGACATGCGCTCTGGGGATGAGAAATTTGTAGCGGTGCTCTTCGCTTGCACCTTCCAGTCCCACGCCCATTCCGAGTGAGAAATCGTATGGTTTCAAATCTCCGTTTACTCTAAGAAACAGGGATTCCACCACTTCCACGAGAGTCAAATTGTCAACGTGATAAGGACCGAAGAGTTCCGTGTCCAGAATCTTTTTGTGACGGGCCATAAACTCTTCCTCTTTTTCCGAATCCATTTGTTTCCTTTTGGCCATCCGGTCAGCGCGAGTTTCAACCATGAGGTCGATTAATGTCTTCAACTCATTGAGTTTCCCGCTCCCTCGTTCGTCTAGGGAAACGAAGGCAACCTGTATCCCACAACTACGGACAAGCGAATCCACGACATTCTTGTCATACTCAGACGGAAGCATGAACATGAGCACGCACTTTGAGGACATGTCGTATCTCGTTTCATCATCCAGACCGTGCAAGTCTACAGGATAGGGATGCACTCCCAGTTTTTGTATAAGCGGATTTAACGCATTCGTGGTAACAGCGACATAGACATCGTCACGTGTCGTCTTTCCACGCTGTTTCCTTGTTTCCTCGGTATGTGACTCAATTTGCCGCTCTTTGAGCACATTTCCTGCACTGGGGTCAGCACTTTTGCTCCGCTTGAACAATGCATGAGCAACGTATTTATCGGCATTTGTATCTTGATCTACGGTAAACTCTACACGCCAGCCACATCGGTCAACGCCCTCACAGAAAGAAGAGTAATGTCCCTGTCTGTTCTTGCTTTCAAAAGGGGATTGGATGAAATATTCCGAAAGGAATTTCTCCGCATCTTTGATAGCAGATACGGCTATGTTTATGTTTGTGGCACGGGGCTTTTCATATTCCATCTCAATCTCATAAACGTCACCAAGTCCTGTAACTGTAGGTTGTGACGATCGGAATCTCACAACATCAAAGAGGAAAAACGGTTTCTCCAATTCACATACCCCAGAACCTACCATTTGAACATTCCATCCTCCCAT
>CACZAK010000143.1 GCA_902779075.1 uncultured bacterium | reverse complement strand
CCATACGTGGATGGAACGAAGAAAACAGTACTTACTCTCTCTTCCAAGACGACGACCAGCCGCGCTGTGGGCAACTACTTCCAATATGGCTCGTTCCCGTCGATTACGGGAAATGTTTCTGGATTCTCCCGGTCCTACACGAACACGGACGTTGCCTTCTACGACCTTCGTTTCTATTTTGGCACGTTCAACGACTCTGATGCAAGGGCATACGCCGCGTTCTATCCGAATGACCGCATGGGCTCGCCGTTCCGTCCGAGCGCATACGTGGAATCGGGCGCGACGAACGCGGTCGCCGACGCAAGAAATATCACGACGCCGATGAATTACATCGATACGGGATATGCCGCAAAGAAAGGCACGGAATTCGTTCTCGACTTCCAGTACTTGGATTGGGCGACAATCCAGCAGTACGCCTTTGGCATCTGGAATGGCGACGCAAGCTCGAGCTAGGTTTTCCGATACTTCCGCCGACTGGCATGCGATCACGGCCAACAATGCAGCCGACCGCTTGCGCCACGTCGTGACAGTCGATAACACGGATGACGCTTCCGACACCGGGTCAACCGCCACGATACTGAATTGGGCGGATCGTACGACGATGGCAACCGCAAGCTCAACCAGGAACCATGCTGTTGACGCAATGACCAACACCTATCTTTTTGCAGTCAATACCAAGGGTGAAGCCAAGCGGTTTACCAAGGCGCGTATCTACTCCTTCGAAGCAGACGAGAATGGCACGCCGGCTCTCTTCCTCGCGCCCGACACGGAGAACGGCGAGGCGGGCGTTAGGGACATAATCACCGGTACGTTCCATGGCGACGGAAACAAGAACAACAACCCCGAACGGACGCTCCGCTTCTACGATGGCGTTGGCCGCGCAAGCGACTACAAGTACGAGGATTCCACGCTCTACGCGAAGCTGTACGCCACCTCCGACGAAAAAGGAATCGTCAGCGTCGCAGAGGGCGAGGCGGCGGCCTCCGCCGAGGGGTGGGTTCCGCGCGGGGGCACCCTTGCGCTTTCGGCGGCGGCGTCCGATTCATCCAAATACGAGTTTGGCGAATGGACGGGCGACACGTGGGCGATTGCGGACGGCTTCAGCAAGACGAACGCGTCGATCGAGGTTTCAACCCCGTATGCCGTGCAGCTCCGCGCCACGTTCAAGCCCACCGTGGACGCGCAGCTCACCATCGCTGCCGGCGGTGCGGACGCCGTCAACTGGAGTACCGCCGACTGGCGTTCCGCCGATGATCCCTCCATTGCAATCTCCGCGCCGGTTGGCAAGGAGGTGACGGTCATCGCCCACAAGAGCGTGACGCTCACCCTTGACGCCAGCGTTTCGCCGAGCAAGTTCACCGTGCAGGCGGACGACAACTGCGTCGTCACGTTCGCCCTTGGCACCGGCGGGACGTTCGGCGCGGACGAGGTGGTCGTCTCGAACGGCGTCCTCAAGCTGGATGCGGACGGTATCCTTGGCGCGACGCCGAAGGTGACGGTCGAGGACGGCGGCACGTTCGACTTCAATGGCAAGGTGGTCGGCGACGGCGAGGCGGTGACCGGGAATGTTGTGACCGAGTTCCACATCGCGGGCGCGGGCGCGGGCGACTGGCCGTGGGCGCTCACGTCTTCCGAGAACATGACAAGCGGCAAGAATGTCTGTATGCTCCACTTGGACGCGAATGCGACGGTCGGCGGCGCAAAAGAGCTGTGGATGGGCGTGCGCAACGGCGCCGGCTGGAACGCTGCCAACAAGAACCTGAACCTCAACGGCTTTACGCTCACGAAGACGGGCACGGGGACGTTGCAGGTCCGCAGGCCCTACTCGAGGGACGAAGGGACGATTGACGTGCAGTCTGGATCGTTGAAGGTGACCGGATGGAGCAACGCGACTGCGGCGTACGGAGCGAGCTGCGTCAGCAACGTCGCGCTTGTCGTGCGTGAAGGCGTAACGGCGGAGAATGCCGTAGGCTATCCACTCTACTTCAAGACACTTGACTGTGGCGGCGGTGCGCTGAAGGGCTCTTCGGGCGGGTTTGGCATGAGCGCGGGCGAAACGCTTGCCGGACATGGAACGGCGGCGGAGCTTACGATGGCGGATGGTGCGGTCGCGACGCTTGACGGAGACCTTGATGTCACGACGACGCTTACGGCCGAGGGCGCGCTTTCGTTCGTCCGCAAGACGGGCGTGGAGACGGATGTCACCGTCGCGGCGACGGGGACGCTCACGGCGTCCGGCGCGATCACCGTCGGCGCGGGCGTCATCTTCAACATCGGCGCGAACCGCCCCACGGGAACGTTCACCGTCGATGACGATGCGACGCTCGTCCTGCGCCAGGCCAACCTTGACGAAGATGAGATCGTGGTCAAGGCCTCCGCCCAGCCGCAGAACATCGTCCTGTATGACATTAACGGCGTGGAGATCCAGAGCCCCGAAGTCAGCTACGACGCGGACGCCGGCACGGTGACCGTGCGCGCCCCGACGCCCGTCTGGACGAACGCCGACGGCACCGGCTTGTTCAGCGCGACGGCGAACTGGTCGTCGGGCGAGGTTCCCGGCGAAGGGCGGTCGTTCAAGATGTTGCTTGACGGCGACACGACCGTGGTCCTGCGCTCCGCCTACGTCTTTGGCAGCGCGCTGATCGCGGGAACGGGCAGTGTCGATTTCGGAGGCGAGGGATCTCTGGAGATCGGCCAGGTGTTCCTCACGAACGGCGTTTCGTTTGCCACGTGCGGACGGGTGGCCGTTGCGAGACTGGACGTGCCGGCCGGATCCGCCGCGACGCTCACGGCGCTCGACGGCGTCGCCGCAGGCGGCGTGACGGGCGTTGGAACGCTTGCGCTGGCACCCGGCGAAGCCGAGACCGTGACGATCAGCGGGATTTCCTCGTTCTCCGGCGATTTCACCGTGACGCCGGATCATTCCATGACGGGCACGCTCGCGTGCGCGGCCACGTCGCTCAAGAAGTTCACCTTGAACGGCACGACCAACGTCGTGTTCACGCTTGTGAAGGGGACGGGCGGATCGTTCCGCGCGAACGAGGTTGTCGTGGCGGGCGGCGTCCTGCAGCAGGGGAGTGGAACTGTGCTTGGCGAGACGCCGAAGATCACCGTCCAGGACGGCGGCACGTTCGACATCAACGCAAAGGCCATCCGGCAGGAGACGCCGATCTACATCGCCGGCGCGGGAGCGGGCAACTGGCCGTGGGCGCTCGCCTCGTCCGCTGGTGCGATGGCAACCAGCAACTACCTCTTTGATCTGTACCTTACGGCGGATGCCACAATCGGAGCAGGGCAGTTCAAGATCGGACGAGACGACGCTGAATCCTACATCTATCTGAATGGCCATACGCTGAAGGCCACTTCGTGGCTGACCCTTCGGAACGTCAATACCAAGAACGGAACCATCGACCTTCGCAATTCGGCGACCCTCAACAAATGGAACAACCTGAACTCCCAGACCAAAAACAGGGGAACGACGCTGATTGTCCGCCAAGGACACTACGTGCAGAACAAGACGAACAGGAAAATCAGCGTTTCGAACCTGATCATGTATGGCGGGTCGATTACGGACGACAATGATGCGGCGCAGACATTTGGCATCATCAGCGAACTTCACGGACATGGTACGATCACAAAGCTCGTGATGGAATCTGGTGCCAAGTTCTATCCGGACGGTGCGGACTACCTCAATGTCACCAAGACGCTTTCCGGCACGCTCAAGGTGGACATCGGCGATCCCGCTCTCGCGGGCAAGGTGAAGATTCCGCTCCTGAAGGTGCCGGTGGCGCTGAAGGACACGGCCGACGGTGCATTTGACCTTACCGCATTGCCTCCCGGCTGGCAGCTGGAAAGCAAAGACGACGGAGTCAATGTCGAGTACTTGATCAGGAATTTAGGCTTTTCGATCTTCATCCGATAGCGTCAGTTGTAAAGCCCGCAGGCATCAGCTGTCTGACACTCGGTAGTCACAAGGTGAGCTTTGTAGATGTAACCGGAGTGAAAGAGCGCGTCCACGAAACGTGCACGAAACAAATCGGGTTTTTCTTGCGAAGGGTGATGTGTTTAGTATTTCGCAAGTGTGGTTGCGTATTTTATAAGTTATTTCTTTTGGGCGTTCAAGGGATGATGTGATATAATAGTCACGTGTTCCTAAACTTTAGTATGAAAGGACAGCGATGAAGGCAAAAAGTATGATGGTGCGCTTCGGCGCGGTAGCAATCTGCATGGCGGCGACGTCGGCGTTTGCCGACATCGCCATGCCGCACATCGTGTCGCACCGAGGCGAGTCGCAGGACCGCCCCGAAAACACGATGGCGGCGTTCCGCCTCGCGTTCGAGCGCGGCGTAGACGGGGTGGAGTGCGACGTGTGCTGCACGTCGGACGGCGTGCCCGTGATCATCCACGACTCGACGACCGGACGTACCGCCGGCTCCGGCACGAACCTCACCGTCACCGCCAGCACGTGGGACCAGCTGAAGGACGTGCGCGTGGGCGCGTTTAGTCCGTGGATTGGCACGGAATGGGAGGGCGAGACGCTTCCGAGGTTCGAGGCCTACCTTGCGCTCCTCTCCATGAACTCCACGACGCGCTGCATCGTCGAGCTGAAGGGGAACGGCGCGAACAACCTCGTCCAGCACGTCGTCGCCGCCGTCCAGGCGCAGCCGCTTGCCACATCGAACCGCGTGGTGTTCATCGCGTTTGATACGTCTCTCATCTCCGCCATCCGCACCGCGCTTCCCGACTATCAGGCGTGGCTGCTCCTCAACAACGGCACCTACACGGGTGCGAATCTGATCTCGCGCATCGAGGCCTGCAATGCCACAGGCGTTGACATCAACTACCAGGCCAGCGTCTGCGTCTCGGCCGCAGACGTCGCCGCAGTGAAGGCGGCGGGCTACTCGTTCGCCGTGTGGACGTGCGACAGCGACGACAACGCGTTCACGCTCGCACAGAATGGCGTGGAGGAGATCACCACCAACCGCGGCGGCGCGATGAAGACCTCCCTTGCCGCGATGATTGCGGCAGCCCCCGTCATTCCCCCTCTGCCCGAAGGATTAGAGCGGTGGGGAGCGGACCGATACGTTCAGAGCGGTCTGATCGCCCATTTCGACGGATTGGAGAATGTCGCCTACGGAGCGCAACATTCGGATACCGCAACGCAGTGGACGAGCATCACCGGAACTGTCTCCAACCTCAAGTTCAGCTTCTCCGGCCGCAGTGGCTCTGTCGGCTCATGGCGTCCGGACGGGCGCTATTTCGACGGCAACTCAAAGGGGGCGACTACCGCCAACATAACTCTTGGCGATGTCTGGACCGTCCAGGCCACGATGACGATGAACATGAACCAGCAGCTCACAAACAAGACGTCCCCGGCGTCGCAATACCCCATCGTGTTAGCGGCGTCTGATGACTCGATCTCCGCATACCTCAACAACAACGGTTCGCAGACGACTACGCTCAATTTCAAGGACAATTACAACAAGATAAGCACCCGCCCGACAATTGCGTCATTCGGTGGCAGATACTTGACGGCGGCATGTGATAGAACTGGGACGGAGAAGACCTATTTCACGCAAAGTACCACGGCCTTGGGCGGCGGTACGTCAAACGGCTCGGGAAATGTAACCGTTCCAGCGTTGCAATACTGCATCGGAGGAACGGATGACAACCACTACATGAAGGGGACGATGCATTCCCTCCGCTTCTACAACAGGCTTCTCACGGATGCGGAAATCGCGCAGAACAATGCGGTTGACGAGGTGCGCTTCCGCGGGAACGGAGTCATCGTCTGCACGCAGCACGACGGTGCGGAGGGCACGGAGACCTGTGGCTTCTACACGGTGGACGGCAGTCACGAATTCAGCGCCCCGGCGGAAACGGACGTCGATGGAACAACGTGGCAATGCGTCGGCTATGAACTTCACAAGTACAACAGCGCAAGTGATACCTGGAGTTCTGACGGGATCGACCATCAAGGCGAGCTCCGGTATTCCTACGATTCCGCCATCGACGGAAGGGTGCAGTTGACTTGGCTGTGGACCAAGAAGCGCTCTGGGTACGCCTGGACGGGCGCCGCCGGCGACGGTAAGTTCTCCACGCCCGGCAACTGGGCGGATCTCGACGACGGCACGGCGGCGACGGAACCTCCGTCGCCAGGCGTTCTGCTTTCGTTCGCGGCTGCTGCCGGCGGGACAATCACAAACGACGTCGCCGGACTCGGCGGCTCGGACATCGTGTTCCCGGTAACTGCGGGGCAATACACCGTCACGGGCAATGGGTTCGCCGATGTCGAGAACGTCGTAAACGAATCCGGGCACGTGCAGACGCTCTCCAACGCGGTCGCGTTCGCAACGACATACAACGTGGCGCTGGCGAGCGCCGTCAACTTCGCAGGCGGCGCCATGGCTACCGTGCCGGGCGCCGTCTCGGGCGCGGCGGGCACGAGGCTCGTCGGAGCCGTGACGTTCACCGGGAACTGGTCGATGTCGTCCGTATCCTACACCGTGCCTTCGGGGTCACGATTGACCGGGAAGAATCTTTCCGGACTGAAATCGACGTTCACCATAGACAGCGGCGGCTACGCGCACTTCGCCCAGGTTGAATTCGGCCAGTCAGCCGGCCCGGACAACTCCGACAACATCCGGATCAATCTGATCGTCAACGGCACGCTGGAGGTCGACGGCGAGCTGAGATACAGAAACAACGGCGGGAACGCGACCCGTCTCACGGGCAGCGGCAAGGTCATTGCCAAGGCCTTCTACAAGACTGGCGGCAAGCGCTCCTTCGTCACGGTGAAGAATTTCGAGATTGGCGCGGGCAGCGCTTCCTCGTCTCCGGGGTTCGGCGCGACTTATGGTAGCAACATGCTCCAGTTCCAGAACGACGTGACCTTGAGGTTCATGGACGATGTCGAATTCCGAAGCGTATATGACAGCGGAAACAAAAGCGAGAATGGCGGCATATCGCTGTGCGCGGGCAAGACGATGGTAATCAACACGGAAGACCACGACGGGAACGGCCATACTGCGATATGGGGCTGCTCGTTCTGCGTCAAGCCCAGCGCCGGAAACTCATACAGCACGTCAAATGTCCGCCTGAGCAAACAGGGCAAAGGCATGCTGATAATGCGCAACAGATGCGGCCTCACCGGCAGCACCGGCTACACGAAGGTCTATCACGGCTACACCGACGTGAGGGGCGGAACGTTGCGCGTGGAGGAGAAGGGGCAGCTCAGCAGCAGTGCGTTGACGGTTTACGGCGGAGCCCGGTTTGAACTTGCAAACAGCGTCGCGCTTCCGAACAACACGACACTGTCCGGCGGCGGTAACAGCATCGACATCGGCAATAGCGCTTCGCTCAAGCTTACGTCGTCGTCCGGCGACAATGCGACCATCACGATGGGGACGGGTTCCACGCTCGACGGCAATGTCACGCTCGGAACGAACACCACGGTGACGGCTGGCGCGAACGCGAAGATCACCGGCAACGTCACGCTCGGGACGAACAGCACGTTGACGGCTGGCTTGGGTGCGACGATTAGCGGCGGCCTCACGGTGGGCGACGGGACTATCTGGAGTATGACCATCGATCCGGAATCGGCAACCCCGGTTGGCGGCGCCATCAAGCTGACGTCCGGGCATGCAACTGTCAAGTTGACAGGTGATTATTCTTCCTGTACGAACATGTTTACAATCATGAAGACGCTGGGCTGGCTCGACGCAGAAACGAATTCTGATAATTTCTCTCTTGATGCGACGGGCGTGACGTTCCCGCCCAAGGGAACCTATAGCACAAGCCTAATTGTAAAAGAGGGCACTCTGATGTTCCGCGCGGTCAAAAACACGTTAAGGATTTACATCAGGTAGCCATCGCGGTTTTCCGCCAAGATTTCACCTCCCAAAAGGATCCACGAAATGAAACTGAATGAGATGATTGGAAACAAGGTTCGGCGCATCGCCGCAACCATCGTCGCCGCGATTACGACGATGTTCTCAACGTCCGCCGCAATGGCGACGGATCTTGAGAACTACTACTTCCGCTACGACTTCTCGGACGGAACAAAGCAGTTCATTGGCAGCGCAAGCCAGACCTCCGATCCGATAACTGCTGATGCGGACGTTGCCAATTTCGTGTCGGCATACGGCCAAGACGGCTCTAGCACGGCAGTTCACGTCAACAGTAATGCGTATGGCACGGATACCATTGGAGGTTCGAAATCTGCCGGCAAGACTGTGTTGGCGGCTGGCTGGACGCTTGCGATGTCGCTCAGGCCGGGCAGTGTCAATAAAGGCATACTTTTCAGCCTTGGAAGGGCGAACGAAAACGGTTGCAAGGCCATGTTCCTCGCGTCATCCTCCTCTTCGGGGAAGTTCTACGTGGGTACGGCGAGGAAAGTGGTCAAGAGCGGCAAGTACGAAGGCTCCAACCGCGAACTCGCGCACGAGTGGGAGTTGACCACGTCTGCCGACCTGACGACGGGCTACCACGCCATTGTGGCAGTCCATACGACCGGAGGTTCCGTCAAAATCTACATAGACGGCGAGTTGGCCTACATAGGCGACGACCCGACGGCTACGACAATCGACACGACCTTGGATTGCAGCGCGGCAACCTGCGTGTTCGGCAACGGCATCCAGTTCAACCAGGCGCACGGCTCCGGCACATTTCTGAGCGCAAATGGCTACAGCCAGTCCCTCAACAATCCCGACGTGGCGTTCCAGGACGTGCGCTTCTACAATTCCGCGTTCACGGCGGAGGACGTCGCCGCCTACGCGGCGCTCTATCCCGCCACGCTTCCGGGGTTCTCGGACCTCGATCAATACGCCTACGTGCAGTCCTACGGCGTGAACGGCGTCGATACCGGCGTCTATATGACGGACACGGACAAGTTCACCGCCGACTTCGCCTTTACCGACGTCTCCTACAAGTCGTGGCTCTGCGGCGCGGGTAAGAACGCCAACAAGCAGACGCACGCCATCTACCTGAACGGCAGCAAGCAATTGGCGTGGACGGAACGTGGCGAATGGTGGTGGTCAACATGGCCGTCCGCCAAAATTGAAGGTTCTACCATCAAGAACACGCGTCTGGTGATGACGGTTGAAAGTTCACTGAAGGCGAATCTTACCTACTACGACACCCGGGCGACGAAATCTGCCGATGCATCGACAAAGACCGCGACCTCTACCGGTCCGAGTCTCATTACGACGCATCTTTTCCGTGGTAATGGCGCTATCATGGATAACAACACGCAGGCGTGTAAGGCTAAAATCTACTCGTTCGAGGTGGTCACCAACTCCTCCTCCATCACCCCAAGGGCGTTTTTCGCGCCGACGGCAGACGGAAACGGAGACGCCGGCTTTATGGACGTCGTGGCGGGGACATTCCATGGAGAATGCCTGTCCAGCCCCTCGACGGCGCTCACGTTCACCTCCGGCGTCGGCAGGGCGGAGGACTACCGCTGTCGCAGCGGCAAGTTCTACTCGCGCATCTACGCGAGTTCCGCCGATTCCGCGATTGGCCTTGTGAAGTTCGACGGCGGCGAGGTCGCCGGCACGAACGCGCAGTTCACGGCTCGCGGCAGGACGGCGAAGATCATCGCCGTTCCAGCAGAGGGCTACACGCTCGATAGGTGGGAGGGCGACACCTGGGCGATCACATCTGGTTTGGCGACGTCCACAAACATCACGGTGAAGAGCGACACAGCAATCCAGCTGCGGGCGACGTTCGTGGCCAAGTCCGAGGCTGACGCCTTGCTTACGGTTGCCGCCGATGGCGCGGGCAGCATCAACTGGAGCGAAGCCGATTGGCGCGACATTGAGAATTCCGAAGCCCAGATTCCCTATCCTACCGACAAGAATGTCACAATCGTCGCGCATAAGTCCTTTACTCTTACGCTGGATGTTGCCGTAGCCCTCAGCAACCTGACGGTGCGGGCCGACACGAACTGCATCGTGACGCTCACGAAGGGCGATGGCTCCCTCCTGACAGTTGAAACAATCGTCGCGAGCGGCATCCTGAAGCAGGGTAGCGCATCCGTACTCGGCACGACGCCGAAGGTGACGGTTGAGAACGGCGGCACGTTCGACTTCAACGCGAAGAACATAAACGGTGCAATGTCGCTCTACCTCGCCGGCGCGGGCGCGGGAGACTGGCCGTGGGCGCTTACTTCCACGGGCGGCGTGCCAGGCGAGTATGTCCACAATTTCGTCTTGACGACGAATGCGACAATCGGCAGTGCGGCATCCAGCCAGCTCAAGGTCGGTTACGCCAGCAGCTCGTCATCAAGAGGTTCCCTGACGCTCGACGGCCATACGCTGACCGTCACGGGCGGGATGTGGCTCACGTTCCGCAAGCTCAAGACGCCCGGAACGGGCACAATCCTCTACAACGGCAGGGGCACTGGAATCTATGAATCCGCCCTCAATACCGAAGAGGGCGAGACCACGCTGATCCTCGGCGACGGCGTTACGGAAGGCGTCACTGTGAACAATCCTGTGAGTATTCATGCGCTTGAATGGCGCGGCAAGACGCTCAACACGTCGTCAGCCGCGCTTACCGTCAAGTCGTCGCTGACGGGCTACGGGACGACCGCGAAACTCTCGTTCGCCGACGGCACGACGGCGGTGCTGGAAGGAGACCTCACGGTGCCGAGCGCGATGACTGCTGCCGGAGCGCTTTCGCTGACGCGCGCGGCTGGCGTGGAGACGAACGTCACGGTCGCGGCGACGGGAACGCTCACGGCGTCCGGTACGTTAACCGTCGGCACGGGCGTGGCGCTCTCCGGCAGCGGCACGGTGGATACGCTGGTGATGGAATCGGGTACTGTGTTCAAGCCAACGGGCACCGATTATCTCAACGTCACCAATACGCTTTCCGGTACGGTTACCGTAGATTTGAGCGGCCTCGACTTCGCAGGTCGCACGGCGACGGTTCCGCTCCTGAAGGTACCGACGTCATTGGCTGATACGGCCAGAACGGCGCTTAACCTGCCTTCCATTCCGAGGGGGTGGAAGTTGTCGGTGAGGGAGGACGGAGATGAAAACATCTGCTTCACTATCGTCAAGAAAGGTGTCATAATTGTCGTGCATTGAGAATCCTCAATCGGAAGAAGTTTCCATGAGGCTGACGAGAAGAGGATTTTTGAAGGGGGCAGCGGCCGGTGGCGCGATGTTCGCGCTGCCGCGCCTTGTCCGCGCGCAGGGTTCCGGCTCGTCGTACTCGGTGGCCGTACTCGGCGACACG
>CACZAK010000142.1 GCA_902779075.1 uncultured bacterium | reverse complement strand
GACCGTCTACCCCAAAAGCCGAAAGGAACACGAACATGAAAAAGACAACGACAACGGGCGGCGGATGCATCCGCTCCGTACCGACGTACAAGTCCGCCGACGTGATCGCCGGGGCGGACATCGCAGGCAAGGCGCAGAGCCACGGCGAGGCCGACGAGACCGAACTGAGCGAGCGGGTGAAGCCTGGATGCGCCAGGAGAAGAAGGCACAGGCGAAGGCAAAACCCAAGGGCGTGAAACGGCAGGAGTGCCGCATCCCCGAGGCACCGGGGCGCGACCACGTGACGCCGGAGACGGTGGTGGCGTGCCCCAGGTGCGGTCACGAGTTCAAGGTCGGCAAGTCGCTGGTCTGATGTCAAAACGGAAAGGAAAACGAAAATGGCAATGAAGTCAATGAAGGTACTCCGCGAGATCGCGGAGGCGGCGCTCGCGACGGGCGTGGCCCTCCCTACACGGGGGATGCGTTGTCCCTACATGGAGGGTGCGTTCTCCCCACGTGGGGAAACGGGATTTGCGGCGGCTCGGCGGGACGCCTCATTCAGACTTAGCGGCCACCGCCGCGTGGGTGAGCGAGCGGAGGTAGAACGGCGGAAGCGGAAAGCCGAAGTCGTTTTTCAGCCTGCCATGCCCGTTCCAGTTCCACAGATAGCGCACTTGCTTCGGCTCGGCCACGCCGGCGGCGCGAAGCTCAACCGCCCCTTTGAGGTATTTGGCGGTGGCGGGCTTGAAGACGCCGTCCGGGCCGGCGATTTCAAACGGCGCGGGGTCAAGTCCGTGCATAACCCATTTCTGCACATGGTCGAACGCAAGCGTCACCACGTTGCCCTTCACGGCCCAGGACTTGACGGCGGGGTTGTCGCACGGCACGTCCTTGCGTCCGTACGTGCGGTTGAGCGCGAGCGCGGCGAGACGCAGCGCCACCGTGCGCTTGTCGCCGGGATGGATGTTGTCGCGTTCGCCCACGTCCACGATCGTGGCCATGCCGGCGTATGGATTTTCCTTCGCGAACTTCTCCTCCGCCTCCCAGATGTCGCACGAGGAGGCTTCGGGATTTTCCGGTTTCAGCCCGTAGCTGAACGGCGCGATCTGCACCAGGTAGAACGGCATCTCGGGGTTTTCAAACGCCTTCGACCAGCCGTTCCAGAGCGCGTGCAGACAGTCCTTGTAGCCCAGACCCTGCTTGCGGTTGCTCTCGCCCTGGTACCACAGCGCGCCGCGGAACGTGAATGGCACGAGCGGATGGATCATCCCGTTCCAGAGCGCGCGCGGCTGCTGGTGCGGACGCTTTTCCTTCGTGTTGATCGGACGTTCTGCCGCGGCCGCGAGCCTCGGCACGGACCGGTAGCCGTCCGGCGAGATCCACGGCTCGATGTACGTGCCGCCCCAGGCCGAGACGACGACGCCTACCGGCACCTTCAGCGTACGGTGGAGGATCAGCCCATAATGGAACGCGAGGGCGGAGAACGACTTCTGCCGCCCCGGCGCCAAACGATCCCACTTGAGCGGCGCGGACAGCTCCTTCGGCTGCGCGCTCCACACGCTCGGCACGGTGCAGGCGCGCACGAACGGCTCATCGACGATCATCGCGTCCAGGTAACCGTTGTTCTCGCGGTTTCCGTGCTGCCCCACGTATGGATTCGACCACATCACCATCGTCATGTTGCTCTGCCCGGAACAGAGCCACACCTCGCCCACGAGGACGTCCTTCACCGACGCGCCGTTCGCCATGAGCACGCGCCCCTCGCCCGACGCCTTCATCGGCGCGAGACGCACGATCCAACGCCCGTCCGCTCCGGCCGTCGTGGAGACCGACTGCCCAGCGAACAGCACGGTCACCTTCTCGCCCGCGGCCGCCGTGCCCCACACCGCAACCGGCTTTTCACGCTGCAGCACCATGCCGTCGTTGAACGGCGCCGCGAGCTTCACGTCGGCCCGCACTCCGCACGCGGCAATCGCCGCGACAACCATCAGATACATCTTCTTCATTTTCACAATTCTCCTTGGACTCGTATTCTACCACAATATCCGTTGCCGTTGAAGTCCTTGATCAGAACGTAAGTACCAAGAAATCAGTCCTTGAGCGAGTCGCAGAAGTCCATCAGCCACGTCCAGTCATGCGCGGAATAGCCGTGCCCCTCCGTGCGGCGCACGAAGGCTAGGTCTTCGCCCATGCAGGCAGTGGAATAGTCGGCCGGATACGGCACGTCGGGAAGTCCCTTCTTGCCGAGGAACGTCCACGCCGGCGAAGCCGCCCTGCACGCAAGATATTCGCCTTCCGGGTCGAACCACTGCACGTCGTAACCCTGCACGAAGAGCTTGCGCGGTGCGATCGAGGCAAGGAGGAGATGCTGGTCGAACGTGAGCAGCTTCGCCGGGTCCTTCTCGTACTTCTTGTACGCGGGACAGTACCAGTGGCGGAAGCTGCGCATCTCGGTGGCCACGTTCTCGCCCCAGTCGCGCTTGGCGAGCGGACACCCCCCGCCGCCCGTCTGGTTGGGCACGCACGCCGCGAAGCGCTCGTCGCGCGCGGCGGCGAGAAGAGCCGTCTTGCCGAGACGGGAGTAGCCGGCGGCGATCGCCTTCTTCGCGTCAACCTCGGGAATCTTGTAGGCGAGGTCGAGTCCGCGCGAAAGCGCCCACGCCCACGCGCCGATGGAGGTGGTGTTGTCGTCGCGCGCCGGGTCGCGCGCCGGCCAGAGGTCGAACACGCCCGACCATGGAGACGGATTTCCGCCCGGGTTCACGTCGGGCGAAACCTGCGCGTAGCACGCCGTGACGAGCGCGTATCCGCGCGCGAGGATCATGTGCGCCGGAAACACGAACTCCACGCTGTTCATGTCCTCGTACCGGCCGCGCAGCTCCTCCACGCACTTGTGCGCGGGACGCAGCGCGATCCACATGTCGGGCGTGACCACCTGCTTGTCGCGGATAAGCTCGTAGTTGCCGCCGTAGTTGAGGAAGATGATCGGCAGGGCGGGCTTCTTCGCCCAGCGCGGCAGCAACACCAGCCAGTCGATCGCGGGGCCGCTCTTGTCCGCCTTGAACCACATACGGTACTGGCGGCGGATCCCGAAGCCGGCGAGCGTCACGCCCTCCTCCACCTTCTCGACCACAACCGCCTCCGGCGCGGGCGGTTCCTGTCCGAACATCTCCTTCGCGAAGATGCCGAGTATCTCGCGCCGACGGCGCGCCCAGTCCGCAGGCGACGCCACCTTCGTGCCGTCCACGAACGTGAGCGGATCCTCAAGCGTGTAGGGCGCGATCTTTGACTTGTTGTAGTTGGGCTTCCAGTAGTCGGGACGCGCCGCCAGCGCGCTCGCCGCAGCGAATATCCCAATCAGACACCCTCCAATCAAAACTCTTTTCTTCATTTTCTCTATCTCCTTTTTTCTTCAGTCCGATTATGACATGAATGCTCTTTTCAATATTCCAAACGCGCTTGCCACGCGCCTCGTCCTACGAACCGCGTGCGCTCATCCTCGTCCATGTAGAAGGCTCGGTGGGCCACCCGGCTTACCAGGTGGTAGCATCTGTTCGTTTGAAAGTTCATCAATTGTCGCATGGCGAACAGTTTACCAAATATTCCGTTACTCCACCACTCCTACTCCACCAATGGGGTCTTGACCCTTCATTCTCCTATACCAAAAAATCCCCCTCCGCGCAAGGGGGAAATTCGGAAAGTTTTGAAATGCGCCTCACCTCGCGGTCGGCGGCGGAGGATCGCTCCTGCGTATCTCGAAGAGTTCGCCGTCTATCTCCGCGGGCAGCGTGACGGGAAAGCCTTTCGCCATCAGTTCAGCCCCCGTTGCCTCCGCGACCTTCTCCCCCCTTGCGCCCTTGAAGACCGCATAGCGGGCGGTCGGGTCGATCCCACGCACGGAAACGCGCCGCGAATCCTCGCAGCCACCGCGACGGAACACGCCGACGAGACCGCCGCTCTTGGTCTCAGTGTTGATGCGCGCAAAGCCGTCCCACGCCCCCTCCTGCGGCTCGCCGAATCCGGGCAGGTCCTGGCGGAACGACATGTAGGAGTGCCGCTTCTCGAGTTCCTTGAGCCAGCCAGACCATTCCCGGTACTCGGCGCGTTCCTCCTTTGTGAGCCTCCGCAGGTCTCCGAGCATGATGGGCAGGGTCCCTGCGAGCGACTTGAACGAAAGCAGATGCCCCGGGCCATCCATCCGCAGATTCCCGATGACGAGCGACGAAGCCGGTATCGCGGGCGTCCTACCCCACGCGAGATTGCGCACGTAGAGCTGTCCATCGACAGTCGAGGGGATGTTCGCGAGCCAGTTGCCGTCCGCGTGCTTCGCGATTCCGTAGTCCATGAGGAATGTCTTTCCGGCTGTCTCGAACGTGCAGTCGATGAAAAGCTCCGGCGCGGCCTCGTGAAGTTCGTCAAAGAGTTTCATCGCGCTTGCGTATATCTCCTCGAACGAGTCCTCGCGCCCACGGTGCCCTGGGTGGTCCTTCGCATAGCAGCCGGTCGCGACGTCGGAGAAGATGTACGCGCTCGTGGCGATGGAGAGGTCGAGCTTCACGTAGGAGATGCCGCACTCGTTCACAAGCCGGAGAATCCTGTCGCGGATGTAGTCGCGCCATGGGGTCGCCATGCAGGCCGTGCGCGGCGCGGCAAGACCGCCCGACGTATTGTGGAGATTGGCGATTCCGCCCTTTGCGTCGCGTACGAACCACTCCGGATGCTCCGCAAGCGGCGCGGCGGCGGGGTGTACGAACGCGAGCGAAATCCACAGTCCGGGCTTCATGCCCTTCGAGCGGATGTAGTCGAATGTCGCCTTGAGACCTTGGGGAAATTTCCTCATATCCACCACCCAATCGCCGTAGCCGCTCTTACCGTCGGACTTCGTGACGCTCCATCCCCAGTCGATCACAAACTCCTCCACCCCGCACTCCGCAGCAACGTCGGCGAGACTGCGCACCAGCGCATCGTCGATCCGCGCATCGAACGGCACGTATGTGTTGTACACGAACGCCGGCTTCTTCGCAAGACGCTCGACACTCGTCCCCATGTATTTCCTCACATAGTCAGAGACGGGACCCTCCACCACGCGCGACGGGTCGGCGCAGTTCACATAAGGCGCCGTGAAGACGGGCATGGCCGTCCAGCGCTCGCCAGGCTTCAGCCATTTCCTGAAAGGATACCTTTCGCCGCAGTGCGGAGTTCCAGAAACGATGAAATTCCCATTCTGGAACACGGTGGTGCGCTTCATGGTGGAGACGCCCTCGTTGCCGACGGCGATTCCGCGCCGACACGAGAACTGGTGTACCACCACGAGCGGATCGTTCCAGTCGCCGAAATAGGCCTCGCCCTCCTCCCTGTAGCGTCCGAACCGCCGCATCACGCGCGCCTCGGTCGGACGCCTCAGGATTCCGAGCTGGAACGATTCAACGTCCACGTCCTCAATCGCGAGGTCGGCGCCGGTGCGGTTTTCGATCGTGAGCGTTTTCCTGACGAGCGCGAGGCCGGGATAGGTGGTGTACGACATCTCGATTCCGGCGACGCCGTCGGCGGAGATTGCCGTCACTGTGACGGTACGTACGCCGTCCGGCATTTCGGACGTCCTCGCCGACACGTCCTTCCATTTGAGGTGGCCGGTGTAGAGGCGGCCCTTTGTGCGGAACGCGAACTCCGGCGCACCGTTCTGCATGAACTCCGTGCCGTCGGCAGTCTTGTACGACTGGCCGAGCAGCCGTCCCCCGCGCACGTCAAGCCGCCGCGTCACCAATCCCGCCGCGACATCAATCGAATCGCCCGCCAACGCGGCAGGCGCGAAAACGACCGCCGACAGTGCGGCGATTCCCACAAAAACTCCATTACGCATTGACTATTCCTCCATTATCGTACCAGATACATCGTTAATTCATCTGGCAATTTCATATAGTTCGCGGTCGATCTGTTTGTCATGGAAGGTTATCGTTCTGGCGCAGCTACTTGACGATAATCATAAATCCGGGTTTCACAGGCCCCTTGACGCGGAGGATGCCGGTGCCGGTGATCTGCGCCGTCTCGTGTTCGGCGCCGCTGCCGATTGGGCCCCATGTCGTCTCGCCCTTGCGCATCAGTCTCCCGCCAAGCGTGAGCGTCTCGACGGTCTGATCGACTCCGTCCAGCTCAAGCGTCGCGCCGGACGCGATCGACAGGTCGCTCGCGGGGTCGAGCACGTTCACCGCACTCAACAAACTTTCCTTCAACGCCGGCTTCAGCGTTCCACTTTCCACGCTCACGACGTTCGTGCCGACGACCGGACAAGTCAACGCAAGCGTGTTCGCCCCCGTCTTCCTCATAGTGCCCGTCCCACCAATGATCGACGCCTCGACAACAGCGCTTCCGCCGACCGTATCGAACGTCGCGCCCGCGTCCCCGATGCTGATCTTGCAGGACTCATTAAGCCACGGCGTCGCCGTGCCAAGCGCGCTCGTGCCGAGCGTGCCGCCGTTGATCGCCACGTCGAGCTGATCCCCCGTGAAAGTTCCGACCTTGAGCGTCGCTCCGTCACCCACGGAAATCAAGCGGCTTTCGCTCTCCATCGCGAGCGTCCCCACTTCCGTCATTCCGCCCGAGACCGCAAGCTCGCCGTCCTCAATGCGCAGCGTGCCGATCTGCGACGACGCGCCGCCCAATGTGAGCGCGCCCGAGCCGGTCTTAAGCACGTCCGCCGCACCGGAGGCGTTTGCCGCGACGCTCGCGTTGATCGTCAGGTCCTCCTCTGCGTTCCACTTCATCAGGTTCGCCGTCCAGAGCGCCGCGCTGTTCCAGCACGTCAACGTCCCCGACAGCACCTCAAGCGCCGTCGTGCCCTTTGGGATGTCGATCTCGGCAAGCGCAAGAGTCTTGCCGTCCGCATCTACCTGCGCGACGCCGCCGTATATCATGTTCCTCTCGGTGCGCAGGGCGTTCGCTCGTACGGTGCCCGCCGCAAGGGTGACAGGCGCGGCGGCTCCCGACGTCCCCTCCTCAATGACGACGTCCTTCTCCGGCGAATCGGCGATCGTCTTCGTACCCGACGCGAGGCGCGTCACTTTTTCGTCCACTACACGCTCGTAGAACTTGATCTCGGCAATGCCTGTATAGTTACCGACATAGTTCGAAGGCGGAGCGCCGGTGTAGTTGCCCGTCACCTTAAACTGGAAGTAGCGACCGCGCACCGGCGTGTTGAACTGGTAGTCCTCGCCGGTGTACGTGCTGGAGGATGGCGCCCGCACGAACGTCATGTTCTGCACGAGCGTCCCCCACGCCGCGCCCGCGCTCGAATACGCGCCACCGTTCGCCGGCATCGTCGTGCCGACATACACTCCGGCCGTCTTGATGCCTCGGTTCTGCCACTTGGCGCTTCCGTCGTAGTATTCATTGTAGTTCCAAAGGTGGAAACCCGTAATCTCGCGTTCCTCGCCAAGGTCGAAGGCAATCCACGTGTCCTGCGTCCCATTGCTGAGCCACATTGCCTTTGAAGTCGCCGTTCCCGCCGTTGCGGCGCGGACATCCATCGCCGGAACGGGCGACATTCCCGAACCGTCTATCGCACAGTCTGGAGTGCGGTCGCCGTAATTACTCTGCGCCGTCGCCGCGACGGGCGATATTGGACGCCCCAGCGCACCGAACACGTCGATTTCCTTGTAAATCTCGCCGTCCCAGTATTGACTCTTCTCATCCGGCCCGAAGTCGAACCGCAGCGCCGCCACGCCCGTCAAGTCGAGACCCTTCATCCGTACGCACGTATCGCGGTTGGCAGATGTAGATGTAATCGTACACTTGTACCTCGCCGTGCCGGCATGGCGGAATTCCACCTCGTTCACAAGTCTGTAGAGGACGCTGAACGATGAATGTTCGCGGCCGTTGCCGGATCCGCCCCATCCCGTATAGACAGCCACCTCGCCAATGCTGTATCCGGCGGGCACGGCGTTCGTGTCGAGGTTGTACGTGACGTATCCGTGCGAGATGCAGAGTCCGTCCGCATGTCCTGCCGCGCCGAACGTGCCGTTCGTGAGGCTTGCAAGCTTTCCCTTGGAATATCCGTCGTTGACGGCTGTATTGATGACAAGTTTCGAATCGTCCACCGACGCGACTGCGGTTTGGAGCAAGTCGCCGGTCGAAACGGGGAAGGCCGCCGAAGAACTCTCACCCGTCATGTATGCGGCCCTCTTCGTATTGGAGTAGAAACGCACCTCGGAAAGGCCGGTATAGTTGCCATTGCCGTAGTTGTCCGTGACATAGAGCATCACGTATCGCGTGGTGACGGGTGTGGTGAACATCACGTCCTCGCCCGTATAGGTCTCCGACCCCGACGCGCATTGGAGCGTGATTGCCTCCGCCACCGCGCCCCAGCTGCCGGCGTCGCTGTAGGACATCCCGTCCTCAGGCATCGTCGTGCCGGTGCGCACAACGCATGTCTTCACGCCTCTCTTGAAGTAGTCATTGTTGCCGACGCGAGCCTCGTTGTAGTTCCACACGTGCATTCCGGAAATCGTCATCTCGCATCCGAGGTCAAACGCGATCCACGTCTCTTTCGTGCCGCTGCTGAGCCACATCCCGAATTGGTTCACCGTGGAATGGGATGACGACGTTGCCACGGGCGGCGTCATCGACGAACTGTCGATTGTCGCCAGGGCATCGCGCCTGTCTGTATTGCTGCCGGCGTAGAAACTCTGGCACGTCGCGTGTACGGGCGTGACGAGATACTCGGCGTTAGCCGCCGTCGGGAACGCCAAACCTACCACGACCGTCGCCGCCAGTGCGGCGAATGGTTGCATACAAGACTTCATTTTGTTTGTCTCCTTTGTTTGAAACTTTTTATGGCAAATCACAACGCCATTATTGTACCATAGAGGAGAGTACTTTCTCGGCAAAGATTTTCAGACCAAATCGGAAATTATGGTATAATACATGAACCATGAAAACAAAGACAGAGTTCCGCATCGTCGTCGCGCTTGACTTATCCCTCCAGTCCGGCAGGGAGCGTCTTGACGGATTCTACCGCTATGCCGACCGCAAGGGCAACTGGGAGGTGCTGATCGTGCCGAACGTGGAAGAGACCAGCGGGACGATGGTGAAAGGCATAGTTGACAGCGGAATCGACGGTGCCATAGTCTATGGCGCATGTTCCACTCCAATCATAGACGCCATTTTCTCGGCGGGCGTCCCTGTCGTTGCCATCGACCGTCTGCACCACACGACACGGCACGTCGCGGACGCATACGTATTGAGCGACAACAGAAACTTCGGGCGCGAGGCGGCCAGGTACTTCGACTCGCTCGGACGTTTCGCCGCGTACGGATTCGTTCCAGACCCTGACGGACGCGAATGGTCGAAGGCCAGAGGCAAGGCGTTCATGACAGCCATTGCCCAAAGGCATCGGGATGCAATAGTGTCCGAACAGCAAGGACCGCTGTCAGAGTGGATTGCATCTCTTCCTAAGCCGCTTGCCGTGTTCGCGGCTTTCGACCGATGTGCGGCTTCCGTCTTCGACGCCTGCCGCGAACTGCGCCTGACGATTCCGAAGAGCGTTGCAGTCCTTGGCGTTGACGACGATACGCTCATCTGCGAACACACGCGCCCGAAGCTCTCAAGCATCCGCCCAAACACAGTCATGCAGGGCTTCCAGGCCGCAAAGGAGCTGGATCGTATTCTCTCCGGCAGGGGAACGAAAGGGAAAACGATCGTGTGTACGCACTTGGGAATCTCCGAGCGCGATTCGACGGCACCGATTCCACCCGGTGCGCGCATTGTCAGGGAAGTGAACAGTTATCTCGAGAAGCATGCACTTGAACCGATTCGCGTCACAGATGTCGTTGCACACGCAGGAGTGTCGGCACGGCTTGCAAACCTTCGCTATTCCGAAGCGACAGGACATTCCATCCAAGAAGAACTCGTCTCTCGCCGTCTGGCGGAAGCGAAACGCCTTCTCTCAAAGACCTCATGGCCCATGACGCGCATCGCGACACGCTGCGGCTTCAAATCCCCGACAATCCTCGCCCACCTCTTCACCTCTCATTTCGGCATGTCGATGAGCGCCTGGCGCACATGCAACAGAACAATGCACTAAACGCGGACGCACCACGCGACGTGCGTGGTTCTATCCGATGTTAGGACGCTAGCGTGTGCATGGTTTATCAATACGCTTTGCCAGTTGGCGAGTTTTCACTTTGTCAGGTGGCGCGGATACTGAAATGCCATCTTGTCGACAAAATGGTAAGGCGCGGCCTCATATCGAATCGCCCGCGCGAGTGGCTGGAGGGTCCCCATTGGTGGAGTAAGAGTGGTGGAGTAACTTCATGCCAATCCCCTCAGGTAAAAGGCGCGGTGGGCCACCCGGCTTACCGCGCTTGCCGCAGTGAACACTCCAACCAGGCACGCTTCAAGAAGAACCCTCTTCTTCATCTTTACTTTTTTCTTTCCTGTTCGGGAACTCCGTACGCACGCACGTAGTCAACCTCCATGAACGTGCCGTCGATGGCGTCGCTTACGGGCCCCGCCCACTTTAAAATCGCCTCCGACAGCAGAAGCGCGCATTCCGAATGGCACACTTCGTTCTTGACGCGCCGGATTTCCTTCCCGTCAAAATAGAACACAAGCTCGTCCGCCGTCCACAGAAAACCATAGACGTGGAACTCCTTGGACAAATCGACCGAACGGCCAAGATTGAATGCCTTCGCGTCGGTCTTGTGGCTCTTCTTGCCGCCCTTGAAAAGGACTTTCTTGTAGTCGTGGATGTTGGTGTTGATCTCAGACGGATAGTGCCCTTCGTTGACGTCGATCTCGAATCCCTCGTCCTTCCCATGCGGAAGCGTCACGAACCA
>CACZAK010000141.1 GCA_902779075.1 uncultured bacterium | reverse complement strand
GGGCCAGACGAAGACGAAGCTCGGCAACGGCGAGGTGCAGGGCATCGTCGACTCCATCGTGAGCGAGAAGCTCATGACGTTCTTCGAGGAGAACCCCGCAGTGGCGGAGGTCGTGGTCAACAAGATCCTGCTCGCGTTTCGCGCCCGCGAGGCCGCACGCGCCGCGCGCGAGAAGACGCGCAAGGGCGTGATGGACGGGCTCTCGCTCCCTGGCAAGCTGAAGGACTGTTCGGAGCGCGATGCGACGAAGACCGAGCTGTTCCTCGTGGAGGGCGACTCCGCCGGCGGTTCCGCGTCGTCCGGACGCAACCGTGCCACGCAGGCAATTCTGCCGCTCCGCGGCAAGGTGATCAACGTGGAGAAGGCGCGCGTGGACCGCATGCTCGCGAACAACGAAATCCGCACGCTCATCACCGCGATCGGCTGTGGCTTCGCGGAGGAGTGGGACGTCTCGAAGATCCGTTACCATAAGATCATCATAATGACCGATGCCGATGTGGACGGCGCCCACATCCGCACGCTCCTCCTCACGTTCTTCTACCGCAAGATGCCTGAGCTGATCGAGAAAGGCTACGTGTATCTCGCCCAGCCGCCGCTCTATAAGGTGGAGCGCAAGAAGAAGATCGAGTACGTGCTGACCGACGGCGAGATGACGGCGCGCCTCCTCTTCCTCGGCCTCGACGACATGTTCGTGAAGCGCGCGAACGGCGAGGTACTCGACAACGACCAGGCGCGACGGCTCCTCGAGCTGCTCGCCGAGATCGACGAGACCTCCAAGGCCGTCGAGCGCCGCGGACTGACGGTGAAGGCCCTTCTCGACGCGCGCGACGCGAACGGCGTCGTGCCGCGCTATGCGCTCGTGCGCGGCGCGGGCGACGCGGCGGTCGTGGAGTTCGCGATGGACGAGGCGGCCTTCAAGGCGCGCGTGGCGGAGCTCCAGCAGGAGATGCAGACCACGATCGACATTCCGTCCACGCAGGTGGAGACCTACCACCCGACGGACCAGATGGCGTTCCGCTGGCTCGAGATGTACCGCGCCTCTCTCCTTCGCAAGCAGATGGAGTCGCTGAAGGGCATGGGCTTCACGGTGGAGGACTACCTCGGCGAGTCCGGCACGGTGGCGTTGCTGGAGGAGGACGGCACCTCCCAGGAGGTGAAGAGCCTGCCCGATCTCCTCGAGGCGGTGCGCGCGCGCGGACGCAAGGGCATGAGCATCTACCGCTTCAAGGGTCTTGGCGAGATGGACGCCGACGAGCTCTACGAGACGACGATGGACCCCGCACGTCGCCGCATGCTGCGCGTGAAGCTCTCCGACGCCGTGAAGGCCGACCAGATGTTCTCGCTTCTGATGGGCGATGAGGTGGAACCCCGCCGCAAGTTCATTGAGGACAACGCCCTCAACGTCCGCTCGCTGGACATCTAAAGGGGACGTGACGGACAAAGTCGATCTCGCCCGATACGCCCCGTCACGTTCGAAGAATTTGTCGAGAACAACTGTTGCCACAAGGAAAATCGGTTGCGGCGTAGAGGGAAACTGGAACTGCTGGAGAAAATCCAATGAGAATCCGAAGAATGATATTCACCATACTCCAGCCGGACGACGGCGACTCGGCTTTGAGTCGCATATTCGACTGGCTTGTTACTGCGCTGATTCTTACGAGTGTGGTGATTGTGTTCGCGGCGACATTCAATCTGCCTTCTGGAACGATGCGCGTTCTTTCGGCCATTGAGGCCGTGGCTTCCGTAGTTTTCACCATCGAATACGCACTGCGGATAATTACCGCCGATTTTCTCTATCAAGACAAGGGACCTGTCAGTTCGCGGATAAAGTACATTTTTTCTCCAATGGCGTTAGTCGATTTCGTGGCGATTCTGCCGTTTTGGCTTCCGATGTTTCTTCCTGAAACCCTTCTTGGGCTAAGGGCGCTCCGTCTGGTGAGGCTTCTGCGGATACTCAAATTGCATCGATATTATGATGCGATGCGATCACTTGGGGAGGTAGTGGTCTTGAAGAAGCGAGAGCTTCTCGGCTCGATTTATTTTGTGGCCATATTGATGCTGTTGGCCTCCCTTCTTATGTATTCTGCCGAACACGATGCGCAGCCAGACGTTTTTCGCAACGCTTTCTCCGGCTTGTGGTGGGCGGTGGCGACGCTGACTACCGTCGGGTATGGAGACATATACCCCGTAACGGTTGTCGGACGTTTTCTCGGCGCGTTGATAGCATTTTCTGGTATTGCCGCCGTAGCTATACCAACAGGCATAATCACGACAGGTCTGGGTGAATGCATTTCGCGGAGGAATGCCGATAAAGAGGCGAGTGGAGTGAATGGCGGGCATGATGGCGAAATGAATGCGGCTGACTGCGCACGACTGCTTCAGGAACAACGAGCCCAACTGGCAAAGCTAATTGAGGCCGTGGCTCGGCTCAATGGAAACGTTCGCAGTGGACACAATGCCGAAAAGGAGAATGAGAGAACATGAAACAGTGGCACTATGTTCTAGTGGCGGTGGCTACAGTTGCGGCCATCATTCCTGCATTCGCGCCGTCGCTACTCCCCATTGCCCTCATAGGGACGCTGCTTGGAGTTGCCGCCGTTTTTCTGTCGCTGCGCGGCGTGGACGCGGAGGACAGGAATCTCAGAAGCGAGATCAGGTGCGTCGAGGAAGAGATTACGAAGGCCAGGAAAGAGCGTGACTCTGCGATTGCCCATGCGGACGAACTTGATAAAATGTTCAAGGACAACGGGTACGCCGAGCTCGCGGAGAATCGTGAGCGCATCGAAATGGAGAGCGCAGACTTTGACCGGCAGATCGAGGCGAAGCGGATAGAGTTCGAGCAGGAAATGGAACGCCAATGCGCGGAGTACGAGCGAGACCTTTCTGAGAGGAACGCGCAGCAGGAACGGATACTTCAGGAAAAGACCGCCCTGGAAATGAAACTCCAGTCTGAGATAGCGGAACTTACTTCCCACCGCGATGGCGCTCTAGAGTTCGTACAGAAGTTCGATGATGCCCAGAAGAAGTACAAGGCAATCAACGACAAACTTATGAGGGCGAAGAAGAACTTTGAGGCTGTCGAATACTGTCTGGCAAACTGGATGCATCTCGGCGACAAACCAGTCGAGGTGCTGAACGCGGAGGCCGCGTTGGCCGATCAAGAGGCTCTGGACCCAATCGGTGAAATAGACATAAAGGCTTTGTCCATACCAGACCTTCGGAAGGAGTCACGGCAGATTTCGCGTAGGATAGATTCACTCTGCGAGGAGTTCTCCTCGAGGTATCAGACGAAGGCCATAAAGTCGCTCATGTCCGTGACCGTTATCTACCTAAAACTTGAATTGCGCGTGATACTTGCGGAACTCCGATACAAGGCACAGGAGGAGGCGATAGGCAAAGTCGCAAAACTGATGCTTCGCGTACAGCAACTTTACGAAGACGGCAACCGGACAATACTTCCGACGGTGCTTGCGTTTTTGGGTGAGCTGGAAAAGACATTCATCGACGCGGTGAAGGTCGAGTACCTCTGGTATCTGCGGAAGGAGCAAGAAAAGCAGGAGCAACTGGCGCTTCGAGAGAAAATGCGCGAGGAGCGCGAGGAGCGTATGCGTCTTGAAGAGGAGCGGAGGCGCGTGGCGGAGGAGGAGGCGAAGTACGCGGCGGAACAGGAGCGGTTGCGTGCGCTACGCGAGGAGGCTGCCGCAAAAGCCAAAGAGGAGCTGGAGAAGACAGGTGCGCAGTCGGAGGAGACGGCGAACGCCCTTGCGGAGATAGATGCGCAGATGCTCAAGGTGGAGGCGAATCTCGGAGAGGTGGCCGTGCAGAGGGAGGAGATTGCCAAGCGCCAGAACGGCAAGGCCGGAACGGTGTACGTCATCAGCAATCTCGGCTCGTTCGGCCCGGATGTGTTCAAGGTCGGGATGACCCGCCGTCTGGAACCAAAAGACCGCGTTGACGAACTAGGCGACGCCAGCGTGCCGTTTGAGTTTGATATCCACAGCTTCATATTCTCCGAAGATGCCGTCGGGCTTGAATCTCGCCTCCACGAGCGTCTTTCGCCATTCCGCGTGAACAAGATAAACGGAAGAAAGGAGTTCTTCAGGATCACACTTGATGAAATAGAGCGTTTGGTTCAGGAGACCGATCCGACAGCGTCCTTTACCCGTACGATGGCCGCAAAGGAATACCGTGCCTCGCAGGGCGGCATAGAACTTGGCGATGCCGTCCAGACGATGGAGGATGATATGGAGAGCGAGGCTGTCGAATGAGTCCGGTGGTTAAGTCTGTCCTGTCGCTCGTTGTCCTGTGTGTTGCCGTACTGCTTGGCACTTGTTCTGTTCATTCCGCGCGGGAGAAGAGGCATCTGTACCGTCTTCGCTACGCCGCCGCCCACGGGAGGTCGGAGGTGGTCATTGCGGAGTACCGCCGCATCCCCCAAAAGCTCCGCGATGAACCTGAAGTGCAGGCTAGATACGAAGAGGCGTTGCAGAAAGGTGGCAAAGACCTTGACAACGACTTTGTATTCCCGTTCTTCCCGGCTACGACGGAAGGTGCAGACCTCTCGGCACTTGCCGTGTTCGCCATTGGGATGACGGTGCTCTGCGTGTGGTTGCCCGGCAGACGACATGGCGTGCGCATGTCACGGGAGGATGTCGCGCAGTCAGAGTTGCCGTCGGAGGGCCAACTGTCCATAATACGCCGCATCAACAACGGAGTGGTGCCGCTCGGTCTAACCAGGTCTGCCGCGTCGGCGATGATATGGCGGCATTTTGCGAGAGTAAGCGAAATGCAGCGGCGACGGCGTATCGACGTCCGCCCGCTCGAATTCCTGTCATCCTCTCGCTCAAATCGTGAGAAAATGAAGATCGAGCGTGAGCGCAAAAGAGCGCAAGAGGCCATGGCGAGGGAGATGGAGCGCGAAGAGCGTCGCCGCGAACGTGAAGAGCAACGGGCGCGTAAGGCACAAGACCATCTTTTTGACAAACGAATTGCGGAGGAGGAGAAACTGATACAGGCTCGGAAGGATGCCGAAAGCGGTGTCGTGCGTAAATCACGCAGCGCCAAAATGCAGACGGTTCAGGAGTTTCAGGGGCTTGTAAACGACATCCTCGCCGACAAGATAATTGAACCGCAGGAAGTCCGCCAGCTGAAGGCGTGGCTTATGGCTCATATGCAGAAACCGGATGATTTCGCAGCCATGTTCAAGGTCATAGACGAGTCGTTGGGGGACGGAATCATTGACACTGACGAAACGCAAGCGATTTATGAGGGGATTATCGACTGTCTGATAACCCTTCGTGAAAGACGATGATTGAGGCATCAAACTTGATATCGCAAGATGCGACATCAAGTTGGGGCTTCGCTCAACCATCTCGGAAAGAAATGCTCTCGGAAAGAAATGCTTCGCATTTTCGTCACTGGACAAGTCCAACATTCCCGACATCTTGGCAAAGATATGACTCATGAAAGTTGCCCGGATGCTGGGTGTTGACACGCTGAAGACGACGTGGTACAATATACACCGTCCTCCGCAAAATCTAAAAAATGCGGAGAATGTTGATATGGTGATGAACTTCTCAGATTGCTGTGAAAAGTACGGCGGAAGGTATCGGACAGACAAACTGATCCGCATGGGGGAATTGCACAAGGTCGCCCCTGGCCTCTACAGCGACAAAGCGGAGTGGTCGGACGTCGAAGTGATGCTGGCGAGGTATCCCCGCGCCGTCGTGACGCTCCAGAGCGCGTATTACTATTACGATCTTTCGGATTCAATCCCTGATGTGTTCCATCTTGCAACGGACAGGGATGCGGCAAAGATATGCGACGGTCGCGTCGCGCAGCATTTCATACCAAACGGAACCATCGGGATCGGCGTCGTTTCGGGCAAATTTTTGGATGAAGAGGTCTTGCGCATTTTCGACAAGGAGAGGTTGCTGATAGAGACGGCGCGTAACAAGACGAAGCTGCCATACGACCTGTACAAGGAAGTCGTCGAGTCCTTCCGCAGGATAAAGGACACCCTCTACCCCGCGAAGCTGACCGACTACCTTGAGGCGTTCCCGAAAAAGGAATCGATACTTCGGACCATCGAAAGCGAGGTGTTCTGATGGACTTCAAGGCAATTGCTGCGCCCCTTAAGGCGGTAGGATATACGCCCCGCAAGGCAGATGCCAAGATCGCCCATGACTTGCTCCTCAAGGCCATTGAGGATGCAGGATTCCATGACAAGGTGACAATCAAGGGCGGTGTGGTCATGAGCGGCATCACCGATGAAGTGCGTCGTGCCACCATGGACATGGATTTCGATTTTCTCGGTTATTCCCTTGGCGATGTCTCCATCAAGCGGTTCGTGCAGCGACTCAGCAGAGCCGCTGAATGTAAAATACAAATCGACGGCGAAATACAGGAACTTCATCAGCGCGAATACAGAGGGAAGCGGATCTATCTTCTTTTGACCGACGATGCCAAACACTCGATAAGGACAAAGGTTGACATCGGGGTGCATAGCTACAAGTCCATCGAACAAGTGGATTTCAGATTCAAGGTTATATCTGACGTCGGCGGCGTAGTTCTTCTGGTCAACCCGAAGGAACAGATATTCGTAGAGAAGTTGAAAAGCCTGCTTCGGTTTGGCATTGTCTCAACGCGGTACAAGGACGTGTACGATATGTACTATCTCAGCAGCCGCGTGGATGTTGGGGTGTTGGGCGGGTATATCCGCGTATTCATTTTCGAGGACGAAGATATGCTTGAAAACAGCGTCACCGATGTCGAGCGGAGGCTTGCGCGGATATTCTCAAACAGGAAGTTCATGAAGGGGATGGCAAACCCCGACAATGCATGGCTTGACGTTCCTGTAGAGACAGTCACCGACACCCTGCTTGGATTCGTCAAGAAACTGTAGAAAAAAGGTCTGCTGCTGGGCCTTGAACGAGCCTCGCACGCGCGTGTTCGTAATGGCACTTCTTGAAAAGAACTTACACACGATGAGTGTTCAAGGTGCCAAATTGGCACCTTGAACGCAGGGCGTGGAAGTAACATCAAGTACCTTGCATACGCTTTTACGGAAAACGGAATTGTGATAACGTGCACTGCGGCCGGCATCAGGCCTATTTCATTCACCGCAGACACGGCGAAATGTGATATACTAACCGCGCTGAGCCTTTCAGTTAAAGACGGTTTGGCAATTGTTCCGAAATTGATGAAATGGATTTTGTATAACGCGTTGTTCGCCGTCGCCTATCTGGTGATGGTGCCGTCCTTCCTGCTGCGCATGAAGCGCCGCGGGGGGTACCGCGCGCGTTTCGCCGATAGATTCGGACGCTACCCGCCTGAGGTTGCGGCGGCCCTTTCGCAGGAGGGCGAGCGAAATGGCCGCGACAAGCGCGGCCGCTCCCGCGTGGGGGACGGGGGTAATGGTTCCCGCGTGGGGTGGATTTGGATTCACGCCGTGAGCGTGGGCGAGGTACAGGTGGCGGGACAGCTCATGCGCGCGATGCGCGAACGGAATCCGGACGTTCGGTTTGTGTTCTCTACGACGTCTTCGACCGGCTGGAAGACGGCCGAGCGCGAAGTGACGCCGGATGACGTCTTGATCTACAACCCGCTTGACTTCGGCGGCTGCGTGAAGCGCGCGCTCGACGCCGTGAACCCGCGCGCCGTGATTCTTACCGAAACGGAAATCTGGCCCAACTTCATCCGCGCGCTCAAGAAACGCGGCGTGCCCATCTACCTCGTGAACGCGCGCATCTCCGACCGCAGCGCGCCGCGCTACAAGGCGTTGCGGTGGTTCTTCGGCGAGGTGTTCCGCTGCTTTACGAAAATCTATGCACAGAGCGACCTTGACGCGCAGCGCCTGACGGACGCCGGGGCGGATTCGGCGTCGGTGCAGGTGACTGGCAGCTTTAAGTTCGACGTGGCGCACCGCAACGAGGCGAAGGAGCGCGAGCTGCGCGCGTGGATTGGCGAGGGCGAGATTCTCCTTGGTGGCAGCACGTGGCCGGGTGAGGACGTGGTGATGTTGAACACCTACAAGCGGCTCATCGAGAAACATCCCAACGTGAAACTCGTGATCGCGCCGCGGCACTTCGAGAAAGCGGACGCTGTCGAGGCGAATATTCGGGCCGCAGGATTTGGTTGCGTGAGGCGGTCGAGAAGCGGCGAGAGCGCCGCTTCCCCGAGGGATGTTTATCTGTGTGACACGACGGGTGAGATGATGGGGCTTTTCGGGATTTCCGACGTTGCGTTCGTGGGGAAGAGCCTCTGCGAACACGGTTCGCAGAACATGATTGAGCCGTGTCTTTGCGGCATTGCGACGGTGGTGGGACCTTACACGGAGAACTTCCGCCCGGTGATGAGCGACCTGCTCGCGGCGGACGCGCTCGTGCAGACGCCCGATGCGGCTACTCCCGAGGCGCGTGCGGCATCCGTGGAGGCTGAGTTGCTGCGCTTTTTCGATGAGCCTGAACGGCGTGCAGCGTACGGCGAACGCGCTCGGGCTGCCGTCGCGCGTCGTTGCGGCGTGGTGGGGCGGTGTGCGGACGAACTTTTGGAGGCGCTCGCATGAAGATAAAACTCGGATTGCTTGCGCTTGTGACTGCCATCGCCGTAGTTGTGGCGATTTGGCTGAATGTTCGCCGTCCGACGTCGTTGCCACTTCAAGGCGAAGCGGACGAGGGAACGGGGCAGATTGCCCACCGTGCGGACGCGGACTTCCCGGAAGGCGGCGTGACGACTATGGATGATCGGCCCGTTGATACAGGCTACAGGTTCCGCCAAGTGCGCCTGTTCCCGGGCTGCATTGCGATGCTCCTGAAACCATCCGCGCAGTCCGTGCGCGTGGTCGGCGCCGAGGCGACTTTCTATCGCAAGCCGTTCGATTCAGCTGGCCTGCGGGTGTTGGATGCGACGAACACTGCCGCATCCGCCGAGATAGTGCTCGTCGCATCCCAGCCGGACTGGCTGAAGGGGACGGACTTTCCAACGGCGGATGAATGGTCCCGCATTGCTGGGTTGTGTGCGACGGGCGGACTGGTGGCGCTGCACATCGACGCGCGGCGGCTCTCACGCGGGCGGATGAAGGGAATACTCTCCGAATTCCGCGCGGCAGTTGGACCTTACCTAATGTGGTGTATCGGCTCGCACGACTACGTTGTGACGGGGGTGGTGGAGGTGTCGGCGGACAAGCTCTACGAGCTGCTTGCCGGCGAGAAGGCTTCGGAGGCTTTCGCCTCTGCGGGCATTTACACGCCGTCGGATGTTTTTACGTGCTACATGGGACGTGACGTGGAAATCGAGCCGGGACTGAATGATATCGCAGTGGCCGAGCGGCAGACAGTTTCCTGGAAGGAGGCGCGTCAGTCGGTTGGGGAGTTGACCGAGAAAGATGCAGCCTTCGTGCGAGCATCTGTGCTCACGCCGTACTACATTCCTCCCATGTCTTGGTTTCGTCAGGGAGAGGCTGAAGCCGAGGTCTTTGCCCGGACCACGAACGCCATCAAGGTCGTCCAGGCCGCGCGGCGTGAATTCCTCGCGGGATTCGACGACATCGGCAAAGGCGTTTCCACTAACGCGATTGAGCGGTGGACGACGGCGGCTAAAGTTAGCCCGCGCGACCCGCTCCTACGCGGGCTGGTGGACGTGGTTGACCTGAAGGGGCGGCAGTTCTTGCGAGCAGGAAACGTCAACGGTGCGCTGGGGTGTTATGAGAAGCTGCTGCTCATCTGTCCGGGAGATGCCGCGCTCATGCACAACTACGGCGTGTGCCTCAAGAAGGGCGGACAGATGGAGATGGCCGCGCAGGTTTTCAATCGTGCCGTCAAGTTGGATCCGGAGACGGACGCCCATCGTCTGGAACTGGTGGAGTGCTGTGCGGCCAGCGGACACGAAGACGTGGCCGTGCAGGCGCTCGATGTCCTTATACGGCGTCATCCGGACGATCCTGCGCTGAAGCTCCGCTCGGCCAAGCTCATGAGCATTCGCGGCGGCAAGGCGCGCAACGTGGACCGCGCGATCCGCCTAGCCGAGGAGGCGGTGGTGCAGACGGGCTGGAAGGATCGCGCCTACGTACTGGGCCTAGCGGATGTCTACATCGAATGCGGGCGAGTGCAGGACGGCGTCAAGCTTAAGCGGAAGATGCCTGGCATGAAATTTGACCGCTGATTGCAACAGTCACAGTCCGTACCGTAAAATTTCTAATCCAAGCACCACCTTCCAGTCCGCACCATGATCGTACAGTCCTACAGCCGCAACCGTTCCGAACCATGATATCACCGTCCGGGACCGAGTCCATGTTCCGCACCGTAATCGCACGCCTAGAACAGACCCCATTCCGCACTATAATCGCACGTTCCCTTCCACCATCCCGTTCCGCACTATAATAGTGACAGCCAGAACCGTGTGCCGTTCCGCTCCGTGATATCACCGCTCGGGTCCGAGCCCGCGTTCCGCACAGTAATCGCACGCTTAGGAACCGTTTCTGACTGCGGTTGCGAAGACTGGTGGAATGACTCCAGCGAATATCTCACGCAGAGGCGCAGAGATGCGGAGTGCGCAGAGTTAAAGGGATGCTCTAACTATATTAGTTTTTTGTGTTGCTCAATAGAACCTGTTGTAAAACCTTTCTTGCTTTCGCTATTGGGAGTTTTGGATATTAGGAGACTTTGAGAAAAACTTCAAGAGTCTCAATGACTCCAGGACTCCGAAATTCCCAGTGGCGAAAGCAACGAACGTGAGGCATTTGGCTGAGGAGTTTAGATTGCGCTGAAATACGAGGGATGTGGCGTTAGGCGACCTGTCGTCGGACAAGCCAGCTGATGACCTTCCGCG
>CACZAK010000140.1 GCA_902779075.1 uncultured bacterium | reverse complement strand
ACGTCGCCGGGTTGGAAAGACATTTCTGGTCCGTGAGACGTTCAATCAAAGTTTCACCTTTCAGCATACCGGGGTCAAGAACGGATCGCGTCAGATACAGTTGTCCCGTTTCAGGCAGTCGATGATTGAACAGGGGCATCCGGGTTGTCCGGAGCTGAAGGACTGGTTCGATGCGTTTGACAACCTGAAGACCGTCATCAAGGCGAGCGCCGCGGAACGCAAGGTCGTATTCATCGACGAAATTCCGTGGATGGGCCGGTCGGATCGGAATTTCATTTCCGCCGTGGAAAACTTCTGGAACGGCTGGGCGTCGGCAAGGAAGGACATTCTTCTTATCGTTTGCGGGTCGGCAACGTCGTGGGTGCTGGAAAAGATCGTGCATAACCGTGACGGGCTGCACAACCGCGTGACGTATCGGAGCGCGACCAGCTGGCGGAATGCTACATGATCCTTGGCGGCGTCCCGATGTACTGGCGCTACCTCGAACGCGGCAAGAGCGTTGCGCAGAACATCGACGAGATGTTCTTTTCCGGCAGTGAAAAGCTCGAGGACGAGTTTGACGAGCTTTACGCGTCGCTCTTCGAGCATCCCGAGCCGTACCTCGCCATCGTAACCGCGATGGCCAAGAAGAAGTGCGGCATGACGCGGGAAGAGGTCGCGGATGTGGCCGGTCTCGAAAACGGCGGGGCGTTGAGCCGCTACCTGAAGGTTCTGGAGCAATGCGGGTTCATCCGCAAGTTCACGGAAATCGGCAAGAAGACGAAGGGGGCCGTCTTCCAGCTCATCGACAACTTCACGCTGTTCTATTTCAGGTTCATGGAGACCAACAAGGCCAACGACCCGCATTACTGGTCTGCGATGGCGGACACCCGTGTGCATTCGACGTGGGCGGGGCTTGCGTTTGAGCGACTGTGCCTGCAGCACATCAACGGCATCAAGCACGCGCTCGGCATCAGCGGCGTCTTGACGAACGTTCATTCCTGGCGCAACGCGAATGCGCAGGTCGACCTGCTGATCGACCGCAGGGACGGAATCATCAACATCTGCGAGATGAAGTACTGGGCGGGGCCGTACGCGATGACGGCGGCGGACGATGCCGCGCTGATGAACAAGAAGTCTGAATTCAAGGCGGCCACGAAGACGCGCAAGGCCGTTCATCTGACCATGGTCACGTCTTTTGGCGTCAAACCGAACGCCTATTCGGGAAGGGTCCAGTCGTTTGCAACGCTTGACGACCTTTTCGCGATGTGATGCAATTTTGTGGGCAGTGCAAACACGGCAAGAACGAGAGGTGCAGAATGGAAAGCACGAAGCAAGAAGAGACGATCAATGAACTCAAGGCCGCGTTGGCGGAGCTTGAATCGGACGATGGGCTCGAGATGTTCGTGGAAGGGCATGGGCTCCAGAGCCGTTCCTTCGCCTTTTCGTGGCAGTCGGACGGGCTGGAGATCGAATACAACCTGCCGTATGCGCGGGTGTTGTCCGAGGAGGAGGAGCAGAAGCTGGATGCCGCGCGGATCGGCGCGGCGATCCGTCTTGCCATCCTGCTGCTCGCGACGTCGTCGAGCGGGGCGCTGCTTCACGATGGCGAGACGACGCTTTCCGTAACGGCCGACGAGGTCGGAGCGAGTTATTCCATCGTCGGCACCGACGACGAGGTCATCGATTCCGGCGAGGACTGGGAACCGCTCATCGCGCGTCTCGAAGCCGATCTTCCCGCCGCCGGCGACGACTTCCAGATCATCTGGCCTTGAGACGGTATTCCTTCTGCATGGGAAATGTGATAGAATTCCGCGCGATTGCTCACGGAGTTATGATTACAGATAATCGCTTTATGCAATACATGGCCGCGCTTGGCGAAGCCATGCATCAGGAACCGGCGGCGGCGGTGAATCAGAAACCGGCGGCGGCGAGAATCCTGTTCAAGGCTCAACGACTGATGTGGTCGTGAACGGGCCCGTTTACGCCGGCACGATTTCCTCGAACTACGCCAAGGCGCAGGTGGCCAACGGCGCCCTGTACAAGGGCGGCGCACTTGCGGGTACGATCCAGGTGAAGGTGGGCAAGGCCGACAAGAAGGGCTACGTGAAGATTTCCGGCACGGCGACGTTGCTGGACGACGGCAAGGCGAAGAAGGTCATGGCAAAGGGCGTGAGGGTGGCGTTGGACGCGCAGGAGCGCGTCCCTCCCGTGGCGGTGGCGTTCAAGAGCCCGATCGGAGAGATGAAGCTCGCGTACACGCCGAAGACCGGCATCTTCAAGGGGGCGTTCAAGATCTACGCGGTCCAGGATGGTAAGCTGAAGAAGTTCACCGTCAGGGTGGTCGGCGTGGTCGTGGACGGGAAGGGGCAGGGCAGCGCGACGGGTCCGGGCGGCGCGGGTTTTGCGGTGACGGTGGAGTAGGGCGGTGAACGGGCGGGACGCCCGTTCCACGATTCGGCTGCGACAAGCTCGGCCCTCCCGTAACCGGTCACTCAACTGCATCTTCCCAAAAACTGCTGCCTGAAGGCTCTCCTTCGGGAAAGCGGCGCTCTTGCCGCTTTCGCCGACGGTTTGCGCACTTTGCGGACTTTGCGTGAGAAGCAGTTGCAAAGCCCGGGAGGGCGCGATGGCCTCATCGCGCCGCAGCGGCATTGGGTCATGCCGCCCTACCAAAATCGCGGGGGTTTTGCAACTGCCTCCTGTAATTGTGGTATAATAGTGCCGTCCGGAGGAATACCGCAATGACCGTAGAAGAACAAATCCATGAAATGGGCGTGAAGGCCCGCGCCGCAGCAACGGCACTGCGCGCGTTCACGACAGCGCAGAAGAACGCCGCACTCACCGCGATCGCTGATGCGCTTGACGCGGCAAAACCGCAAATCGACGCAGCCAACGCAGAGGACGTTGCCGCAGCACAGGCTAATGGCCTCGCGCCCGCGCTCGTGGACCGCCTCACGCTCCGGCTGTCATACCCGTTCCCATTCCGAACACGGAAGTCAAGGGCCTCTTCGCCGAGGGTACTGCGGGACTCGCCCGCGGGAGAGTAGGGCGCCGCCGGCTCTTTTTTTTGAGTTAGGTGGTTTGGTGGCCCACTTGCAGGCAATACCCGCTTGCGCAAGATGTTCGCATTTGATACAATGTCAGTGCTGTCTTTTAGGGGCAAACGAAAAAGTGAGGTATGAAAAATGACTAAAATGACACAAGAGAAACTGTGTGCTTTGATAGGTGGATTTCTGGGGAAGTCGCCGGGCAAAGACAATAATGGAGATTTGTACGTCCAGCTCAGTCTGCAGATCGACACTTCCAAAATTCAACTTGAATCCGAATCGGAAGAGAACACGCCAAAGGCGATTGACGCGGTCGTGTTGTTCCACTTGCAGGACACGGACTATGGCAACCACCAACAACTGGAGATCATTTGCTTTGCTCCGCGTTTTCCCGACAAGCCATATCCGCTTAATCTGAAGGAGGAACAGCGTCCAGACGCTGTCAGATTCTGCAGCCAGTTGCCAACGCTTGTCCATCCCGGAGTTTCATCTTCGTTCTCAACCAGCGGTTTTTTTTACGTGAAGAAGGGTATAGAAGATCCTGGCATGCTGCCCGATGGATGGCTCGTAGAGCATTGGCTGAAGCCATATTTCACGGCAGTGACTACGGCGTTTATGCTGATATGCAAGAAGTTTGCCCGCATTTAACTGACGTCAATGCGTCAGAGACGTATCTAAAGCCAAAAGTTAAACAGGGAGATAATCATGGAAAGATTCACGAAAGTCGATCTTGACTGCATGATAACACTTAGCGGAGTCGAATTCCCGCACCAAGAGATTGAAGATGGATATGTAATTAACGGGCGTGTGCTTGGCGACGATCCCGGATCCGGGTTTCAAATGACTGTCCGGTTACTGGAAGACGGCAACGTTCAAAGACTTGAGTTTGCGGGGAGTTTGTCAAGATGCATACCCAAGGAAATGTGGCCCAAGGCGTTCGATTTATGCAACCAGTGGTCGAGCAGGTATAACTACATTCAGACCTGGTTCTCCGAGGATGACGGTAAGTTTCACGTTGGCGCGTCCATTGATAATCCATACGAACTTCCCAAGGGATGGCTTATCGTGAGTTTCATGAAACCTTGCAAATCAATCTCCTGCGAATTATGGACGATGGCGTGGAGGTGCTTTGGCGGCATTGAGGAATATGTCAAGATGAAGTCGGCGGCCGTAAGGCGAGACTCAAATACAGAGCAGGAGAAGACGATTGAAACAAGGAATGGCAGCTCTTCAAAGGCGGGATGTTTGTGGTATGTACTGGCGTATTTCGGAGTCCTTGTGCTTTTGTGGGCGTTTTTGCATTGAAGAGGCACGTACAGAGAGCACATGGGAAGAAACTCAAAGGAGATGATTCATGGTGCGTAGAAATCTGTTTGTGGAAAACTTTGTGTTTGGCATCGTGGTGTTTTTGGCGTTATTTGCTGGCACAATAAAGGCGGCGAATGTTTCGGGGGCGATGTCTGGTGAAAGGGAACTGCTGCCCAAGATATGGGTGCCAGACCCTGCAAGGTCAAAGAGGGAGAGTAATTCTTTGGGTAGTTGGTACGATCCGCAACGTGGTCTGATACCTACACACGAAATTTTCGAGACGTTAGCTTCGTGGGAACTTCTAGATCGGATTTATTCGAACACCATAGCGGTTCGTTCGTTCTGTGATGACAATCCGCATCTGATTGATAATCGGGAGTTTCGCGAGCGCGTGAAACGCATAATGAGCAGTGACGTGTCAGTGTTTGTTAACAGGAAACATGCGAAACCCGTTTTCACCTGCTTAGATGGTGTTGGCAATGTTTCGAGCAACGCGGTTTCGGTTCATGTCAAAATAGACAATTATCACCAGCTCATAGGAATGGACGGTACGGGCTTGCTGTCGAAACGGTATCTTAATGTTGACGGGCGATTTTTCTACATAGGGGTAGTTGGCCAGGTGAGAGAGGGCGAAGTGCGTTCAAGAGCATTGCAGAATGAGGCACTCTTGAGGGCATGGGAGGGAGAGATTCGCCGTTGTACGTGGGCACACCGCCTCGCCGAGCATGGGGGAGACGTTGAGTCTGCTGCAAATGCCTTAAAGCAGGAATTACTTGCGGATAGGGAAAAGTGGGAGAAATCTCCGTACAGGCTTCCCCTGCACGAAAGAATGGAACTAGCGCGAAGATTGATGGCGGAACGCGGATTCAATTCAACGAACAAGCCGAGCAGGGAAGTCCTAAATGGGATACTTGTTGAAGCTGGCGTAATCAGGCCAGATAGCGGAAGCAAGTCGCCGTCTTCCACAGCATCGGTTTCGCCGACAAGTACGGCGTCTTCGCTGCAGAATATCGGAGCGGTTTTTGGGATTTTTCTTGTACTTGCCTTGATCGCGGTGATCGTTGCTTTGGGATGCCGCAAGACATCTGGCAAAGACACCGCCGAGCTGTTCAGGGCCTATCAAGAGAGGGTTGACCATTGCTTACTGACAGATCGCGCCTTGAGAAACGTCGTGACGCAGAGAATTCTGGAAGAATGGGTGATAATCATTCAGTTCTTCTCATCGGGGGACGAACGGTGCAGACTTTGCGTCCCTGCTGTGTTGTTTCTGTGGGAGAATATTTTCGAACCGAAGATGTCGCATGGCGAAGTGCTTGAATTGAATGAACGCATCAAGAGTGCGTGTGGCTTGGACAAGGTGTTTTCCAGAAGGAATTTTGAATCGACATCTGGTGACGTCATCAGGGAGATCGGATATGAACCGGCATGGCGAAATTGGCAGCAGTTGGGCGAGTACGCATATTCAGCTTCAGATCGGATCGCAGGTGGGGCAAAGCTAGAAACACCAGTTGGTTTTGGGGCATCTGTTTATAGGTTGCTTAAGAATTGGGACGGGAAGTTCGATCATATTATGATGTTGCCAATTGACTGGAAGCGTTTTTTTAAGGCACATCCTGAATTTGCCGAGCGTGAGCTGCTTGTTCGATATGGAGTTCTGGACGCAGAAGAGCAAAGCGCATGTGCTGAGCGTGTGCCTGAGACACCACATCAATCAGATGAAAAGGAAGCGGATGGTGCATTGGCGTTTCTTGATGCTGGGAAGGACGGGATACTTCGTGGAATATTGTGGAGGGAGCAACAAAAAGTAGTTCTTGACCGGCTCTCCTGTCATCTCTATCTGCCAAAGGGGTGGAACGTGGAATCAGAAATTGAAATGGTTTCACCTCGCGACTGCGTCGCGAGCATGGCAGGTTCTGGTGATCATGAATGGCTATCGGTTGAACACCTTCATCTGTCACCTGAACATGTACATGACGACCTTGGCTACTGGGTGAATTTCCCAAGAGTCCTGTTCGGGAAACTGCATCTCCATCCACACCAAAGCAAGGCGGAGGGTGTAGAAGATTTCACCGAAGTCTCTTTTGGGCGACTGAGTCGACGTGACGTCCTCTTTATGAAATACCACAACGCGGACGATATGGCTGCTTTCGTAGGAACGATAGAGATCGGGGGACGGCTGCACCGGCTTTTTATCGTTATCGTGCGGCGTGGTGCCGACAGCTGGAAGTTTGAGTACGTGTTCCCGGTGGCAGATGGCGTGACGAAGGATGCTCAAGAATTACGTTCGGAGGAGATAGTAGCTGCGGCTCGAATCTTTGTGCCCATAGAGACGTTCGGGAAAATATACTGTTCGCTTTGCAGCGAGGAGGTGGACGATCCTGCTAATGTAACCGATGATGGACATGTATATGTTTGGATGAAGGATTTCTTCATGTTTGACGACATGCGGCTCCCGAAGTCGGCCGTGGGCATTCCATGTTGCGTGGCATGTCGCGAGAAAATTCTCGCTTATGGTGTGTCGAAAGCGAGGCTGGAAGAGATTCCCGCTGTCCATGAACAGATTGCCAAGGGTGCGTCAATGTTGGAAGTCAAGTGCGGCACGAAGGCGGTGTCATTGTTTGGAAGATAATTCTGCGATGTGGTTTGGTGGTCCTCATGTCTTGCGTCAACTTCTGTGATTATGGTATAATAACACCGTCAGGAGGAAGATTCACATGACAGTAGAAGAGCAGATTCATGAAATGGGCGTGAAGGCCCGCGCGGCCGCAACCGCGCTGCGCGCGTTCACGACCGCACAGAAGAACGCCGCGCTCACCGCGATTGCGGATGCCCTCGACGCGGCAAAGCCGCAAATCGGCGCAGCCAACGCTGAGGACGTCGCCGCAGCACAGGCGAATGGCCTCGCGCCCGCGCTCGTGGACCGTCTCACGCTCACTTCCGCGCGCTTCAAGTCAATGGTAGATGGGGTGCGCTACATCGTGGAGCTTGAAGATCCCGTCGGCGCCGATATCTGGACCCGCACCCGCCCGAGTGGAATCTCCATCCGCAAGGTGCGTGAACCGTTTGGCGTGGTGGCCGTGGTGTTCGAGAGCCGTCCGAATGTTTTTGTGGATACGGCGGCCCTCTGCCTGAAGACCTCCAACGCGATTATTCTGCGCGGCGGCAAGGAGGCACTCCGTTCAAACACGGCCCTCAACGAAGCAGTGCGCGCCGGTCTCGCGAAGGCAGGTCTGCCAGCCGACGCCGTGCAGCTCGTTCCGATAACCGACCATGCGGTCGTGCCCGCGCTCGTGCGCTCCGTCGGTCTTGTGGATGTAGCGATTCCGCGCGGCGGGGAACGCCTCATTCGCGCGATGTGTGAGGCGGCGCTCATCCCTGTCTTGAAGCACTACAAGGGCGTGTGCCACGTGTACGTGGATGACGCAGCGGATCTCGACATGGCTCTCAAGATCCTCGACAATGCGAAGGTGCAGCGTCCGAGCGCCTGCAACGCCGCCGAAACGCTGCTCGTTGCGGCGAAGGTTGCGGGCGCGTTCCTCCCGCGTGTGGAGGAATGGGCGAAAGAGCGCGGCGTGACGCTGCATGAAACGGACGCCGATTGGTCGCGCGAGTATCTCTCGCTCGACCTGAACGTGGGCATCGTACACGACGTGGACGAGGCAATAGCTCATGTGAACGCCTACGGTTCGCACCATAGCGACTGCATTGTGACGAACGACGCCGCCCGCGCAGCGAAGTTCCTGCGCGACGTCGATTCCGCTGCCGTGTACCACAACGTCTCCACACGTTTCACGGACGGTGCGGAGTTCGGCATGGGTGCGGAGATCGGTATTTCAACAGATAAGCTTCACGCTCGTGGCCCAATGGGTCTCGAGGAGCTGACTACTTATAAGTACGTCGTCACCGGCGACGGGGTAGTGCGGTCGTAGGAAGGAAGCGGCGGAGATGGATGCGTCCCCGATTGCGATTGTCGGCGTGAGCTGCCGGTTCGCATGCGCGCCGGATCCCGGTGCGTTCTGGCGGATGATCATGCACCGCGCGAGCGGCATCGCCCCTCTCGGCGAGGAGCTTTCGTTGCCGTGGGGCGGACGTAACCTCTTCGACGCTCCCTATCCGACGCACGGCGCGCTGCTTGGTTCGCTCTACTCTTTCATTCCGCGTGAGCAGGATGTGCCGCGAGAGTTGAGCATCGGCGAAAACCAGGACCGCTACTTCGCCGTACAGCTCGCTTTTGACGCGCTCGCGGACGCGGGGATGCGTCCGCACGCCGTCGAACCGGTACGCGGCACGGTGCGCTTCGGCTACGCTCCGCCGTTTAACTCGTCGACGATGAACTGGCTGCAGCACACCTTCTTCGTAGACCAGACGATGGACATCATCACCCACTTCTTCCGCAACGCGCCGCAGGAGGTCCTTCAGTCAGTGCGCGCGGAACTGGTGGGGTCGCTGCCCGCGCCGGATCCAGCGAGTTTCCTTTCAGGATCCGGCAACCGAATAGCGAGCGGCATTGCGCGCGAGTGTTCGTTTTCTGGCGGCGCAACAACGCTTGACGGCGGTGCGCTGTCTGGCATAGCGTCCATCCGCGCCGCGATGGACGACCTGCGCAGCGGCCGTGCGGATGTTGCGCTCGCCGGCGCGCTCACGCCGCCACTTTCGCGTTCTTTCCTTGAGGGCGTCTCTGGTGAGGTGCAGTTCGCGACGGACGGCGATCTTGTGCCGTTCTCGCGTGACGCACACGGCACAGTACCCGGCGAAGGAGGCGCGTTCTTCGTGTTGAAACGCGAGGGGGATGCACTTGCGGCGCATGATCGCATCTACGCGCTCGTGAAAGGCGTGGCGTGCGGCTCCGCGCCGCTTGCCAAGTTGCTTGCTACTGCAGCCGATCGTGCGGGCGCGCCGCTCACGTCGATCGACCTCATCGAGGCGGACGGGAGCGGCATCCCTTCTTACGATGCCGCAGAAGTTGAGGCAGTGCAGTCGCTCTGGGGCGAGCATCGTCCTGGCGGCCCGCTCGTAGGTATCGGCTCCGTGAAGGGAAACGTTGGTCATTGTTTCCGTGCGGAGGCTGCGGCCTCGATCCTAAAGGCCGCGCTTGCGCTCCGGCGTCGCGTGTTGCCGCCGCAGATGCCGTGTGAAAACCCGATCGAGGCGTTATCGAACGTCGGCAGCAGCGTGTACCTCCTGAACGAGGCGCGACCGTGGGTGACGGGCGACTCAACGTCGCCGCGCCGTGCGGCCGTGCTCGTGAACGACGTTGGCGGACGCCGAGCGGCGCTTGTCCTTGAGGAAGAGCCGGAGAAGGAGGACCGTGCATGAGTGCCGTGCCGGGAGGAACGCTTGGAAGCGAGCTCGTGCTAGTGGGCGCTGCGGACACGGCGGGACTGCTCGCATCGGTTCGTCGTCTCGTGCATTTTCTTGAACAGGCGCCGGGAGCGGATATCACGGACGTTGCTTACACGTGCGCGCGCGATTACGGTGCGGAACGCGGTGCGACGCTGGCCGTGGTCACGTCGAGCGTGGCGGGACTGCGCGCGCGGCTCGTCTCCGCCGAGGCGCGCATTGCGGCCGATGCTCCGCGAGTGCGCGACAAGTCGGGAACCTACTATTTCCGCGACCGGATGATCGGCGAGGGCTCGTTGGGTCGGCTGGCGTTCGTGTTCCCTGGCGCGCCGTCGTTCTATCCGGGGATGGTTCGCGACCTATCCGTGCGTTTCCGCGAATGCCGAATGCCGTTTGACGAGCTGGAGGCCGCGCTGAAAGGCGCAGGAGCGGGCAAGTTCGTGCCGTCTGCATTCGTGTTTCCGCCGGCGCCGTACTACCGACATGACGCCGACGTCTTCACGGCTGGCGGATACGCCGAGGCAATGGTTTCCACTTACTCGGCCAATGCCGCGCTCTATCGGATACTTGCGGCGCTTGGCATCCATCCCGACGGCGTGACCGGTTTCGCGGGCGGCGACCTGAGTGCGTTCGCGGCGAGCGGGATGTTTGGTAAGTTCGAGCGGAAAGACCGCCTTGCGTTCCTGCGCGACATGTACAAGCTCGTGAACACGGCAGTAGACCACGCAGGCCTTCCTCGTTGCGTGATGGTTTCTACCGTCTGGCCGCACCCCGAGCAGACGGAGGAGCTTCTAAGCGGATTTTCTCCGGAAAAGTTGGCAGTTGCGTTCTACCAGTCGCCGCGACATCTTACGCTTGCCATTGCGTTCGATGCTCTCGATGAGGTACAGCACACGCTCATGGCAGCCGGGGTGCGCGGAATGCGTCTTGCCGTGGATCGCCCGTTCAACACGCCCTGGTGCGGGAAGATTCTATCGCAGTTCCGCAAGTTCGCGGGGAACTGGGTGGATGACCGTCCGCGCATCCCCGTGTACAGCTGCGGCACCACGGAACCACTGCCGCCGAAAGCACGCAAGGCGCGCGACGCGGCAGCCGAGCAATGGGTGGCGCCGGTGCGTCTGGAGCAGACGATCCGTCGGATGTATGCAGATGGTTTCAAAGTGTTCCTCGAATGCGGTCCTCGCGGCGCGATTGCGGGCGAGATCGACGACATCCTGCGCGGGGAAGACCATGTGTCGCTTGCGGCGGATTCTGTACACCGCGCCGGTCTCCTACAGTTGCAGCATGTGGTGGGACAGCTCGCGGCGCTTGGCGTGGCTGTGGACCCAACGGCGCTTTTCGCGCACAAGCGCTGTCGCTTGCTGGATTTTGACGCACCGCTTGCACTTGACGTCCGCCGAGAGACCGAACAGCGGCTCTCGCGCGAGTTCCCGCGTCTTTCCCTTGAGAAGGCAGGACCGTCCTTCGGCGGCGCGATGGTGTCGTCCGCCGCAACCGTGCCCGGGGAACGTCCGAAAGCGGGCGCGCGCGCGGCGGCGGTGCGGGCGCGCGCGCGGGCACGGCGGCAGTTTGACTTCGGCGCGTTCAACCCGCTCATTTCGGATGCGGACGTGGTGGCGGAGCAGCCGGGGGTGTCGCTGGAGATCCGCAAGACGTTTGATTTCAAGGCTCAGCCGATTTTCGCCGATTTCGCGCGTGGCGTCTCGCGTCTGTCATATTCGGACCATCGTCTGCGCGGCTTCACCCCGCTTACGCTCGTAGCCGCCGCGGAGATCATGGCGGAGCTTGCACAGATGCTGTTGCCGAGTCGGCGCGTTGCGCGCGTTGAGGACCTCCTCGGTCGACGCACGGTGGCGTTCAAGGAAGACCGACTTACGCTGCATGTGCGAGCCGAGCGCGTACCGGCGGCAGATCCCGCGGAGGCGGCGGTGAAGGTCCAGGTACGCGAGGACGGCACGGATGTAGCATGGACGTGGCCCGCGTGCGAGGGCACGTTCGTGCTGGCGGAAGGTCAGACCAAGGCCGAGGCTTTTACGCCGCCGGAGCTTACACGTGCGCGCGAGGTACACTGGGCACCGAGCGACATATACCCCGACCGTCTATTTTCGGGAGCGCTTCTGCAGGGCATAAGCTCGGCGGACCGCTGGAGCGAGGCGGGGCTTGACTACGAGGTGGAGGTACCGTCCGCAGAGTCTGCCCTCGCCTTCACCCGCGTGCCGCAGTGGGCGCTCAATCCGCAGTTGCTGGCGGCGGTCACGGACGGCTTTGCTCTCTGGCGCAGCCATCGTCGCTTCGAAGGAGCTTTCTCGTTCGGGTTCCGTCTGCGGCGCCTCGAACTTCACGCATCGCTGCCAACGGAGGGAGCGCGTCTCCATTGCTATCTGCGCACGACGGGCGTTACGCCGCGGTCGGTGCTGGCGGATATCCATGTGTCCGACGGCAACGGCACGCGCGTGATGGAACTGCGCGGCTACGAGGAACTGGCTGAGCGCGTTCCGCCCGAATATCGGTCGCTCCTTCTCGCTCCCGCGCAGACATTCCTCACATCTGTCGTGCCGCCTGCCGCGCTTGGAGCACCTGCAACGACCGTGGCTAGCGCGATGGTGAGCGACGTGCCGTATCCGCTTTTCGAGCGCAACGAGGAACTGTGGCTCAAGACGGTTTCGCAGATCGTGCTCAACCATGACGAGCGACGCGCGTTCGCGGAGATGCCTGGTGCGGTGTCGCGTAGGACGGAGTGGCTGTTCGGGCGCATCACAGCGAAAGAGGCTGTGAGACGTTTCCTTGCCGAGAACTACCAGGCGCGGTGGAGCGATGCGGACGTGCAGATATGGGCGGACGACAGCGGCAAGCCGTGTCCGATCGGCGAGTGGGGCGACCGCCTCACGACGCACATTGACCTTTCGATCGCGCACACCTCGCGGTTCGTTGTGGCGGTGGTGGCGGCGAACGCGCGCGTGGGGGTGGACGTTGAGGCGCTAGGACGCGAGCTTTCCGACGAATTTACGAATGGCGTATTCACGCCCGAGGAAAGGGAACTCGCGGTGCGGGCTGTGGACGCGCCGAGCGCGACGATTCGCTTCTGGTGCGCGAAGGAGGCGGTGTCGAAGGCACTCGGCACGGGCATCCGGTATTCGCCCAAGGACCTTGTGGTGGAGTCTTTTCAAGCCGAGACCGGGGAGATGGCGCTCTCGCTGCGGAACCAGTGGCTTGATAACTTCAAGATGTTCAGGGGTCGGTCGATCAGGGTATCATCTGTAGTCGTGAAGGGCCACGTGCTTGCGAGCTGCTTCATTCCTGAGAGTATTTTCGCTTGAAAGCCCCAGATGGAGGGCGATTTTCCTCATTCATTCCGAAGTAACGCTTGATGATCTGTTCAAGTTATGTTGGATTTCACATTTTACGCAAAACTTCAATTTCTGAATTTCGTCGCCGTCTTGTTACCGGCAGCGTTTTTTGGTAAGATATACGCCGTCTTTGAAAGCTTGGAAAGGCGAGTATGGGACATTGTTCTTTACCATCATGGAAAACGCGTAACTGCGTGTTGTACTTCAAACGAAAGACTGGAAATCTAAGGCGAGGCAGAATATGTGGTATCGCAGAGTGTATCAAGGCACTTTGCGTACCCTATTCTGTATTTCTCCAAGGGTACTTGGTCGTGCCTCGATTGAGATACAGCCTGGGGTACGCTTTTTTTCATGTAGAGGGAAGTAAGAAGATGAAGAGAAGAAACAGGATAAGTTACTTACGCGCCATCCAGGTGATGCGCGTGATTGTTTTGTCTGCCGTGACTGCATTAGGTGAAAACATAAACGTGAGCGATTTTTCCTATTCGTATAGCCTATCAACCAAAGAGGCGACATTGACAGGGTATAGTGGCTCATCGTCGCATATCACCATTCCAACATCATTCACGGTAGCCGAAACCTACAAGGACAATGATGGCGAGACACATACACGGCATCATACAATCACAGTAACTAGCATTGGCAGTTGGGTTTTCGCAAACAAGACATTTATCACATCCGTTTCGTTTCACAATAAGTTGAAGTCCATCGGTTCCTCGGCGATTCGGCGTTCCAGGGCTGCACGTCCCTGGTCTCCGCCGAGATCGACGGCACGGGACTAGACCTGTACTATTCGTACAACATCTTCCGTGACTGCGTGAATCTGCAGAGCGTTGCGTTCGGCGACGGCGTGACCCGTCTCTACTCCAGCAGTTATGCCTATGCCTCCGGGACTTTCGGGGGATGCCCCAAACTTCGGAGCGTGTCCGTGGGCGGAGGCGTGACCGAGGTTCCCGACTACTTTCTCTACTGTGTCGGCAACGGCGATGACGGGTTGGCCGTCTCGTTCGACGGGCGGATAGGCGCGGTCGGGTCCTCCGCCCTGAGCAACGGCAACATGACGAGCCTGAATATCACGCTCTCAAACTGCGCGGTGGGCAGCGGGGCGTTCTACGGCAACCCTGCAGTCACGCTCGGCAGCGTGGACTTCTCGCAGGTCACGTCAGTCGGCAACTATGCCTTCCAGGACTGCGCGAACATCGTGGGCGGTCTCAACCTGCCGCTCGCGACGTCCCTCGGCTCTTTGGCGTTCCAGGGATGTACTGGGCTGACCTCCGTGCGGACTTCGTCGTCGCTGACCTCTCTCGGCGATTCGGCGTTCCAGGGCTGCACGTCCCTGGTCTCCGCCGAGATCGACGGCACGGGACTAGACCTGTACTATTCGTACAACATCTTCCGTGAC
>CACZAK010000139.1 GCA_902779075.1 uncultured bacterium | reverse complement strand
ACGCTCTATCCTTCGTCTGGCGACGCGGAAAAGCTCGCCGTGCAGTTCACCGCCGAGGACGGGAGTTGGAAAAAGTCGGCCTACGTCCAGTTCGCGTACAATGCCAACGGCGCGGTCACGATGCAGAAAGTCCGCAATACGTGGACGACATCCGGTAACGCGAACACCAAGTATTTCAACGACAAGTTCTTCACGGTTGGGCCGTCTGACAACGCTTCGTATGATAACATCAACGGCGGGCAAAACAACAACCAATACGACCTTTGGGGCCTTCAGGTCTTTCCTGGTTTCGTGCAGACTTCTCCGATGCTGCTCTTCAGGGGTGCGACGCTGAACGACATCGAGAACGCCACGTTCACGGCGCGTGTGGGCGGTCCGAGCATATCCACATTGGCAGACCGCGTAAACGGATACAACAAGCGCGTCATCAAAGACGGAGACGACGTAACGCGCATCCTCGTGGAGTTCCAGTCCCAGACCGACTGGATCAAGACAACCATCGTTGAGTTCACGAATGGCGATGGTGGGGTTTATGGTGAGGCCAAGGAGGCACGCTATGTTGGCCTCGGCAGCGGCCTCGGCTACCAGTTCGTCACGGCGTACGACGGCACTTCCATCACATACGCTGGCAACGACGCGTCGCCGGCGACGTCTCCCACGATCGGTGGCTACGGCGTCTATGACGTGCAGGCGGCGGTGGAGCCGGACGCGAACGAGTGGACGCTCGACGCGGACCGCAACTGGAGTTACTACACGGGCGGAGAGACGTTTGACGACGACGCGGCGACGATCCGCGTGAGGGTGACGGCGAATGGCGCGACGCTCACGGTTGACGAGAATACGTCCGTCGGCAAGATCGTGTTCGTGAATGCGGCGGGCGTTGACGTGACGACGAATTCGCTTGTGGTCGCCTCGGGCATCACTGCGAGCTTCGGCGACATCGAGGCGGGTGCGGGCGTGCATCTCACCGTGCCGACTTCGCTTGGCGCGGTGGCGGCGACGGCGGGCAGCAACGCGACGATCGCGTATGTAGGCAGCGGCACGGTTTCGGGCGTGCTCTCCGGCGAGGGCGCGGTGGAGGTGTGTTCGGGGCACGTGACGTTCACGGGCGCGAACGCCTTCACGGGAGGGCTCGTCGTGAAGTCTGACACGGTCGCGGTTGCCGGCTTGGCGGTCGGACAGGGCGCGAGCGCAGGGCCGTTCGGCGAAATCGACGGCAACGTGGTCGTCGAGGCGGGTGGCATGGTTGACATCAACGGCAAGGGCGGTCTCTATTACCGTTATACGCTTGCCGGGACAGGTGTCGCGACTGGTAGCGTGGCGGCTCCAGGACCGATCGTCAACCTTGGCGGTGCACTTGACATCGGTAGGCTGAACTGGGGCGAATGGACTACCGGCCATGCCCGCACGTTCACCCTCGCGGGCGACATCGCTCTTGGTGCGACTGGCTATGACTTCGGTGTCGTATCCAAGAGCACGCATCAGGAGGCATCGGACGAGTGTTTGCTTGACCTCGGTAACCACACGCTCACGAAGACAGGTTCTGGCACGCTCTATCTCTGGGCGAAACGGTTCACAACTTCCGGTGCCGGCACACTCAGCATACAGGATGGCGTGGTAAACATCCGCAAGGGCAAGTACACAGGAACATCTTCGAGCATTGCCATCGGGGCGAATGGAACGTTGCTCACCGATACGCAGGTTGACGTAGGCTCGATTGTGAACGACGGCCGCATTGAAATCGCGGCCGCACCGTGGTCCTATGCCGGGAATTTGTCGTATCCGTACACGGGTTCCACTCTCAAGGGAACTTACTCTGGAAGTGGCGAGTTGGCTGTTCTTGCCAACGGCAGGCTGGTTGTTGACGACCCACTCACGGTTGCCGATTTCGTGAACAATGGCAAGCCCGTCTCAGGTACGGCCATGCTCACGGTGACCGGCACGCTCACGCCCGGCAATGCGATTCCCAAGCTGACGCTTGCCGACGGCGCGACGGTCAAACTGACCGGCATGAACAACGCGCAGTCCGTGACGGGCACGTTCGCGGCGGCGGGAACGGTGAACGTCGACGGTTCGGCGATTTCAGACGCGGACCTCAAGGCGGCGGGCATGGTGCCCGTCCTCTCCGCACCGTCTCTTCCGGCCGGCATCAAGCAGAGGTTCTCCGCCGTCGGCGCGAGCAACCGCACGTTCCGCGTGGTGGCGGAAGCCGGCGTGAGCACCGTTTACATGAGCAGAACCAACGGCTTCACGGTCTTCGTGAAGTGACAAACATGCGGAAACGCGCGGACAAGTGCCCGAAATTGTGGTATACTTTTGGGCATGGAAAAGACAAGGCCCATACTCTACGGCGTGGCGGACTACGCGCAGATCAGGAAAAAGAACGCCTGGTTCGTTGACCGTACCGCGAAGATACGCGATCTGGAGCAGACCGCGTATGCGGTGTTTCTGCGTCCGCGCAGGTTCGGGAAGTCGATGCTCGTCACGATGCTGCGCGCCTACTACGACGTGGACTATGCAGACCGATTCGAGGAATTCTTCTCCGGCACCGACATCGGCGCGAACCCGACCGAAGAGCGGGGCAAGTACCTCGTGGTGAAGTTCGACTTCTCGGCCGTCTCGAAAGACGTCTCCAAGGTACAGGATTCCTTTGACGAATACGCGGGGCTTTGCTGCGACACGTTCGCGAGAACGTACGCCAAGCTGCTTCCCGACGGACTTCCCGAGAGGATATTTGCCGCCGACAATGTCTGCATGAAGCTGAACGAGATATTCCTTGGCATGAGGAATGGAAAGCACAAGCTGTACGTCATGATCGACGAGTACGACAACTTCACGAACACGATCCTCGCGGAGAGCGGGCTTAACGCCTACAACGAGCTCTGCCACGGGGACGGATTCGTCAAGCAGTTCTTCACGATCCTCAAGACGGCGACATCCGACATCGAATCCCCCCTGACCCGTCTCTTCATCACGGGCGTATCGCCCGTCACGATGGACGATGTGACGAGCGGCTTCAACATCGGCACGAACATCTCGCTCATGCCGCAGTACGCGGACCTCACGGGTTTCCGCCATGACGACCTCCGCGCCATCTCGGACTACTATGCCGCGCACTGCGGCTTCGACGCGGAGAGGGCCTATGACACCGCGATCAGGTGGTACGACAACTACCGCTTCGGCAGAGCATCTGCCCCTTCGGTTGCAAATACCACGATCGTGCTTTCGTTGTTCAACTACCTTTGGCAGACGAAGCAGTTTCCGCCGGACTTAATTGACGAGAACTTGCGTACGGATTACTCGAAGATTCGCCACCTTGTCACGCTCGACAGCCGGCTCAACGGTAACTTCCACGTGCTTGAGAACCTGATTGCGGGAGGAAACCTCACCGAGCGACTGGTGAAGTCGTTCCAGGCGCGTGAGCTGACGAAGAAGGAGAACTTCACCTCGCTCCTCTACTGGTTCGGCATCACGACGATTACGGGCGAGAAGTTCGGCGAGACGACGTTTGGGATCCCGAACGAGACCTTGAAGGAACTTGCCGCGAAGATGATTCCGGCTGCCTATTCAGACGTCCATGAGATCGACGAGCGGGTGTTCGACATCAACGACGGACTGTGCGACTTCGCCGAGAAGGGGGAATGGAAGGGCTTCGCAGGCGTCCTCTCGCAGATCGTGAAGGAGAATTTCGCGGTGCGCGACGCGGTGGATGGTGAGAAGGTGGTGCAGTCCACGCTCGTCGCGCTTCTGGTCGCCGCCGGCGGGCCGTACTTCGTGAAGCACGAGCGCGAGGCTGGCGGCGGGTTCTACGACATTGCGCTTGAACCGCAGCTCCTGCGCTGGCCGGAGATAGCACACGCCGCGCTCATCGAGATGAAGTACGTGAAGGCGGGCGATCCTACGCCGACCAAGGAGCAACTTGAGAAGATCAAGGAGCAGGCCATTGTTCAGCTCGACCAGTATTCCGCCGATCCTGCGCTTATTGCCGAGTGGCAAATTAGTAGAACGGGCTGCCAGCCCGTTCCCGAAGGCGACGGCAACGCGCTGGCAGCGCGTTGTACCACTAGCACCGTCACGCTCCACCGCCTCGTCCTCGTGTTCCACGGCGGCGACTGCGTGCTGAGTGAAGAGGTTTAACGAAAGCTCCCCCTCCCACGATGATTAAAATCCACTTCCGCTTACATTAGCCTTGCTAACACGGAGGGGGAAATGGTAGAATAGTTTAAATCCTAGCCATAAAAGGGACACAACATGAAAAATGTATTCAGTAGTTTCCTCAACACGGCGGCAATCCTCGCGGTTGCTGTCGCGACAAGCACAAGCCTCCCGCTGTGCGCGGAGGAGGTGACGGGCGAAGAGGCGATGACCGCCGTCGCCGGATGGGTGAACGTGAAGGAGGCGTTGGGCGCAGAATTCACCGCGCAGCCCACGACGAACGTCCTCGCGTACACGGCGAAGGACGGCAATGGAAAATACTATGTCGTGAACCTCGCGGGCGGCGGTTTCGTCGTGACCTCCGGCGATACGGCGATGGAGCCGATCCTCGCCTACTCGAAGGAGGGCGTGTGGAATACGAACGCCGCCGAGAACCCGCTCATGGCGATGCTTGAGATCGACGTGGCGGCGGCGACGGCCGAACTTACTGGGACAAAGGGCGTCTCGCCCGTTGACGAGGCGAGTACTGGGACAACGGGCGTCTCGCCCGTTGGAGGCGGCATGCGTCTCTCCTCCTCCGCGGTAACGGCCGAGACGGCCGTTGCCCCAGTGAACGGGCAGGATGCCCGTTCTCCCAGTGTTGCCAACTCATCCAAGTGGGCACGGCTGCGCGCGGCGGCGAGCGGCAAGGGCGGGCTGCGCCTCCAGGCATCCAAGCCCACCGCCGACCTGCGCTGCGATCAGCTCGTGCAGTCGAAATGGGGACAGTCGGGCCATGGCGAAAACTACTACACGCCCGGCGGTGCCGTTTGCGGCTGCGTTGCCACGATGGGCGGACAGACCATGAGGTTCTGGCAATATCCTACTGCCGCCATCTCTGCCACTGCCAACTGGTACGGTTCCTGCAACTACAGCGGTACGCAGAAGGGATGGGACGTCAATGGCTATGATGCGAGTGCATCCGCCACGACGCGAACGGCATGGAACCCCGCTTTCGGAGGCACGTACAATTGGTCGTACATTAAGCTCAGTCCGTCGTCTTCCGACAACAGCAACTACAAGGCCGCCATCGGTAAGCTCACCCGCGACGTCGGCATGACGTGCTTCATGAACTACAACCAGAACAACAGCGGCGCGAGCGGCGCTCCGGGTGCAGTTTTCGGACACCGCATCGTCGATCAGTTCACATACGCCAACTCGAAGATAACGAGCGGGTGGAACGACTCGAGCCGTGCGGCCATGCTCGGAAGCCTTGACGCGGGGCTCCCCTGTCCGACGCTGGTCCCGGCCCATGCCATCGTCGCCGACGGTTACGGCTACGACGGGAGCGGCACGCTCTATGTCCATTTCAACTTTGGCTGGACCGGAAGCAGCGACGGCTGGTACGCGCCGCCAGACCTCTCTGCGGCAAACAGTAAATTTACCTCTATTCAGGATGTCATGTACAATGTCTATCCGCCGTCGAAAGGCGACCCGGACCTGACCATCGTGAGCGGCGTCGTCAAGAACGGTAGCAGCCGGGTGGGCGGCGCGACGGTCACGGCGGAGTGTCGCGAGACGGGCAAGTCGTACACCGCGACGTCTGCCTCCTCCACGGGCAAGTACGCGCTCATGCTCCCCGCCGGACTGTACACCATCACCGCGACGAGCGGCAGCAGCTCAACGCGGGTGGTCCAGCGCGTGAAGTCCTGTCTGACGTCCATCGCGGCGGGCGCGGGCGGCATCTCGTACTCCGGCAGCGTCGAGAACATCTACGGACTCGACCTCGATCTCGCGGCCGGCGGCGCGTATTTCGTCTCCACGTCCCTCGCCCACCGCTGGAGCTTCAACGGCAACCTCAACGATTCACAGGGCGGTGCCACCGCGACGAAAGTCGGCTCCAACGTCACGATTGCCGACGGCAAGGCGAAGCTGACAGGCAGCGGCAACGGTTCGGGTTCGCTCAAGCTCGGCACCAATCTCCTGAACACCGACGCCGCCACGATTGAAATCTGGGCGTCGCAGACAGCAGCCCGCAACTGGGCTCGTGTCTTCGACTACGGCGCGGACAACACCCATTACTTCTGCCTCACGTGGTCGTATGGCACGGACATCACGAACGACCGCGCCGGCACCAAAAACACGACGGAAGTCGCGACGGACACCACGATGGCGCCGTACAAGCTCGGACGGCAGTTCCACATCTCCGCCACGTTCGAGCGCCAGCGCGACGGCACGACGTTCGTCAGGTGGATGCGCCGCGACGCCGCGACGGGCGTGCTGCAGAAATCGGGGACGATGACCATCCCGAACGGAATCCAGTCGATTTCCAACCCCGTCCTCTATCTCGGACACTCCTTCTACACTGCAGACAGCGACGCCTGCGCGGAATACGACGAGGTGCGCATCTGGAACGGCATCCTGAGCGACGTGCAGCTTTCCGCGAACGCGAACGCCGGCCCGGACGAAATCATGCCGCCTCCGGAGATCACCCGCGTCATGAAGGCGACATGGAAGGGCGGAACCACCGCGCCGACCGCCGCCGCGCTTGCGAACTCCGCCAACTGGACCTGCCTCGACCAGAACGGCAGCACCATCTCCGATGCGCTTCCCGACGCGAACACGACCGTCATCATCCCCGGCGGCAACACCGCGTTCACCATTCCCTCCGGCTACACGCCCAACTGGCGCAAGGTGCAGTTCGGCAACGACGGCACGACGACGTACTGGGGCAGCAAGGCAGCGGGCAATAGCGGGAACCGAGCGTTCAAGGATGCGGCGATGGGCGACTACGCCCTTCAGGGCGAGGGCAGCGTGGACAACCTCCACAACGGCATCATCCCCAACCCCGGCATGAACTATCCGAGCGGCCTTTTGAACAAGCAGTTCCGCTACGACGGCTGGTTCTACGTCTCCCGTGCGCAGGCCGGCAACTGGGGCCTGCATGGATTCGTGGACGACTACATGGCGTTCATGGTCGACGACGAGTGGGCGATCTTCGGCTTGTCTTGCCAGCAGGCATACGCCAACATCGATGTCAAGGAAGGCTGGCACAGGTTCCGCCTCATCGTGGGCGACACCGGCGGCGGCTACGGCGGACGCATCCTCGAAAGCAACCACCATTTCGTCACGCCCCTCACGATCAAGATCAACGGGGCGGGCGAATACGCGTTCTCGCCAGAGCACTTCACGTTCGGTTCCGGCACGCAGACCGTCAAGCTCTCTTCCGACTGTGACTGGCGCGCGCTTGGCGACGTCGCGGTTGACAGCGGCGCGACGATCGACCTCAACGGACACGAGCTGAGGGTCAACGCCATCGCCGGCGACAGCTTGAACGCCAAGGTGACGAGTTCCGCCGCCGGCGCGAAGCTCGCCGTGTACAACGGCATGGTCAACGCGGCGAACCTGACGGTTGAGAACGTCACCGTGGCGACCACCCGCGCCGCGACGCCCACATCGCCCACGGCGACGACGTTCTACACGACCCCCAACTCCATCACGCTCCAGTGCGCAACGTCCGGAGTGACGATCCGCTACACGACGGACGGCAGCGAGCCGACGAAGTCCAGTACGGCGTACACGGGGCCGTTCACCATCACCGGCACGACGACGATCAAGGCCGCCGCCTTCGCGGACGCCTATATCGAAAGCGAGACGTTCACACAGACGTTCACGCTTGTTGAAATTGTTGCCACGCCGACATCGCCCACGGCGACGACGTTCTTCGCGAACTCCCATTCCGTCACGCTCCAGTGTACGACGTCCGGTGCGACGATCCGCTACACGACGAACGGCAGCGAACCAACCTCTTCCAGCACGGCGTACACGGGTCAGATCACCATAACCGGCACGACGACGATTAAGGCCAAAGCTTTCAAGAGCGGCTACCGCGACAGCGAAACTTTCACCCAAACGTTTACCCTTGCCGGCACGGTCGCGACACCTGCGTTCTCGCCAGCCGCGATGACATTCTTCAACATCCCGCAGCAAGTCACGCTCTCCTGCGAGACTGCGGGCGCGACAATCCGCTACACGACGAACGGCAGCGAACCGACGGCGAGCAGCGCGCAGTACACGGGCGCGATCTCGCTGAATGGCACGACTACCATCAAAGCCAAGGCGTTTGTCACGTTCACAGGCGGGACATTCGCGAGTGGCACTGCGTCCGCAACCTACACCCTCGCGCCGCAGGCGGAGGCGAGTGGCTCTTATACTTCAAACTATCGTTCGGGCAGCGTCAGCCTCGCAAGCGGAATTGACGGTGCGACGATCTACTATACGACGAATGGAACGACGCCCACGACGTCCAGTTTCGTCTACGACGGGTCGTTTGTGTTTGATAGAGACAACAGCACAGGTACCATTAAGGCCATTGCATACGCCGACGGTTACCGTCCGAGCGAGGTGTTCACGATTGACTACTACTTGAAGCAGTTCTTCGGGCCGACCAGCGGCGACAATCCTGCCAGCTACGAGGATACGCCAGAGAACCGCGCCGCGTACTGGATATTCGAGAACGAGGACTACAAGGAAGCGACGGGACTCTGGTCCAACGCCGTCGAGTACGTCAACCACAAGGTGGCGATCGACGAGCGGAACGAGTTCACGACCGACAATCCGTCCGATGCGCGCAACGTCATCATCGAGACGACGGCGACGTTCAACAGCGTGGCGGAGGATCATCAGGACTACGACGGCGTGAAGGCGGCTGTGCGCATCGGCACGAACGCCTGCTTCCAGGTCTACACGACAAATGAAAACGGAACCGTGTGGCTCGACACGACAGCGGAAGGGATCACGGCTGAGGTCAATCACGACTATACTGTCAAGTTTGAACTGGACGTAACGAACAGAACGTACACCGTAGCGGTGAAGAACGGCACAGACTTCAAGCCGCTCGCATCAGGTGAAAACGCCATTTTCCCGTTCGCGTTCGCGGGCGATACGCCTTACGTGCGGTCGATCGGCTACGTCGGCGAGGGATCGGTCTCGTCTATCTACGGCAGCTACACGAACAAGGTTGTCGTGTTCGTGACCGATGAGGTCGTGACCGTTTCCGACGGAACTACTACGCTCACCGCCAACCAGGCCGAATGGCTGAACAAGCGCGGAGACCATGCGGCCGTTGCGGCGATGGTCAAGACCCTTACATCCGACCAGTTCGCCAGGGCGTATCTGCTCAACGAGAACATCATGAACGCCAGTTACAGCGTAGATGGCTGGGGCTCGTTTAAGATCACCGATATAGCGGTTGGAGACGACGACATCACCGTGAAGGTGAAGCTCGTGCGCAACTTCGCGGTGATGGACGGTGCGAAGGCGGCGCCGATCAACGGAACGCTCAAGGTCTACGGCGGCGCGAACGTGTCGGGGATCAACACCCAGATACAGAATTACGAGCTGAACGACAACGACTTGCATTTCCGCGACGGGGAAGAGGCGACGTTCATCATCGACAAGGGCGCCATCAAGTTCTACAAGGCCGTGATTGAGTAGGGCAGCAAATCTCACGCAGAGGCGCAGAGAGACAGAGAACGCAGAGAAAAGAAAACAGGAGAAGGAAAATGAAAAAAACGGTAAAAGCAGCTATCGCCATTTCAATGTCGGCCCTCTGGCTCTCATTGGCGCTGGGCGAGGAGGTTTCGTCCGATGTCGCCAAAGATGCGGCACGGGGGTGGATCAACCTGCGGGAGGCGCTTGGCGAGGAGATCACCGCCGAGCCGGAAAGCGTACTGACGTATGACGCGAAAGACGGCAAAGGCAAGTACTACGTGGTGAATCTCCAGGGTGGCGGTTTCGTGGTCACTTCGGGCGACACCGAAATCGAGCCGATTCTCGCTTACTCCAAGGACAGCACGTGGAACACGAACGCGACTCAGAATCCCCTGATGGTGATGCTCAACATCGACGTGGCGGCAATGGAGGAGGCTAGTACTTCTAGCGCTTCTAGCACTTCTAGCGGCGGCCGTCGGCTCGCGGCGGCCGCTCTTAGTGACAAGGCCGCCAAGTGGGCTCGGCTGCGCGGGGCGGCAAGCGCCAAGGGTGGGGCGAGGCTTCAGGGCACGAAGCTCGATTCCATCAACGACGTGCGCGTGAAAGCGCTCATGGAGACGAAATGGGGGCAGAGCGGACACGGCGAGAACCAATATACTCCCCGTGGATATGTCTGCGGCTGCGTCGCAACCGCCGGTGCGCAGATCATGCGCTACTGGAAATATCCCACTGCGTCCATCACAAAAATAAAGGATTATTATGGCACAGTAGGGGCTACCAACATCTATTGGAACATGAGCGGATATCAGACAAGTGTCGGTGGCTCCTACACGGCCTGGAACGATGATGTCAAGACGTTTGGCGGTACATACGACTGGGACAACATGCCGGGGACTGTCTCATGGCTCACGTCCACTGCCCAGAAAAAGGCGATCGGCAAACTGACGCTTGACGTCGGGCGGAGCGTACACATGGATTATGCAAGTGATGGCAGTGGTGCGCACTATAGCCTGTTTGCTACCCGCCTCGTTGACCAGTTCCAATACAAGAACGCCGCACTGATAATTAAAAAGGACGGATGCAGCTTGGACGAAATCAAGCGGGCGATTCTGCCCAGCCTCGACTTGAAGAGTCCGTGCGGCGTGTCCGTTCCCGGCCATGCGATTGTCGCGGATGGCTACGGCTACAACAGTGGAACGCTTTATGTACATTTCAATTTCGGATGGACTGGAGACGACAACGCCTGGTACAATCCCCCCGACCTTACGGACGCGGATTCTGATTTCACATCGATCAACAATATCCTCTACAACATCTATCCGCCGAGCGTCTGC
>CACZAK010000138.1 GCA_902779075.1 uncultured bacterium | reverse complement strand
GCCCCGACGTGAGCGAGAACGGCACCTTCGCACCGCAGTCAATGGCGAACACAAGTTCCGCCGCGCCGTCCGCCACCACGGGGACTCCACAGAAATCAAGCAGAGAGGGCCGCACGCTCCCGTCATCGAACGCTAAGCCAAGCGAGACTAGACGCCTGTCGGGATAGGCACCCCGCGCGGCAGCCCACGCGGCGTAACCACCCATGGCGGCTATCTCGGCGGCGTTCGACGGAAAAGCCACCGCCGCCCATGCCTCATTGTCGAGGTCGAACGGCAACACGCGCCGATACACCCGTTCCACGTTGTTAGATCGCGTAATGAAATTGCCGTCGTCGTGAAACTCAATCTGCGCGTTGTACTGCCCCGTGCGGTCGCGCCCCGCATACACATTCTCCCATGTGAGCAATTTGGCCTGGTAGGGCGCGGACTCCGGCCGCGCCGCCTCCGCCCACCAGAACCTCCCCACACCCGGCACAATCGACGCCCACTCCCGCGCCGCACAGATCGACATCGCCGACGAATACTGCCCTTCCACCCGTTGCCTCGGCAACGACTCCACCATACCGCCCGAAAGTACATCAAGGCGGCGCACCACGCCCGTGCCGAATGGGAATCCGAAATCATCGCCAAGGTCGAGCGGAAAGTGCATCTCATACCCGCCGCCCAGCGACCACGGCGCGTACTCAACGCCGTTCGTCGGCATCGCGTATGAAACCGCGTCATTCGTCACGACGCTCTCAAGCCGCCATCCCTGCGCAATCTCCTCTTGCGTTACCACCACTGGGACAACGGGCGTCCCGCCCGTTGAAGGTAGCGGCATGAGGAACTTCGCGCCGCCGCGTAAGACGCAGAATGCCGAAACGACCGCAAACGCGATAATTCTTGCCACCGTCAGAAGACGACGCGTGGCGGACGCGACACCTCTGCACAGCCACGCACCGACGACGCCGACCGTAATCGCGGCCAGCGCCGACAGACCGACCCACATCAGCCCGCTCTTTAACGCATCTATGCCTTCAAGTACATTCATCGCCGTTCCCCGTTAGTTTATCATATTTCCCGATTGTTGAATGGCAATATTTGGCGAAAATAGAACCCCGAAACCCAAACCCGCGTGCGATTACGGTGCGGAACAATCACACGCCTCCATGTAGGGGGAACGCGCCACCACGGGAGACCGCGCTTGTCGCGGCCTGACTGGGAACGCCGCCATCTTGGCGGCGAAACGGCAGGGGCGGATCACCGAGCCGCCCACTCCCCTTTTTCTACAGGCAATAACCGTTGTAAAAGGCACAAAGCAAACCACCCCAAACCCGCGTGCGATTACGGTGCGGAACAATCACACCCCACGGGATGATTACGTGGTACGTCACATATTCAAATATGTGACGTACCGCGCAGAGGAGAGTCGTTTCGCCGTGTAGGAACCCCAAACTCTCCGTGTAGGGAGAACACCCACCGGGTAGGGTGCGGACTCCGGCCGCGCCGCCACGGGAGAGGCCGCGCTTGTCGCGGCCTGACTGGGAACGCCGCAATCTTGGCGGCGCAACTGGAACGGGACTCTCGCCTGCAGCAGTTTGATTTTTAACGTTTTATAAAACGTTAATTTATTTTCAATGTTTTATAAAACTTCAAAAACTCCCCACACACATCAACCTGGCTCGCCCACCTTCAACAAACCTCTACTGATACTCACACACTCACCCACTTCACGATACGCCAAAGCCAATGGCGACCGACGCCACCCGTCTGCACAGCGCTCAATTTCCGGCAATCAATTCCACCAAAGGAGCCAGAAGATCATCCGCTCATCGTGCGCCGCATGCGTTCCACACACCTGTCGGCATAACGCACCAACATTGTCAAGCGAATTGACCTGGAAATTGCGTTCGACAGTTTTGCGACAGCTTACATTTCCGACAACGAAACGAATCCCATACCGCCGGAAGATTCAACAGCGCCGAATATGATGTGGTCGAGAAAAACAACACCAAGACGTTCGGCCAGTTCTTTCAGTTCCGCAGTAACTGTAATGTCCGCCTTGCTCGGCGTCGGATTGCCAGACGGATGATTGTGCGCGACGATGATTTCCTCCGCACCCACTTTCAACGCCTCGCGGAAGATTGCGCCCGCGTCTATTGCCGCCGTACCGTCTTGATGCCCAACCGAAACCAGAATCGGCTTGGCAAGGACCTTCCCGTATGCATCAAGCGGCAGCACGAAAACCCGCTCTTCCCTCTGCTCTTTCGGCAACGCCGCTCGGAACAATGCGGTGGCTTGCGCTGCAGTTTCTATTCGTATGCAATTACTCATAATGCCTCCGATACATCATTCAGAAACAGTCGCAAGAAGTGATTGTATCTTCTTCAACTGCTGGTAAAACTCCAGTTGCTTCAAGTGGTATTGCAAGTGACCGAACGGAAGTTGAATCGTCGATCCGGCATTTCTCGGTCCACGCTCTACTACATTGTTCTCGCCATTTCTCAAAAGAGCGGAAGCAATGCGATTTATCGGAACAAGAAAATCCAGCCCTTGGCCGTCGGCGTCCACCAGGTTCTTGTACCAAAGGACATTCGCCCACTTATCCCTATCCTTCACCGCGCCTGCAGAAAAGCACAGTTCGCAGATTGAAGCAATCTGCATTTTTAGCCAATCCAGTAACATGGACGCCATTTTTGCATCATAGTTGCGTATGACGTCAAACACGAGCCTATTGTTCTGCTCATAAGCCATGCCACGGACATTCTCTCCGTCAACAGCGATATCCGTTGCGTCAAGAATCGCCTTTGAATCGTCGGCCTCTCCTATGAACAATGCCAATGCCCGTCGCACCTTATCCGGCACAGTGACATGATATTGCGCTTCATATACCGCGACAAAGTTACGCGCAGTCACAAGGTACACTTGTCCAGCGGCATCTTTCTTCAGTGAGATATTTGTCAGAGCTCCACCTTTCCACAATATCCTGATGTCGGTTTTTTCAGCTGTCTTGCCGCCAATGACGCTCTCGACCTGCGGCGCGTGCCTTCCCCCAGCCGTTGCCGCGACGAAATCTGATTCGTTCACCCCGATGCGCTCACAGAAGTGTGCGCGGAATGCGGCGTTCCTATTCAAGGCTTCCGCTATCATTTCCTCGTTCTTGTGTCCACTCACCTTTGGCGCTGAACCAAAGTTGTTCTTCCCTTCGCATTTCAACAGGGCTAACCCCCGCATCTTTTTCAGGCTGTGTCTGAATTGCAATTTGTTTTCGTGCTGCTGCAAGTTGCCGAATGGGAATGCTATTGTCGAGCCTATCTGCATCTCGTCATTTGGACGAACCATAGAGGTGCGTTTCTCTTTCGACTTCATAGCCAATTGAATGGTTTTCGCGAAACGCCTTAAATCGAAAATCTCAAAACCATCATCACCCTGTTCTTCTGTCTTGTACCACATGAAATCGGCCATTTCGCGCCGGTCTTTGGCGGAGCCAATTGCAAAACAGAACAGAAAAATCTTGTCGCAGTTCTGCCGAAACCATTCTAGTAATTGTACAGGCATTTCATCATCGTACCCATACATTGATGCCAACGTCAAACGATTAAAATAGTTTTCTTCAACATCTCGCCGCACTTTCGCGCCAACATAATCAACAGATATTGCGGATAAGATTTCTTTCTGCCTGGGATGGCTACCAGAGAATAACCTCAACGCTTCTTGAACTTTTGCCGGAATCACGACATTGAACTGTGAAGAGAATTCGCTGATGAAATTGTCCGTAATATGAAGATCTATCTGACTTGCATCTGATATGGTAGTGCGGAAGTTAGTTGCGCTTCCGTCCTTCCAAAGTATCCGCAAATTCGTTTTAGGAGTTACTACCTTACCGCTTTCAACAACATTGCAAACGCGAGCGGGTAGATCGGTCCCCGCAATTCCGAGATCAAAGTCTTTGGCATCCTTTGAGATGGTTTTGCAGACTTTCCGCCTAAAGTCAATGTCAACATTCAACCGTTCTGCAATGGCAATCGGGTACAGTCTACCAGCTATCCCTTTTTCGGAACCAGCCTTAGCGCGATTACTGTTCGTCGCGTGAGGAAATAGTTTTCGTGGGCTAATGTTGCACCCCCTCTCGTTGTAAAGCCTCACGCACTATAGTGGCAATCGCCTCTCCAAGTATTGGTGGAACCGCATTACCAATCTGAAGATTCTTTGACTGCTTACCACCGACGAATATGTAATTGTCTGGGAATCCTTGCAGCCTCGCCCCCTCTCTTGTCGAAAGCGCCCTTGGTTGGAAAGGATGGACACATCTGCTAGACGAGGGCGTTCCGAAATTGCGCGTTATCGTTGGGCTTGGCTCATTTGGCAACAGTCTTGCGTATGTGTTGCAATATGCCGACTTAGGCCGCAGACGCATCGGCAAATCGCTTATTGAACCTCCTTCTGGAATTATGCGAAGAATCTCTTGCATCTTCTCGCCGTAGTTGGCTGCATTGTGTTCCAAAAGCACTTCCTGCTCTCCGCGCATCTTTCGTTGGTATTCATTCTGCGGGGGCGTGGCATAGTTACTTGAACTTTCTCCTGCGCCGATTGGGGGCAAATCGCTTATCGCCTCCATCAACGTCAGATAGGGACGCAACCCTTCTTTCTCGCCATTTGTTGGCGAGGGGAAATCTAGGGGAGGCAATCCACGACGCCAGCCAAGGACTACAGTTCTATAGCGTATTTGTGGCGCACCATAGTCAGCCGCATTGAGAATTTGGCTTTGGGTTTCATATCCCAATTCGCTGAGTTCCTTCACTAGTGTTTCATATGCGAATCCGTCGTACATTCGCTTGAAGCCAGAGACATTCTCGAAAATCGTGTATTTGGGATTGGTTTCAGACACAGCACGCAGATATTCGTAAAAGAGCGAATTGCGCGGGTCTTGACGGTTCTTTGAGCCAATGGTTGAAAAGCCCTGGCACGGCGGACCTCCAGACAATACATCTACCGACGCCAACCCCAGTTTTTGCAACTCATCCCTAAAGTTGATCTTATGTATGTCCTCATTGATTACATTGGTATTAGGATGGTTCGCCGCGAGGGTCGCAGCGAAATCCGGCATGATTTCATTCGCAATCACGACGTGGATTCCGGCGCGTTCAAGGCCAATGCTCAAACCACCCGCGCCCGCAAACAGTTCAACCGCCGTGAACTCACCTCGCTTTGGCAGATGTACGGGCTGAAGCTTCTCCCAGGAAAACAAATTCAGCTGTACTGCCGCCTCGCACACGCGCAACTGCTCCGGCTGCAATCGTGTGATAATGGACGGCAAGCGTTTCGCGAGATCGGGGTCTTTACGGTCGGGCGATTCCAAATACACCTTGAGCTGCTTCGCGATCTTCGGCGAACGCTTCGCGAAGTCCGCCGTGCGAATGATGACGCGCTCGGCATCTTCTGGCAGTGTCAGTTTGTGCTGATACCTGAACTCTGTCTTGAAGAGAAGGTACTTGTCACCGTGCGCCTTGCCTTTCGCAGGGTAACCATAGTCACGTACCAGTTCTTCGCGGGTCTTGATACCGACAAACTCCGCCTTGTAGATTCTCTGATCTTTTGTGCCGTTGAAAAGCCACACTTCTGTAATCAATGCGGCATCAGCAGCTGTAATCTTGTCATTGTCAGAAATTGGATAGTTGTACCATCCGCGCCAAAGGCTCAATTGATCGCCTTTGTATGTCCCGACAAGGACAACTTGCCGCGTTTCCGATGTGTCGAGTGAGGACGCGCGACCTTCCGTGAAACGGCGGTCGCGGGGCGACCGCCCTACCGCCTTTGCGGCTGAAAAACTACCGCCGTTCTTCTTTTCTGTTTTCTTTTTCATGGTCGTGATGCGACCACATCACAACTGCATGAAAAGAGCGCGTTCTCTAATCCATGCCCGCTCTGGAAGCCCTACCACAGGCCCGCACGATTACACGGGAGAACGCGCCCTGGTGGGGCGCGTTCTGCTGGCAATTAATCGTGCAGAAGCCTATGTGGCTTCGTGATTGCGTACGACGTAGGAAACGTGTGGTAGTATTTCCAGAGCGGCGTCGTTCAGCAGTTCGCTCGTTCAGCAGTTCGCTAAATTGTCTTGTTTATGGTTTTAAATCGATTCCTTGTTTCTCCTTTGGTTCGAGGAACGGGGATAGTATAGCATAAATCGGCGACTATGCGCCTGCGTGTTTTTCCAGCAATTCAGTTGGAGTATACATGAGGATACCAGAGTCCATAAATCCTTTTTTATCGCGCGTAACAATCGCATCCACACCGCATTCACGTGATAGGTAATTTGGCGATTTCAGTCAAAGCGTAAGCAAGCATGATATGGACTTCTCGTCATGTTCTCGAAGATGACGGGACCGCCCCATTTGCCCGTCGTGACAAGGTCAACGTCACCGTCGCCGTCGATGTCCACGGGCACGATGTTCATTCCGGCGCCGATGCCTTCGTTGTATGTGATCGCGTGTTTCGTAAAGACGGGATTCGGCCCCGGCGTGAATGCGTAGTAGTACACGCCGAGCGGGCCGTCCTCGTCCGGGTCGCCGCCGTTGTGCGCGCGGAAGCGCTTGCCCGTGATCAGCTCCGGCGTGTCGTCGCCGTTGATGTCCGCCCAGCCAAGATAGTGCGCCTGGGTCCACGTGTCGTCGATCACGTGCTTCTGGAAACGCAGTTCGCCATTCGGGGTGCGCTCGCTGAGCTGTTCCCACCAGAAAATGCCGTACCGGTGGGCGGAGTTCACGAGGATGTCCGCAAGGCCATCGTCGTTGACGTCGTAGACGATCATGTTGGAGGCGTGGCCGAGCGCGCGGCCGCCGTCCGAGAAGCCGACGTCGAGCGGGTGTTTGCGCCATTTGCGCCCGGGCAGCTGCTCGTACCAGGCAGTCGGGGTGAGTACGTCGTTGAGTCCGTCGCCGTTGAGGTCGCCGCAGCCGCGGCCCATGTTGCAGCGCGTGGCGTCAACGGCATCGCGCGCGAACGAGCCCTCGCCGGACGGCGTGTAGAGACAGGTGTGCTGCGTGTCTGGCAGGAGGTCCGTCACCTTGCCGTCGCCGTCGATGTCCACGAGGAGCCCCGTCTCGATGTTGCCGGTGCGGTCAATGAGGTGCCGTTTCCAGATGTTCGTCGAGGGCAACGCGTTTTCCGCCCAGCACGTCTCCTTGCTGAACCATCCGCCGGAGATCACGTCGGTGCGGCCGTCGCCGTTCACGTCGAGCGGAAGGTTCATGAAGTCGTCCGCGTAGCCCCGACCATCCCCCTTCACGTTCGACGTCACGTCGCGCACCTTGACCGGACGGAACTCCGGCGCGAGGTAGAGGTTCGGCCCCGCAATCACGTCGAGCCGGCCGTCGTTGTTGAAGTCCGCCACGGCGCACGACTCGGTCCGCACGCGGCCGATCCGCCGCACCTTGAACTTCACGCCCCACGAAGCGCCAGCTGTCGTTGACGTTCCGCAAACCAACAAAATGAGCGCACCGTGCGCAAGCAACAATCCCTTTTCACTCATTTTCATACGACTTCTCCATTGTACATTGTGCGGCAAGGCCCAACTAGCCCAACGGTCCCGCAGGATCCGTCCCGAAGGTCCTACTGCGCGAGCCAGCGCTGCTGCTGGGCGCGCAGGCCGCTTGGCACGTGGTGCCCCACGCCGGGACAGGGAACAATCTTCTTGTCGGTGGAGCCAAGGGAGTTGTACGCGCTCCAGACGGACGGCGGCGGACAACAAACGTCGGCGAGTCCGGCCGTCATGCGCACCGGCACCTTCACGAGCGGCGCGAAATGGCAGGCGTCAAAGTACGGCGCGTGGCGCTCGGCCACCTTCTGCGCCGCCTCGTCGCCACTGCGGGCAACCAGGCGCGGCCAACCAGGCGTGCGCCCGACACGATAGCCGCCATGGTCGGCCAGCGCGCAGATCCACACGAAACCCTTCGTGAAGTTCTTGTTCAGGCCCATGAGATACATGCCGAATCCGCCGCCCTGGCTGCCGCCGTAGTACCAGACGCGCGAGCGGTCCACCTCGGGAAGCGTCACCGCCCAGTCCACCGCGCGGTCGATGCCGAGGATGGCGTCGTGGAAAAAACACTCCTCGCGGCTCACCGCGATGCCGGCGGTGGCGTACGTGACGCCGTATTTTGCCACGAAGTGTTTGTCCTGCGCCTTGTACTTCGCATCCTGTTCCCTTGGCGTCCGTGCCGGCTCGAACGGATGCACGTTCATGACGAGCATAACCATCCCCGCCTCTGTCGTCGCCTGCGCCTCGGAACACGCCGGCCCCGCACCCGGCACGTTCACCTTGAGCGGCCATGGTCCCTTCGATCCGTCGTCCGGCACGGAGAGCAACCCCCACACCCGCTTGCCGCCAAAGGTGGCGAAGCTCACCTTCCACAGCTTGAAGCCCTTCCGTCCCTTCACGGACAACGGTTCGCGGCGGACGTCGATCAGCACGTCGCGGCGCAGGCGTTCCCGTTCGCCCTGCCAGTAGGCATCGAAATCTGCCGGACGCGGGAAACCGGGACGGATTTTCTCCGGCTCGTAACCGACACTGGCACATTCGTTGCCCTTGCCAAGGCCGAACGGCGTTTGCGCCACCCCGGGGTTGAAGGCCGCCGCACGCAGGAAGCCCGGCTCGTCAAGCGTGCCTTTCAGGATGATCGGATTCTCCTTCGCGGGATCGACCTTGCGCGAGATGATCGTCTTCGTGCCGAAGTTGTCGAGCCGCACCTCGACCTCGCCGCCGACGCCGGCCTTGCGAAGATCGGTGCACTGTATCTGGAACTCGGTCTCTTCGCCGACAGGACGCATCCGGGCCGGGTCTTTGCACGTGATCTTGAACGCATACGGGGCGGCGAACGCCGACGAGGACGCGATCACCACGCAGAGCGTTCTGCTTAGTTTTGCGCATCTAAACATTTTTCTTTCTCCTTGTCTATTCATCAACTGTTTTCTTCGTTCGTTGCCGTGACAGCGCACTGCCGTCAGCGAAGGATGATTGTTAAAGGGGGCGGGATCAGCTTCAACCCCGCATCGCAGACTTCGCATTCGTAACCGTGTTGGGTTGTATCGTCGTCGAGGACGAACGTTACGGTGTCCGCCGGCTTCGTCGTCCACGTGACGATGTAGGGCGAAGCCGACTTCGCTATCGTCTTGCGGTCGCTGCGGCCGTGCACATCCACGGTTATCGTTGAATTGGCCGCGAATTGGAGATTGCAGAGCGTACCATCCGTCTTGTTGCTGTATTTGGGATTCGTGAAAACGCAGTTGTACGCGCCGGACCACTGCGAAACGTCGAGCGTTGAGCCATCCATCATCGTCATGTTGAATCCGCGTACCGTCTGCGGCGTATAGGTGCCGTAAATCTGCATTCTGCTCGTCGAGAAACTGTACACGACATTCGCCTGGTCTGGAGGATTTGCCGTGAAATCGCGCACCTGCGAGTTTGCAACCCCAGTCGTGGCAAGCCGCATGCACGAGTTGCCGAGATCAAGATTGAGTCCGTTCCCGCCGCGCAGCTTGTAGATCTGCACATAGCCTTTTGTTACGCCGCCGTAGGCGTTGACCACGACGGAGAACGTTCCGTTGGTAATCGTCACGTCCTTCACGTTCAGGTCGGGATCGGTACCATCCATGACAACGGAAAGCGTCTTTCCGCCGAGGTTCCACACGGCTCCGGACGGCATAGCCATGTCATGCGTCGACGACAGGGCGGCAAACGTGAAAACGGAATCCTCTTCAAGCGTAAGCGACGAGGGAAGCGTGGCGTCTCCGCCGGTATTGGTAAGCTTTCCGCCCGCGAGGACAAGGTTCACCGCCGAATCCGCGTAGCCGTAGGCGTCGTAGGTCGCCCCAGTGGGGACGACCACAGAACCCATGCCGAAATGGCCCGATCCCGAGGAACCGACGCGGATAGTTCCCGTAATTACATCCGTGCCGCCCGTGTACGTCTGCCCAGCCTTCGCGGCGGAGAACACGCCCTCGCCTTCCTTGCGCAGCTTCAAGTTGCCTGTGAGCGCAACACCTCCGTTGGCAAGCGTTGCGCCGGACGCCACCGAGACGCGCACAGTGCCGGGTTCCCCATGCGAGCTGTCGGTGATCGTGAACGCGCTCAATGCAACACTCGACTCATCTGCGAGGAACAGTGTGCGGCCCCTGATGTCAATTACGGAGTTTGCCGTCACCTTGGAGAAGTCGAGTCCACGCCAGTCCAGAACGTTTGTCGGCATGGCGTCGGAAAAAGCCAGGCTCGCACATGCCGGCATCGCCGCGCCGTTCGTCACCGCGAACGCCGTCTCGCCGGCGACCGTGATCGCCGTCTCTTCCGTGGGAATCGTGGTGGCGTCGAGCTGCGTGCCGTAGCCGTTGAAGCAGATCCAGTTCGCGGCGTCCGTGAAGTCAAGCGGATTGACACTGGCGCCGGTGTAGGTCGCCGTCATAGGCGTCGTGCTGCTCGCGTTGAACGACTGCGAGACGCACCGCACCCAGCCGCAGCGCGTGGCATCCCTGTCCGCGCCCGCCGTGAGCGCCGTGCCCGCACTCGACTGGAACTGCCCCGTCACGCGGTCGAACATTCCCACCGTGCCTTCAGAATCCTCTGCGGGGATGTAGTCGCGCACGATGCGCTTTGGCGTGTAGAGCAAAAAGTTCTTGAAGTAACCGGCCATCGTCTGGTCGTACTGCGAACCGACTTTCTCGTTGCGGTAAACGGCAATGCCGTACCCACCCTCGGTGAACTCGCCCAGCGTGATTCCACTGTTCAGCGCCACGCCGTTGACGATGAGGTTTGTCGTAGAGAACACAACGTGGTAGTCGGCGTCCAGCGTGCAATTGCCCGTGAACTGGTAACTCTTGCCCGTATTGTACTCGCGGTCCCATTTGTCATTGTTGCCGTTGCCGGGATCGTAGTACCTGCACAGCCCGTAGTTCGACCTCTTTGCGGCGTTGCCGGTCGCGTTGACCGTAAATGCCCCGAAGAAGTTTTGGTATTTCCCGTTGTTGGCCGTCAGCCGCGTATTGAATTCCGTTATCAATTCGCGCCTTGGCGCGATGCCGGAATTGAAGTAGGCGCCGCCGTCCGAATGGGCGTATTCGACCTCCTTCGCGTAGGGCAGGTTCGCCGTCTGCATGAGAAAGAAGCGAAAGCGCGCGTTGGAGGCCTTGAGCGGCTCGGGAACGTTGTAGGTGTACGATGACATGGAGGCGGGGATGTCGGCGATCTTCTCGAACGAATCCCAGGCGTACTTGTCCTCGCCCGCGTCGGCGGCGGCGTAGGCGATGTAGAGCGCGTGCGTGCCGTTGCGGCGTCCGCCGAAGGAAATCTCATACACGCCGTCGGAGGGAGACGCCGCCTCCATCGTCGGCGCGTCGTTGGCATCGACCTTCAGGAGGTCGCCGAGCTCCATGCCCGCCCTTCCGCACTCGTAGATGCGGCGGATGTCGTCGTGCGAGAGGCTGCGCGTCCAGAGCGCGAAGTCGTCAACGCCGCCGGCGAACGGCTTGGAGTAGCCGCCGGTGCCGTCCTGCCCGATGTAGAACGGGGAACCCGACGCGACCATGCCGTTGGCGAGGACGCCCGACGCCCAGTGAAGCGTTCCGTCGCTGCGTCCCTGATAGACCGTGAACACACCGTCCTCCGAGCGCGTGACGGCATAGAACGTCCAGACCGACGCGCCCTCCGTCGGGAACGGATAGACGTCCAGACGGGTCCTGCCGTCACCCACGTTGAGCCCCGCGCCGGCGTGCGTCCCGGAGACGTTGGACCACGAAGCCTGCTTTCTCGCCGTGAAGATCACGCCCGCGCTGGTCGTGCCCGTGCCGCTCCAGCTCTTGTTGCCGAAGATCACCGGGTCGCCGCTGGGATCCGCGAACTTCGCCCACACGACCGCCGAAAAGCTCTTCCCGCCGTCCTCGAACGAAAGCGACTGCGAGCCTTCGAGCTTCAGGCTTGAACCCGACGGGACGTCGAGGTATTTTCCGACGAAGCCATTGTCCGCAACGGCGGGCGAGCCGTTTGCCGACGCCGCGACCGCGCTGCCGGCGGCCAGGTTTGAAAAGTCCGCGTCGAAAGGCATGTACACGGCAAGGCCGTCGTTCAGTGTGCGCGTGGAGGCGGCGACGGCGGACGTGTCGCGGCGCGTCGCCTCCAGGTCGGGGACGGTCACGTCGAAGTGCGCAAGCACGCTTGCCGCGACGTCGAAGTTGTGCGAGACGCCCGGTATGCGCCCGGGCGTGACGCCCGTGCCGCAGATGACCACGGGGACGGTGTCCGCCTGGCTGCCGGCCGTGATCTGACCGTGGTACTTGTTGTAGCCGCCGTGGTCGGAGACGACGCAGACGAGCCAGTCCTCCTCCGCGAATGTCTGGCGCGAGGCGATCGCGTCGAGGCACGCGCCGATGCTGGCGTCGGCGGCTGCGAGCGCGGCGCGGTAGCCGACCGTGTAGGGATAGTAGTTGCCGGCGTGCCCGGCGTGGTCGACGTCGTCGAGGAAGAACAGCGTCGCGTCCGGCGCGTTGGTCGAGGCGAGGCGCGCGGAGACGGCGGCGGTGTTCCCGGCGTCCGTGCCAAGCAGGAACTCCACGCCCTCCGCGGGGGCGAGGTTTGCGTCCGGCTCCCATGTGTAGGCGAAGAGCGCGGTCGCGCCCGCCTGGGCGTCCACGATGCGCTTGAGCCAGGTCGGCTTCGCGGTGAACACGCCGCCCTCGAGCTGTGAGTTCGAAACGAGCCCGTGCGTCGTCGGCGTGTAGCCCGTGGCGATGGAGACGTGGTTCGGCGCGGACGACGGCGCGGAGCCGGGCGTGATCTGCCCGGTGAGCGACCAGGCGGTCCTGTAGCCCGCCTGCCACTTCCCGGCGCGGAGGCGCTCGAGATTCGGCATCTCGCCGGACTGCACGGCGTCGGCGCGCAGGCCGTCCACCATCACGACAAGCGCCATCGGACGCTTGTCCGCGAACGCGGGAAGGATCGCGCTCATCGCTACCGCCGCGATGGCGGTTCGCGTAACAATGACAAGACGATTTTTATCCATGTCGAGTATTATACCACATCTAGGCTTGATTCCCGCCGCGTTTTTTGGTTTACTTATCGCCCACATGATAACAGACCCGCAGCCAGGGACCTTTGAGATCCACGCTAACGACACGCGCTCACGCGCGCGCGCGGGTTTGCTGCACACTGCGCACGGTGCTGTCGAGACGCCCGTGTTCATGCCCGTGGGCACACAGGCCACGGTGAAGGCGCTCGAACCGCGCGACCTGCGCGAGAACGGTGCCACGATGATCCTCTCCAACACGTACCACCTCATGCTGCGCCCCGGTGCGGACGTGGTAGCGAACGCCGGTGGGCTCCACCGCTTCATGGGCTGGGACGGCCCGATCCTCACGGATTCCGGCGGTTTCCAGGTGTTCTCGCTCGCGAAGATGCGCAAGCTCACGCCGGAGGGCTGCTGGTTCAACAGCCATATCGACGGACGGCGCGTGTTCCTCGGCCCGAAGGAGTCGATGGAGGTGCAACGCCTCCTCGGAAGCGACATCGCGATGGTGTTCGACGAGTGCCTGCCATGGCCGTGTGACGCCGCGCGCGCCGCGAAGAGCGTGGCGATCACGCTCGACTGGGCGAAGATGTCGCTTGAGGCCCCCCACGCGCCCGGACAACTCGTGTTCGGCATCGTGCAGGGCGGCGCGTACGACGCGATCCGCCGACACTGCGCGGAGGAGTTGACGGCAATGGACTTTCCCGGTTATGCAATCGGCGGCGTCTCGGTGGGCGAGCCGGAGGAGACGATGTACCAGGCGGTGGAGGCAAGCGTACCCTACCTTCCCGAATCGAAGCCGCGCTACGTTATGGGACTCGGCGTGATGCGCCAGATGGTGGAGTGCGTGGCGCGCGGCGTCGACATGTTCGACTGCGTGATTCCCACGCGCGTCGCCCGACACGGCACCGCCCTCACGCGCCGCGGCAACGTAGCCATCAAGGCGGCGAAGTGGGAGCGTGACCTAGGTCCCGTCGAGGAAGGATGCGACTGCTACTGTTGCAAGAACTTCACGCGCAGCTACGTGCGCCATCTCCTGCACGCGGGGGAGATCCTCGGCGTGCGGCTACTCACAATCCACAACGTACACCGCCTCACGGAGTTCATGCGCGAGATGCACACCGCCATTGTCGCGGGCACGTTCGACGATTTTCGCAAACAGTTCCACTCAGAACAACAAGAGAAAGAAGAAACAACATGAAACAGTTCCTCTTCGCGCAGGCCGCCGCGCCTGCACCGGCAGCGACACCTGCAGCCCCCGCGCCTGCACCTGCGGCACCTGCCCCCGCACCCGCGCCGGCCCCCGCAGCGACACCTGCAGCACCAGCCGCAACAACGGTTTCCGCTGCGCCCGCCGCCACGACGGAAACGGGCACGGTACAGCCCGCCGGCGACCAGAAGCCCCAGCCCCCGCAGCAGGGAGGCGGACTCGGCATGTTCCTCCCCATGCTGATAATCTTCGCCATTTTCTACTTCCTGATGATCAAGCCGCAGCAGCGCAAGGAGAAGGAACGCCGGAAGATGATCCAGGAACTCCGCGCTGGCGCAAAGGTAGTCTTCGCAGGCGGCCTCATCGGCAAGATTGTCGAGGCAAAAGAACATACGTTCATGATCGAGATCGCGGGCGACGTGGTCATCGAGGTCGCACGCAACGCCGTACAGGGGCTCGCAGAGGACGGGGCGTCAGCCGAATCCTCAAAATAAAAGGCTCGCATGTCATTCGCGAGGGGAAAATTCGGCATTGAGTACACCCGCCGGCCGACCGACGAGAAGTCGCACGGTCTGCGGTGGTTGTTTGTGCTTATCGGCATCCTCCTCGTCGTCTCGTTCATCATCGCCCGCCTGTTCACAAGACAGCCACCCACGCGAATCGAGCCAGAATCCCGCCCATCAGTGCCCTCTGCGCCCTCGACGCCCGCAGCCGAACCGATGGGTGGAACCAACCGACCGGCTGCGATGCCCTCCACCCCGCCGGCCGCGCCGCGCGCCCCAGTGGTGCCATCGCAGCCCAAGCCTGTCAAGCCGGTGCATCCGCCCCCCTCCCCGCCCGACCCACAGGCCTCGCGCGAAGCGGCCAAGCTGTTGGACACAGTCCGCCAGCGTCCGGCCGCAGAACGCATCCTATTGGAAAAACTCGCCGCCGCAGAACGTCAGGGCGAAACCGTAGTCGCAATCGACACGATCAAGCGCCTCTGTGACCGTCCAGCCGTGGCCGACCTCCATCCACAGCTCTGGGAGCGCCTAGGCCAGCTCAACATGCAGCTGCTCTTCTCGGAGCGGTCCTCGCCCTGGACGGCCCGCGTCACCGTAAAACGCGGCGATTCACGCGACCGTATCGCGCGCGACAACCGCACCACGGGTGCCGTGCTTGAACGGTTAAACCCCAATGTCAACTGGTCGCGAATCCGTCCGGGCAACGTAGTGCGCGTGCTCCAGTACCCCCGCGCCGTGCTGGTGGTCCATAAGCGGCTTGGCTTCGCCGACCTCTCGCTCAGGGGGAATTTCTTCCATCGCTACTCCTTTACGGGGGGTACGCACGCAGCTGCTGGCGTCTATCCCGTCACAAGCGAACCCGGAAAATCCGCACGAGCCTTGTTGCGTTCGCTCGGCGTTGCATTCTCGCCAGAGGACCGCACTGTTCTTGAGATGTTCCTTGCGCCCGAATCCAGCATCAACGTCTCAGATCAATGATGCGCTGGTTGGATGAGCCACGGAATACAAGCGTAACATCCTTCTGATCCTCGATGAACGGGCCGTCCACTAGCGTATCGATGAGCGAGAGCATTTCGTCTGTCACTTCGCAGCGCCACGGGCTCTCTTTCAGGAGATCGTCTTCGTAAACGCATCCCGTCCAGGCCCAGACGTCCTTCTGCGGGAAGCGTTTCCTGAATTCGCGTAGAAGCGGCACGAGACCGCGCTGGTTGACGGGCTCGAATGGCTCGCCGCCGAGGAGCGAAAGTCCTTGAATCCAGACAGGCTCGCATGCGGCGAGCACCTTCTCCTGCACGGCGTCCATCCATGGCTCACCGGCCGCAAAGTCCCACGTATCGGGGTTGAAACACCCGGGACAGGCGTGCGTGCATCCGCTCACGAAGAGGGACACTCGCACGCCTGGCCCGTTCGCCACGTCGCACGTCCTGATTGCCGAGTAGTTCATCGGCTCACGAGACGTGGAGGACGCGTTCCTTGATTTCCTGCGTGCGCCCTTGGTTCCAGTACTGGGAGCCAATATAGCCGCAGGTGCGGCGCGCGACGTTCATCTTGTTCTGGTCCGTGTTACCGCACTTCGGGCACTTCCAGATCAGCTTGCCGTGCTCGTCCTTCACTACCTGGATCTCGCCGTCGAAGCCGCACACCTGGCAGTAGTCGCTCTTGGTGTTCAGCTCGGCGTACATGATGTGGTCGTAGATGAACTGCATGATCGCGATCACGGCTGGGATGTTGTGCTGCATGTCCGGCACCTCCACGTAGGAGATCGCGCCTCCGGGCGAGAGCTTCTGGAACTTCGCCTCCAGGGCGAGCTTGTCAAATGCGTCGATCGGCTCGGTCACGTGCACGTGGTAGGAGTTCGTGATGTAGTTCTTGTCCGTCACGCCCTTCACGATACCGAAGCGCTCCTGCAGACACTTCGCGAAGCGGTAGGTGGTGGACTCGAGCGGCGTGCCGTAAAGCGAGAAGTCGATGTCGGACGCCTTCTTCCACTTGGCCGTGTATTCGTTGAGCTTCTTCATGATGTCGAGGCCCAGCGCCTCGCCCTCGAACTCGGTGAGCTTCTTTCCGATGAGCGCGTACACGCACTCCCACAGTCCGGCGTAGCCAAGCGAAATCGTGGAGTAACCATGGAAGAGGAGGTCGTCGATCTTCTCGCCCTTCTCGAGACGCGCGAGCGCGCCGTACTGCCAGAGGATCGGCGCCGCGTCGGAGAGCGTGCCCATCAGACGGTCGTGGCGGCAGTTGAGCGCGCGGTGGCACAGCTCCAGGCGCTCGTCGAAGATCTCCCAGAACTTCGCCATGCGCGCGTCCTCGGACGCGTCCGCGCCGGCGGCGCGGACGGCGGAGAGCGCCACGTCCACGAGGTTGATCGTCACGACGCCCTGGTTGAAGCGGCCGTAGTAGCGGTGTTTGCCGGGCGTGTAGTTCTTCGCCTTCGAGATGTTGCCGATGCCCGCGTC
>CACZAK010000137.1 GCA_902779075.1 uncultured bacterium | reverse complement strand
CCGAAGCGGCGTCAACCCGTCCGACCTGTATATCTTCGCCGTACATTATGGCGGAACTGTAGGTAACGCAGGCGAATACAGCACCGCGAAGCTCTACGGACTCAAGATATATTCAAACGGCGTGCTGATGCGCGACTATGTCCCAGGAATCAAGGACAACGTCGTCGGACTCTACGACCGCGTGAACGACAAGTTCGTTTCGTCCGGCTCCGGCACGCCGCTCGTGGCGGGGCCGGTCGTCGATCGGAGCAAGCCGGACTCCTTCGTCGAGTACGTCGAATCCAACGGCAGCCAGTGGGTTGACACCGGCGTGGACGGCAGGGCCGGCGTGAAGGCCGAGGCGGATATCGACTGGATCAGCGGAAACGCCCCGCTCGGCGTCATCGGAAACAACCATTGCCTTCTGCTTCAGGCTCTGGGCACAATCGGCGGGCAGGCACTTGGCAGCGGCGAGGTCAAGACTGGTATCCCGTTGGATAGCGGCAGGCATTTGATTGTGTCTGAGGCCCCCGCCGGTTCCCAGATGACGATAACCGTGGACGGCACGACCGCTCAAAGCCCCAGCAACGTCTCCGCCGGCGACACCGGCATGACGATCTGGATGTTCGCCGCTCATGGTAGCGGCGGCAAGTGGGGCGAGGGCGCTTCCAAGTTCTATGGTCTGAAGCTCTGGCGGACGGGTTCCGACGGCGTGAGCCGCATCCAGCGCCATTTCATCCCGTGCGTGAAGGGCGGCAGGGCCGGCCTTTACGACGCGGTCTCCGGCGTGATCTTCTACTCGCACTCCGGCACCGATCTGGTTGCGTCCTCGATCACGCGCACGCTCTCGGTGTGGCGCAACGAGGCGGACGACGCCTCGCTCGACAGCGCGGCGAACTGGTGCGGCGGTCTGCCGAATGGGACGGACGCCGTGGTGTGCGCACCGTGGGTTCCTTCGGCCTCCGCGACGGACGGACTTGCGTTCGCCAACCTGACGGTGTCCGGCGGCAACCTCGCGTTCGCCAACGGGACGAACACGGTTGCGGGGGCGCTGGCGGCCGACGGGGCGCTTGCGTTCACCAATCTCGTCATCAATGGCAGCGCGGACTGCGCGGTCGCCATTTCCGGCTTCATTTCGGGTCATGGCACGGTGAAGTCGCTGACGCTTGCGGAGGGCGCGAGGTTTATTCCCGACGGAGTCGGCTACCTGACGGTGTCCGATGCCCTTGACGGCACGATGCTCATCGACATGACAGGCATTGACCTTTCGGGCGTGACGGGCAGATTCCCGCTATTCAAGACTGGTACGGCGGAAATCCTGCCTACGGCCAATGCCGTGGAGTTCGTCGGCGGACGCGCGCCCTCCGGGCGCTTGCTACTCAAAGTCAGCTCCGGCTTCGGATATGACTTGGGTTCGGCTGGCTTCTTCATCCTCCTGCGCTAACCGTCGTACCGCGGCCGCCTCGGCGAGGCGGCCCTACCACGGCCGCGACAAGCGCGGCCGCTCCCGTTTCGGCCCGCTCGGCGAGCGGGCCCTACCGAGCGGCGGTCGCGGGGCGACCGCCCTACCGGTTCAAAGTCCCAAAGTCCTCCAGCCTTTGTCATTTGTCATCTGTCTTTTGTCCTCTCGGGGCGGACGGACCTGCGGACGATTGCGAAGAGCGAGACGCCCTACGTCGTCACATGGGATTCGCAGCCGAACGCCACGTTCACGCTTGACGCCGCCACCAAAAAGAACTTCAAGATCGAACCCGACGGCACCGGCATCAAGATCATCCCCTGCGACGGCCTCACGGTTTTCATCCGGTGATTGTCCACTCGGCACAAACGAGCCCTGACATCGTTTAGGTCGCTGCTGGGCAGAGTGGTTGGTGGCTTGCCGAACGGGACGGACGCCGTGCTGATGGCCCGATGTCGGGGTGGCGGGCGTCCCGCCCGCAACTGGGACAACGGGCATCTTGCCCGTTGTGGCCGCGACAAGCGCGGTCTCTCCCCGTGCGGGCCGCCCGGTGGTCGGCCCCTACCAGCGGCGGTCGCGGGGCGACCGCCCTACCTGAGGCGGGGCAAGGCGGTTTCACAACTCTGACTTGGAGAGTTTCGCCTGGGCACCCCAGGCAGCATCGCATTTGCCACCCTTCGTCAGCAACCACAGGACTGGATAGGCCGGCGCACGTTCGGGATAGCGGCCAAGGCCGTCTGTGAAAAAGACGAGCAGGTTGGGATCGATTTCGGGATGGTCCTCAATGTACTGGAACACTGGACGGAAGTCCGTTCCACCGCCGCCGCCCGCATACCATGCATGATTCGGTTCGGGCGGCGCACAGTCGTCGAAGCGCTCGACCTTGCCGACTTCCGCATCGCACGGAATCACCGTCAGCTCGTACGAGCCGAATGAGCCGAGCAGGCCAGTCAGTTCGGCAAAGAAGCGCGGCAGGTCGCCTGAAGTGGAGCCGCTCGTGTCGATGGCCACTGTCGCCCGGAGGCGTTCCTTCCTCTGACTCTGGAGGTAAAGTCCCTGCCAGACGTGGCGTCGCGAGGGCGGCAGCCAGCGCCGGTCTCCGCCGTAGCAACTCGTCACGAACTGCGCGAGCAGCTCCCTCCAGTCAAGCTCCGGCTTGAGGACCGCGTCGACCAGCCTGCGCAATCCCGCCGGCAGATCACCTCGTGTCCGCTCGTACATCTGCGCCGCCGCCGTGAGGCGTTCGCGGCAGCGTTCCTCGGTGCCGCTGCAGATACGGGGGGCGTAGTCCGCGTCGCGGTCACACGGTTGGCCTTCGTCATCGTCGTCGCCCTCCTGAGGAAGATGTCGGTCGAATCCCTTGCCAGCCGCTTCGCGTTTGAGGTTGGGCGTTTCGGCGCCGGGGTTGGCGGATTCGCCGCCGCGCGAGTTCTGCGGCATTCCTTTTTCTGCGTAGTCCTTCGGCAGGCGTTCGTAGATTTCCTCGGCGGAAAGACCTTTCCACGATGGCAGATGCGGCAGGACGAACGGGGCCTTCATCCCTTCATCCGTGAGGATGAAGTGTATTTCGAGGTCGGCGGCCGCGTTGAAGCGGTCGGGGGCGCGTCCCTGTCGCCGCATGAAATGGAGGAGTGCGCAATGCCAGGCTTCGTGCGCCAGCACGAAGAGGCGTTCGGCGGGGTTGAGCCTGCCGTAGAAGTCGATGTCGACGAATACGCAGTCGCCGTTCGTCGCCGCCGTCTCCAGCCGGGGGTCGCAGACCGGCACAAGGTCCAGCCGCATCAGGAGGCCGCCGATGAACGGCATTCTGACGAGCAGTTTCTGCCGATCCTGCGAAAGAAGCTCCGCAGCTGCGGTCTTGCGGGTGGCAAAGTCCCTTTCCATTTAAGCCTCTACACGGTTATGTACTTTCGCAGCGCGGCGCCGTGCTGTGCCTGCCAGGTCTTGAACGACGGGTGGGAGTAGAGCTTTTCGCAGGCCTCCTTCTTGGTGACCGTCCGCGTGCCCTCCATTGCGTCCATCATGAGCATGGAGGCAAAGTCGCTCGTCAAGGCCATGGAGATGCGGAAGAAGCCGTCCAGCAGCCGTTTCGCGTCGGCCGCGTCCGAGCCGCGCCACACGTAGTAGGCGGCGGCGGAGCAGAGCGCGTACTTCATGTCCGCGCGGGTTGGAACCTTGACCGGGGCCGATTCGCTTCGCATCATTTGGAGAACGTCCGCAAAGGACTGGCTCGTGTTCAGGAATTCCATGAACTCGACGCCGGCCCTGTTGCCCACAAGCCCGTAGACCATGTGCCGGACGAGATCCTCCGACTCGTCCTTCATCACCTCGAGCATGCGGGCCACGCGCTCCCACGACCGGGGCGACGGCCAGCCGCGCTCGAGGTTCTCGCCCCTCTGGTTGAAGAGCATCGCGGGACGGAAGCGGAGGAATCCGACGACATGCGGGCTGACGTCGTTTCGGCGCGCCCACGCGACCCAGCTCTCCACGTCTTCGCCGAGTTCGACGTGCATGAACCGGTTGGCGAGCGCCGAGCTCATGGTTGCGGCCACGGCGCGGTCCTCCGTCCGGTTGCCCGCCGCGCAGATGTACCAGCCGTCCGGCACCCTGTAGAGCTCGCCCAGACGCCGGTCGAGGATGAACTCGTAGGCGGCGACCTGGAGCGACCTGTCCGCTGCCGTGATCTCGTCGAAGAGGATGATGCCGCGGCTCGCGGGGTCGCGTGGCCAGTCACTCGAGACGAGCCATTTTACGCCGTCCGGACCCGGCACCGGCAGTCCCCGGATGTCCACCGGCTCGCGCTGGGCGAGGCGCACGTCGATGAATCCGATGCCCTCGGCGCGTGCCGCCTGCCGCAGGATGCTGGACTTCCCCAGACCTGGTGCGCCCCACACCATCAGCGGCGGCAGGACCATCGCGATGTTCGGGTTTTCCCGAATTGCCCTGAGCTGCAGCTTGACCAGATGCTCCAGCTGCGCTCCGGTGACGCGGTTGTGCATGTCTAGCCCTGCCGTTATTTTCGTTTCCTCTTCCATCTCGTCTCCTTTTGAAACGGACGGCAGTATACCAAAACAACCCCGAATCCGCAATTGACGCACAGTGAGGAATAAGGTATAATCCAGCCTGCAATCTTGAAAGGACGCGATGCCATCCCAGGAAGAAGAAAGGCTTTTCATCCCGGCCACATTCAAGGTCGGACGCATTGACGCGGCGAACGGACACTATCCCGCCGAGACCTGCACGCTTGCGTGCAGGGACCCGAACCGCACATGGCTCAACGCGGGGAACTTCCGCGCCCTCGTCAAGTACGACCCAGCCTGCAAGAAGGACAAGGGCATCGAGATCATGAAGGCCGTGACCGGGGCCGTCGAGGAGTTCCAGAACGACCCTGTTACGGGATTTGTCATCGAATCCGCCTCCCGCCGCGTATTCGACTCGACCGATGTGACGCCCCTGAACCGACAGGATGCCGCTGCCTGTGTGACACTTCGCGACCCCCGCGGGTTCGCGGTGACAGCCAACGCAGCCACCTTGATGGGCGAGATTCTTGCCAACCACCTCGCCGTCGGGACGGATGGAACGTTGTCCGGCAGTTTCGTCTGGGGTGTCCGGCTGTCGCAGACGAAAGGCGAATTCCCTTATTTCCGACTCTTCGAGGTCAATGGAAAAGATCACGCACGGGCTGAAACCGAACAGGGAGTCAAGTCGCAACTAACGAGCCTTGCCTTTGTCCGTGCGGCGGACATGAAACCGGGCACAGTCTACCTCCGCACGAAGTCGAAGGACCCTCATGCGATTAAGTTCACCCGTGTGCTCTATCTTGGCGAGCACGCGCTCATGCCGGAGGGCATTGTCCGCGCACTCTACGAGGGCGGAGGCAACTACTACCGTCCGTTCGGCTCCTACTGGCCGAAACCCCAGGAGCTCATCCTCAAGGAACTGGAGCAGGGCCGGTCGTCCCATCAGGGTAACGATGAACGACTGCCTTGGCTGCGCACCGACTGGGTCGCCGCATGCCGGGCTTTTGAAGAATGGACGGCGTCTCGACCCGTGGGTCACGTATTCGTGAGCCTTCTGGAGATGAAGCCGGACTGGGGTTTCGGTGTGGTGACCCACGTTGCGCTCCCAGAGGCGGGACGGCTCGGATTTGACTACGCCCGTTGTGTCCGCGTCTGCAAGTCGTGGAACGAGCGGGAATTCCGTGCGGTGGATGACGACCAGCGCATATACTTTCCCCTTGAGAAGCGTTCATTCTCCTCCTACGATTTGCGAAAACGTCCGCCGGATCCATCCGCCGACGGGCTGCTTGAGCACCTTGTGCGGCACAACGAAAACCTGATTGCTGAGACACGCCAGGCCATGAAGCGCTTTCCGCCAACGGAACCAAGGGATATCGTCCAGTTCAAGCAGTCTATGCATGATCTGCTGAAAGACCCCGCGCCGTCTACTACTAAATCTTGATTTCATCGCCGCCACCAAAAAGAACTTCAAGATCGAGCCCGACGGCACAGGCATCAAGATTATCCCCCGCGACGGCCTCAAGGTCTTCATCCGCTGATTGTCAATCCAGCCCGTCGAAGAGGCCGGATTCGTCCTGTGTCGATTCCTGCTTCGGCATGGGGCGTCCTGCATTGAGGCGCACGAGGTCGGCAAGGATGTTCAACGCCTCGTCCAGCGCGGCGTCTGCCTCGCGGTGCACGGGGTCGAAGCCCTTGCTTTCCAGCCGTTCGAGCTCATCGTCGACCGCGTCGTCGTGCGCGCGCAGCGTCTTGCGCGCCTTGCGTTCGAGCGGCACGGTCTTGCGATACGCCTCCTCCTTCGCCCAGCCGACCAGCTGTTCGTGGCGTTTCCACGCGGCGCTGCCGGCCGCACGCCGTGCCGCAGACGCCTTGCGCAGTTCCGGGACGAAGCGTTCCATGTCCCAGCTCTTCTTGAACGGCACGGACGCGATCTCGTTCCACCCCACGGGGTACGGAAGTCCCTCTTCGCCTTTCCAGAACGACGCAAGGCACGGAAGCGGGATGTCCGGCTCCACGCCCTTGATCTGCGTTGATCCGCCGGTGATCCGGTAGAACCTTCCCTCGGTGACGACGAGCGCTGCGCCCGTGTGGCTTTCCAGGTGGATGATAGTCTGGGCCGTTCCCTTGCCCACCGTGCGGTCTCCCGCCACCACTGCGCGGCCGGTGTCCTGTAAGGTCGCCGGGACGAGTTCGCCCGCGCTTGCGCTGTCGCGGCTCACGAGCACGACGAGCGGCGTGTCGCATTCGATACTGCCGCCGAGGACGTCCAGCGCCACTTCGCCGGCGTGTCCCGTCATGCGCACGGCCGGGCCGCTTCCCACGAACATGCCGATGATCTTCACGGCGTCGTCCAGCGAACCGCCTGAGTTGCCGCGAAGGTCGAACAGCACGCCTTTTACGTCCGACTTCTTGAGCTTGCGGAGTTCCGTGCGGACGTCCTCGCTCGACGAGCGGAATGTGCCGTTGCTGGAAGGGGCGGTCACATAGAACGACGGGAGGCGCAGGTAGCCGAGGCGTCCGGACGGCGTCTCGATCGTCTGCGACGACGCGGCGAGATCCGCGATTTCAATCCTCTCCCGCTTGATCGTGATCACCTCGCTCTTGCCGTCCGCATGCTCGATCTCCAGAGAGATGGGCTCTCCCGCCTTACCGTTGAACAGTGCGACCAGGTCGATCGAGCGGACACCGGCGACCCGCGTGAAGGTGCCGTCGCCTTTGGGGGACACGGCAATCAGCCTGTCGCCCACGGCCACGCGCCCGCTCTTGGCGAGCGGGCCACCGGGGATGAGGCGCGTGAAGACCACGCTGCCGTCCTTCTCCGTCCACTGTGCGCCGACGCCGCACAAGGAAAGCTTGAGCTGGGCCTCCAGCAGTCCGCTCGTCTTCGGCGAGAGATACAGCGTGTGGGCGTCGTAGACGGAGACCAGGGCCATGACGAAATCCTCGTCCACCGCATCCTCGCCGCGCTTCATCTCCGCCTCCAGCTTATCGACGTACGCACGCGAGAGGGAGGCGGCCGGGCGGAAGATGGATTCGCTTGCGAGCCGCGTGAGCCAGATCGCGTTGCGTGCGTCGGCGTTGTTCGGCCACGGCTCCTTCGACCGGTCAAAGAGGTATGTGGACGGGTTCCCGGCCGGACGCTGCGCGCGCGCAAGCGCGTTGGTGGCGAACGTCGTGCATTCCTTCAGGCGCTCGCGGTATTTCCTTCGGACACGTCGCGCGAAGGAGAAATCGCCCGCCTTGAAGAAGTCGTCGAGCTTGTCCTGCGACTTCGCGAACTCGGCGATGTCGTCCGCAAGAAACACCATGTGCCGGGCGTCGCACATCTCGAGCAGGTTCGTGAACGCCCTGCGGGAGATGACGTCGTCCGGCGCGTGCCGCGACGTGTGGGTGGCCTCCAGCACGCGGCAGACCTCCTCGGCCAGTTTCGCGTGCACGGCGTTCGTTTCCACGCTCGCGCCAAAACACGCCGTGGTCACGGCGCAGAGCAGCGCGGTGGAGTGCATCGCGTTCACTGCGGGGCTCCTCCCTGCACCTTGACCATCTCCATCATCGCCTTGGCCAGCTCGGCAGAGGGAATGCGCACGATCAGACGGTAGTCCTTGCCTTCGCGCCAGGCGAACCCCCACGCCGAAGCGAGCGTGGAAGCGGCGGGATCCTTTCCGTCCTTCGGCGGCGCCTTCGCCCCGATGATCGGCGTCTTGAACGCGAACAGCGGCTCCTTCGCCTCCTTGCCTTCCGGCAGGACCGCCATGAGGTCCTGCCATGCGGCGACATCCTGCGCCGCCGTCGGCGATCCGACGAACGTCTTTACCTCGGCCTCGCCTTCCTTCATGAGGTCAAGGATGTCCTTGGGCAGCGGCTTGGACGCGCCGGCGATGTCGCTCCCTGCGCGGGGCTTTGCGCGGAAGCGCAGGTCGAGTCCGCGTTTCGACACGCCCAGTACGGCGACAAGCGACTCGAGGTCCTTGGCAAACGCGCAGACGGAGAGCGCACAGGCGTCCTGCTTGACCTGCAGGCCCTTCGCATTCTTGTCCTTCTTCGCCATTTCCTTCGCATCCTCGGCGATGCCGCGATAGAGATCCTCCATGTGGTCGAGAAGCTCGCGTCCGTCGAGCGTCAGGCTGCAGAATCCCTTCTTGAGCGGCTTCGGGAAGGAGACGCCCGTTTGGGCGACTTGCTTTGCGAGTGCGGCGTCCTCGCACAGACAGGCCCATTTGCCGTCCTTGGTAAGGGCGGCGTCCTTGGGAAGCGACGCACCGGGCGCGGGCGCCTTCGCGACCGGCCATGCAATGACGCCTGCCACGGTGTTGGTCTTCATGAACAGCTTCATGCCCCAGTCGGCGGTTTCGGGCGGCGCGCCAAAGGCCTGTCCGGGTTCCGATCCGGCGATTCCCTGCTGCACGAGCATCGGGAGGAGCGTGAAGTTGGCCTGACGGCCCAGTTCCGCGATCTGCGGCCGCATGGCCTTCATCGAGGCAAACTGCAGTTCGCCGATTGGTTTCCAATCCTGGGGCACCTCGGCCATTGAGATCATGCAAGCTGCAGCGAGGGCTACCCCAAGGGCTGTTTTTTTCGTCTTAAGAGATTTCGCTTTCATTTGTCCACCTTTTGTGTCTTGAGTTTGCGTTTATTCTATCAGATGGACCCTCGTTCACGCAAGAGGAGATTTGGTTTATGGTATAATTTGCGCATGGGAAATAAGACCATAGGCAAAAAAGGAACCAGTAAAATGGATGTTAATAAACTGATGACACTTGCTGTGGCGGTCTGCGGAACGGTGATGGTTCGGGCGGTGGAGTTCCCGAATCCGGCGGCGTTCAACCCGACGTGGGAGAGCGCCAAGCCGGGTACGTCGTACAGCACCGATCTCCCGACGGCGGCGCTGCTCGGCAATGGATCGCTTGGCGCGGTGAACGGCGGCGACGGAAACCACAAGAGGTTCGTGCTGACGCGCGGCGACCTGTGGAGCTGCGGCGACTTCACGTACGGCAGCGGGCCGGGTGCGGAGAACAGGCTCCCAGACAAAAACATACGCCCCATCTCCTTCGCCGACTTCACCATCGGCCCGGGAATGCGTACCGTTACGTCAAAGGACACGCTCGACCTGCCGTCCGCCATGCTCCGCACAGAGGGCGGCTTCGGCAGGGGAAAGGTGAAGTTCGATAGCTTCGTGGCGGCAGGGGAGGACGTGTTCGTGGTCACCGGCGTCTCCGACGCGGACGACGAGTGGTCCGTGCAGCTCGTGGCGCACAACGAGAGAAAGTCCTTTCCGCTTGAGGCCGGCGTCTCATCCGACGGCTTCTGGGTGCGGCGCTCGACGCTGAACCTTCTTCCGGAGGGTGACAGGCGCGGATGGACCACCAACGCCACGGCCGCAGTGAGCGTGCTCGGCGCGGAACTAGCTGGAGCCAGCTGCCCCGGTGTGTGGCATGCCAAGGCCAACGTCAAGCTGAAAGCCGGCAAGCCGTTCGCGTTTGTCGTGTGCGGCGATCCCGCGCGCCGCTTCACGTGGGAGGAGATCGGCAAAATCAGGGCGGCGCACGAGGCGTGGTGGAAGGAGTGGTGGGGACGCAGCCGCATCGCCATCGGCGACGACGAACTGGAACGCTACTATTTCGGCCAGGTCTATCTGCTCGGCGCGGGCGTGCGCAAGGGAAAGGTTCCGCCCGGTCTCTACGGAATCTGGGTCACGACCGACACGCCAAAATGGTTCAGCGACTTCCATCTGAACTACAATTACGCTGCCACCTACTACGGTTGTTTCGCTGCGAACCGGTGCGAGGTTGCGGAAAACATGCCCGATCCCCTGATCGACTACCTGCCAACGGCAATGCGCAACGCCAAGGAAAGGCTGCAGTTGCTCGACCGCTGGACCGCTCGCCGGCATTACTACCGGAACTCCCGCGCATATCTGGACCGACGAAAGGACTTGGCCGACGGCATTGACGACGCCGCGCTCTATCCCGTTGCGATCGGCCCGCGGGGTGTCTCCACCTATGACGACGACGCGTACCTCGGCCAGGTCTCGGACGGCGCGTTTCAGTGTTCCGTGATGTGTACGCACTGGGAATACACCCTCGACCGCGCCTATCTGAGAAAGGTCTGGCCCGTCCTCGACAAGACGGCAAACTTCTTCATCAAATGGTGCGAGAAAGAAGCTATGGGAGGGCCGCGCTCCGTCGCGGCCTACCGCTACAACGTGTGGGATTCGCATTGGGAGGCAAGCGGCCTCCAGAAGAACAGCGCTTCCGCGCTGGGGTTCGTCAAGCACCTTTTCCGCACGCTCGTGGACGTCGCCCCGGTGCTTCGCGAGATGGGCGTCGCGGTGCCCGACGCGAAGCTCGCCGCATGGCGCGACATCCGCGACCACCTTTCCCCGCAGCCCGTGAACGAGATGCCCGTGGGCGGCAGGAAGGTGAGGATGTTCACCAGCACCGAGGAGGACGTGAAATGGCCGACCAATCCCGGAGGCGGCACCATATTCCTGGAGAACGTCATTCCCGGCGAGGACTATTCTTTCGACACGACGCCGGAGTTCCGCAAGCTCGCCGTGGACGGCATCGACGCGATTGTCGCCACCTGCGGGAACAGCGTATTCAGCAACTGCAACCAGACGCCCAAGCTCTATCGCGCGCGTGGGCTACCCGATCGCGCCGATGATCGACAGGTTCAAGGCGTTTCAACTGCGCCCGATGATGCAGAAGAACTTCCACATCCACGACGGCGTGCATGGTGTGGAGAAGATCGGCGCGATGGAGTTCATACAGTCCATGCTCATCCAGTGCGACAACGGGTTCGTAAAGGTGTTTCCCAACTGGACGGGGGCGGACGCGAAGTTCGAGAACCTGCGCGCGAAGGGGTGCTTCCTCGTATCCGCCGAGATGAAGGACGGCAAGGTCGTGCGCGTGGAGGTAAAGAGCGAGAAGGTCGGGCGGTTCCGACTGGTGGATCCACGGACGGCACGGGGTGCCGTCCCTACCGAGGTAGGGCGGTCGCCCCGCGACCGCCGTTCGCCGCCACCCGGCTGGATGCACGGAAAGACGCGCAACAGCGGCGAGGCGACGCTCGAGCGCGACTTCAAGCCCGGTGAGGTGGTGTCGCTGACGATGACAGGAGATTGTGCTGCGACGGCGGTTGCGCTCTTGCCGATTTCCTTTGACGCGCCGGGGCATGTGTACACCGACGAGGAGGTGCCCGTCGCGCGTGGCGGGAAGCCCGGCGAATCGTTCTCGCTCGTCGATTGGCGGGGGCGTCCCGTGGAACAGTCCGGGACGTGGCGGGCGGACGGTACCGCCGTCCTTCCGCGTATGCCCACGGGCTACTACCGCCTCATCAGCGGCAACGGCAACGCCACGTTCGCCGTGGTACCGCCGCCTGCGAGCCGCGTCTTCGACCATCATTCGTTCTACGCCATCGACTCCGCGCAGAGCTGGGTTTCCAGCAAGGGGAATTACCTGTGCCCGTGGAACGGCGGCGACACCTTCCGCACCGTGAGCGACCTCATCTGGCGCATGGGCATGCCGCATGTGCGCGAACGCCTGAGCTGGACGGGCGTGAATCCGCAGCCCGACAAGCTGGACTTCAGCGACTACATGTACAACGGCGACTTGCTCCGCGAACGCGGCATCCTCATCTCGGGAATGTTCCACGACTGTCCGACATGGGCCGCGAAGCTGCAGAAGCTGCCGTCCGACCTCAACGTCGTCTTCACGTTCTGCTCGAAAACCGCCGCCGCTTTCGGAAACCGCATGGGCGACTGGGAGTTCTGGAACGAGCAGGACATCAGCTTCGCGCCGGAACCAGTCTGGGACTACGCTCCCGCACTCAAGGCCGCGTATTTCGGTCTCAAGGCCGGCAAACCCGACGTGGTCGTCCTACCCGGCGCGCTGTGCCAGTGGCCGGACAGCGTCTATGCCCGCGCGCTCTTCGAGAACGACGCCGCGAAGTTCGGCGACGTGTTCAACTACCACACGTACCGCGCGCTGGCCGACTACCCGCAGATGTTCGCCACGCTCCGCGCGTTCCTCGCGCGCTACGGTGTCGGCGAGCGCGCAATCTGGATGACGGAGTCCGGCACGAACCTGGAGGGGCACTCTGACAAGCCCGGCGCGATGCCGCAGTACATGGCGCATTCGCCGGAGCAGGAGCTGGTGCTCGCAGAGTTCTATCCGAAATCGCAGATCGCCATGCAGATGGAGGGCGTGGCGCGGAACTACTATTTCGTGTTCGGCGCGTACAACGAGCGCGGCGGCAAGAAGGACTGGGGCGTGCAGCGCCGCGACGGGACGGTGAAGCCCTCGTATGCGGCGATGAGCGCGATGTTGCGCGAGCTGGTGTCCGCACGCCTTCTGGGCGAGCTGCGCGTGGGCGAGGGGTTGCGGGCGTACGTGTTCCGGCAGCCGGACGGCTCGCAGACGCTCGCGTACTGGTCCGTCTCGCCCCTGGACACGCAGCGGCACGGCGTCGTGTCCGCCGCGCCGGACTACGCGAAGACGTTCTCGCTCCCCGCCGCGGACGGGACGTACAGCTTCATCGACATGTGCGGCATGCGCTCCGAAGTCGCGGCCACGAACAGGACGCTGACGCTCGCGTCCACGCGCTTCCCGTCGTACGTGAGCGGTCTGCATGGCCTCGCGGTGGACGTTCCGGCGTTGAGTCCCGGCAAGGTGATGCCGTACGTGCCGAGGGCGGACGAGGACCTTTCGGTGATCATTCGCGTGGACTTGGACAGGAAGGACTTCTCCATCTCCGGGCAGAAGACGGTTGCCGTGATGAACGGCGAGAAGGGGCGCATGCGCGTGCAGGTGTGGAACATGGGCGATACGGCAAAGACGGGAACCGTGGAGGTGGTGGGTGGCCCGCTTCTCGGACTGCCGGAGCGGATTGTGCTGGGACCCCGCGGCACGCCGCCGGCCACGTTCGATTGCACGCTCGCGGCGGCTGGCGATCCGTCCCGGGCACTTGAACTGGTCGGCGTGTTCGGTGGCCGGCGCTCCAGCCGCTTCCACATGTCGGTGAAGACGCCGCCCAGCCGGCAGTTCATCGAGTCGTGTACGAGCGTGCCCCTCGCGTGTGAGAAGCCCGGAGACTGGGCGCGCAATACGTCCGCCTCGTCGTTTACGGCAACATGGGACGAGAAGGAGAAGGCCGTGTGCTTCGATGTGGCCTGGGACGATCCCGGAAAAGACCACTGGTTCTATCCGATCTACAGGCTGAAGAAGCCGCAGGAAAACCTTGCCGGGGCGAGGCTGATCGAGTTCGAGGTGAAGAGCGTGCAGGACAAAGTGGAGAACGACTTCAAGACGCAGAACCTGATGCTCGTCTTTTCAAACGGCTCAGACCGGCACATCAAGTTTTCCGCGCCGATGAATGGGTGGGAGAAGCGTTACGTCGTGCTGGACGACTGCGACAAGCTGGACGATGTCGTTTCCATCCGCCTGGGCGCGAACCCGTTGGGCACGAAATGCACGTTCTGGGTGCGCGGCGTCAAGATCCTGCGCGCAAGGAGCGCTTCCCTAAAATGAGCGTTGCCGCATCGAGCGTGGCCGCGAAATATCCGCATCCTGCGAGCCGTGGATCAAGCTCTCCGTCGTAAACTAGCACTGGACGTGAATGCGTGAATTATAACTTTTCACGTCCTTGGCCTTGCGGGTGTACTATCCCCAATGGGTCAAAATGCATTATTGGGGATAATTTTCGTTGTCTGTTCTAGCTTGTCGTTGAATAAAATGACTGCCCTTCAGCATGTTACTTGTTTGGCATCGCGTGGAGGTACTACTGCAGTCCTGCGGTGCAGACGACGCGGAGGCCGAAGGTGCTGTCGCGGGACGCTGGCGGGCCGTAGCTGCGATACGCCGATCGGCAGGGACCCGCCGCGTAGTTCCAACACCCGCCCCGTTTCACGCGGTAAGCGCCCGACGCAGTATTGACGGCACCATTCAAGGTCGTGATGTTGTCCGCAAACCAGTCAAGGCACCATTCCAACACGTTTCCATGTACATCGTAAAGCCCCCAAGCGTTCGGCGCGTACGAGCCGACGATCTCCATCTCAAGTGCGTACTTCTTTCCCGCACCGTATTCCGCCCGCACGCGCCTGCCGTCCGCAGAGATGACGACGTTCGTGGTGTCGAGCTGGAAGAGGAGCGTGTATTCATGTTCCTTTCCGTCGGCCGATTCCCCTGCGTCGCGGATCGTGACCTCGTCGCGCACCTTGTCGAACAGGATTTCCCTTCGGTGCTTCGCCGGTTTCGATAGCATCGGGCCGAACTCCTGATCGTAGATCCCGAACGCATAGTCCTCCCTGTCCGTGGAACGCCAGCCGGCGTCGATCGGCGCGAATCCGGCGGCAAGAACGAGTAGACGGTTCATTTGCATCCCTGTCATGGCGCCCTGCCGGTGGCCTTCTTGATGAGTTCGATTTCCCGTGCGTCGTAGGGGGTGTGGTCGGGGCGGAAGATGTCGGTCACCCAGGGCCCCTTGTAGTCGAGGTTGACCTTGGCATTGGGCACGTGCGTCTGCGTCCTGCCGTTCACAAGCCCCCAGAGCATGCATCCCACGCCCGTCTCCTTGTATACTCCCAGCACGTCTTGGATGGTGCATCCCGTGTTGCGCATCATCCATTCGGTGCAGATCACGGGCCGCCCCATGCGAGAGTCGGCGGCGATTTTCCGGCGCGTCGCATCGGCAGGCCCGTAGCAGTGGAACGTGATGATGTCGCTTTCGGCATGCACAAGGTCTTCCAGCTTTTTGTTGCCGTTCCAGGTACCGACCGTGAGCGGCTGCGAAGGCGCCACCTCGCGCGCCCAGCGGAAGCTCTTCCGCACGAGTTCAAGCGAATAATCCGCATATTCCTCGATCTTGAACGTCGGCTCGTTGTAGAGGTCCCACGCGAAGATGCGGCGGTCGTCCTTGTGGCGGGAGATGACGTCCTTGACGTATCTCTCGAGTTTCCAGTGCGTGCGGGAGTCCACGACCATCGTGTACCCCGGCGACGGCACCCATCCCCACATCCCCCATCCCGGCATCGGATCGTCCTGCCGGCCCAGGTGCGGATCCCTCCTGGGGCTGAACGTGCAGTCGTCGAAAAAGACAGGCATCACCTCCAGCTTCGCCTCGTGGGCAAGCTCGAGGTATTTCTCGAACGCGCACAGGAACCATCCGGGATCGTCCTCGTACACCTTGTACTGTAGGAAGATGCGCACGCAGTTGAAGCCGAGGTCCGTGGCGAGCTTGAACTCGCTGCGTATGAGCTCCGGGGAGAAGGTGTCCTTCATCCAGATCTCCACGTCGTTGGCCGCGTTCGCGGGTACGTGGTTGAAGCCGCAGTACCAGGGGCGTCCCTGCGCCCAGGCCTTCGCCCGCTCCACAGTCCAGCGCCCGGCGCTCTCCGCCGCCGCGCAGGGGCTCGCCGCCAGCGCGACGGCGAGGGCGACTGCAGAACCCAAAACCGCAGCAAAAAGCGGATTTCCCGCATTCGGTTTTCCGTGCATGACTTTCTCTTTCATCTTTGTTTGCCTTTCATTTGTTTTCTGGAATGCCCTAGATGGGCAATATAATAACAGGTATCGTTTCGTGCGTCAAACTCGGGCGCGGCGCGACTTCCGCTCCGTACATGCTTACCGCAATCCGGCAGTGCACAGGACGCGGACGCCAAAGCTGGCGTTGCGGTTCGCAGGAGTGAAGCTGTCGTGATGCGCCGCCCGGCAGACGCCCGCATCGTTATACCGACTTCCGCCCCGCACCACGCGGTTTGCGCCTGACGCACCAGACAGCGTCTTCGCAGGCGCCGCAGGGTCAATGTTCACCGCACCGCCGTATGTGGTGATGTTGTCCTCGTACCAGTCGAGGCACCACTCCCATACATTGCCGTGCATGTCGTAGAGTCCCCAGGCGTTTGGCGCGTACGAGCCGACGACTGCCGTGCCAATCGTCGTGCCGCCGTTCTTGGAGTAGCGCCCGAGCCGGTTCAGGTTCTCGTCCTCGCCCGCACTCAGGATTGCCGATCCATCGCCCCAGCAACCCTCGCCGTTCCCCGCGCGGGCCGCGAACTCCCATTGCGCCTCGGACGGGAGGTCGAAGTCGAGCCCCGTCTTCGTGCGCAAAAGCCCGAGAAAGGAATCCCCGTATGGATCGGCAGGGTACACGCCGCCCGTAGCGGAAGCGACGGCCTTTTCCGTTCCCTTCCCCTGGCGGACGTCCGTGTAACTGACGTTCTCGACGGGGCGCATCGTCCCGCCTGTTTTGGCGCTGGAAGGATTGTAGCCGGTAATCTGCTGCCACTGCGTCTGCGTGACGAGATAGACGCCGATGTAGTAGTTGCCGTCCAATTTAACCTGATGCGTCGTTTCCCTGGCTGCGGTTCGCCCGATTTCCGCAACGCTTCCCATCGTCCACGTCACGTCCTTCGCCATGATCTTGCGCATGAGGAGCGTCGTGGTCTTGTAGAGGCTGTTCGTCACGCCACCCGGCACGAAGTCAGCGGCGGGGTAGTAGGTCTGCGTGTCCGCGCCGCCCGTCGCGGTGATGTCCACCACCATGTAGTTGGGCGTGTTGTCCACGGGCCATGCGGTCACGCGGGCGCGGGCGCCGTTCGCGGCAATCTTGAAGCCTTCGCCTTCAGCATCCGTCCAAACCCGGTCCGGCTGCCATGTGATCGTGTACGTATCCTTGCCGGACACCTTCTTCCATACGTCGCCCTGCGCGTTGCAGATGTTCCTGCCGCCGATCGAGGTCCAGCCGGGATCGTCCGCCGCCGCGCTCGTGTTCGCGTTTGTCTGGATGTCCAGCGTCACGACGGCTGGCGCGTCGGAGAGTCGATAGGTGATGGTGACGCGGCGGGTTGCCGACTGCGTCATCGTGACGTCCGACACTTCGGGGATCATGGCTTGCGACGACGAGGGTGCTGTCGCCACAACGGCGGCCGCCACTGCGGCAACTCGGGTGATTGCATTCTTGTTCATGCTTTGTTTCCTTTTGGATTGATTGTTGTTTGCTTTGAAATCATTCTTACCTGATGAAGAGCATCATGCCACGGTATTTGTCGGAGCGAAGCGCGATGCCCGCGGAATCTTCGCTTGTGCGCGCACGCGCCTCCAAGGCGTCGGCGGCGCTTGTGTCGGACAGCACGCCTGCGGCGAGTGCCGTTCCGCCAGAAACGGCGGAATGGCACGGATTCGACGCCGGATAGCCGGATACGATGAACTGGTAGCCGTCAGCGCGTGTAGGCGTTGCGGCGGAGAGGGCGAGCGTACCTGTCAGGACCGCCGCCGTCTTTAGCACTGGATTGTTCACTTTTGATTCTCCTTGGGTTTCATGGTTTTCTGGTAAATTGGCTTCGGCCATGTCGGTTGTAGAATCGTCGTGATGCGATGTGCTATCCGCGATGTACGGCGTCTCGTCTGCCGTCTCTTGGCTCTTGTCTGTTCCCACTGGCGGTGTTTCGCCATCCATCAGTATCGTGGAGGCGGTCATGACGGCGGCGGTCGCCACCGAAACGAGACCAAGTGCCAGCAGCAGTCTCCAGAAGCGTGAACGGCGGCGCGTTCTAGCCACAAGTCGGCCGACAAGGTCGGTCGAGAACTCGGCGACCGGCACGGATTCGTTCAGGGCTTCCGTGATTGCACGGTCAAATTCATCCATTTTTCATCTCCTTTCCAAGTGGTTTGGCGAGCTGTCTGGCGAGGACGGCGCGCGCGTAGTTGAGGCGGCTCTTGACGGTTCCGAGCGGCAATGCCAAGGTGAGCGCAATCTCGTCCATTGGCAGTCCCTCGAAATAGCGCAACAACACAACCTCCTTAAGCGGGTCAGAGAGGTCGGCCACGGCGGCGCGGATGGCTGCATGGTCGGCCTTCGCGACAAGGGCCGTGAACGGCGTCTCTTCCGTGACGACCTCCGGGATTTCGTCCGTGAACGTCACAGGGGAGATTTTGTCCTTGCGGAGATCCATCCTGCGGAAGTTGATCAGAATCGTGTAGAGCCAGTTGTAGAAGTTTGTGTTTGGGCGGAACGATGAAATCCTGTCGATCGCGCGAGCGAAGGTGCGGAACACCAGTTCCTCGGCGGCGTGCTGGTCACGGCAGAGAATCAGGGCAGACGCGAACAGGCGATCCTTATAGACCGCCACGAGGATCCTCGCACCGCGCTCGCGATCCTTGATTATCTCCTGCCAAACTTCCATGGACAACGATTCTTCAATAGTATAAATGCTCGTGGCCGGAAAAGGTTCGGTTTTTTATGGTAAAAGGAATAGGCAATGTTCATCCAGTGCGACCACGGCATTGTGAAGGTGTTTCCCAACTGGACGGGCGCGGACGCTAAGTTCGAGAACCTGCACGCAAGGAGCGCTTCCTCGTCTCCGCCAAGAAGAAGGGCTGCAAGGTCGTTGGCAATTATCCTAAATTCGAATTCGGCAGTTGAGGAGTAGGTTTTTAGTCACAAAGAACACAGAGGTCACAAAGTTTATTAAGAAAAGTTTATTAAGATAGGAGCGCATTACGAATTATACGAATCTGTCTTCTGCTTTTACTTTTCACCAAATGGGTGAATCGCCGTACATCAAGAAAGGCGTGTATAATCAATACAAACATCCCTTCTTTGTGATCTTTGTGCTTTTTGTGGCTTAGGCTTATCGAATCCCAGACACTATTCGTTCTTGACGCCGATAGTAATGTTTCTAGGCCGTGACCATGCAATATTATCGTCTGACCTTATCATATTTATCGTCTGACTTTATTAACAATATGGTCTGACCTTATTGCATATTTGGTCTGACCTTATTGTTAATATCGTCAGACCTTATTAATAATACGGTCTGACCTTATTGTTAATATCGTCAGACATTTTTTATAATATGGTCAGACGATATTATATACTGGTCTTGATGTGAAATGAGGGTAGTGGCAAGCTACAACCCTCTTGGATAAGGTGGCGAAAGCCGTCGTTGGTGCTGTGTTGGTAGTACGGCCCCGCCCGGCCGGATATTCCATAACCACTAACCACTAGTGCTAGTTGCAAAACCCGGCCGCGATGAAGTCCCGCCGCTTCCAGGTTGCGATGGTCTTCGACGTCGGCGGACAGTGCCAGGGCGGGCACCGCGACATCCCGGCGGGCCCGGTGTTCGGCGGGAAGGACTGGTGCGACCTCTTCGTGTTCGCACTCGACGAGGCCGAACGGCACGGGCTCTCCATCGGCTTCAACATCCAGAGCGGATGGAACCTCGGCGGTCTCCATTCCGGTTGGACGCGACGGCGGCGCTCGTGGACGGCGAGAACGAGCTTGAGGTCATGGTGGTGAACTCCTGGTACAACCGCGTAAATGGCGACCAGCTGCATCCCGACCGCAGGCAGCACACGAAGACGAACATCCGGCTCGTCGGCGGTAAAGGGTACAGGAATCCAGGCCTTTCGTCCTCCGGCCTCTCGCCTTCCGGGCTCCTCGGCCCCGTCGAGATAGTCTCTACTCGCTAGGATATGCCGACTGATTACGGATTTTAGGATTATGTAGTTGAAGGACGGCAAGACCTCTGGTAAACTTATCACCAACAGCGCGGATTGGTGTTCGCGTTAACAGGTGAAAGGAATAAGGTATATGAAACATAGTTTGTTGATGGCCGCTGTGGCGGCGGCCTCTGTTTTGGCAAATGCGCACGTCGTGTGGCAGATCGGACAGAAGGACGGCACGGGCAACGAGTTCGCGCTTGCGCCGCGTGGGTACAACGATTTCCTGCAGCACGACTTCGGCTGGGAGAACAACTATTTCCTTATCGGACGATCGGATGCAAAGAAGTCTTTCCCCTACGTTCTTCCAGGCATCAACGACAAGTGGGCCGGATCCGGCAGCCCCGCCGGACGCCGCACGCAGCAGGTGAACATCCTCTTCGACATCGCGAAGAAAGGTACGGGCGGTGCATGGACGCTCGTCATCGACTTTGCAGATGTCCATAAGGCGGAGAGGCCCCTCCTGAAGGTGTCGGTGAACGGCAAGGCGCGGAAGATGGTTCTGCCCGTCGGCGGTGGAGACGCGTCCATCATGAAGGGCGACTTCTCGAAGGCCAAGCCGTTCGCGGCGAAGTTCGACCTTGCGGACGGCGAGATCGTGGAGGGCGCGAACGAAATCAAGATCACCTCCATCGAGGGCAGCTGGGCGATCTTCGACGACGTGCGGCTGGAGGGGCCGAAGGACGCCGTGGTGCGTCTTGCGCACAAAGGCGCGTATGTGCGAAGCGTGAAGGCGGGTGACTACTTGATCCCCGGCACCGGGAAACAGCCGCTGCTCGTTGACGTGGAGCATCTGGAGGGCGCGCCCGTCGTGCGCGTGGAGATCGACGGCAAGGTTGCGTTGGAACAGCGTGTGGAAGCCGGGGCGTATTCGCTCGAAGCGCCGATGGATGCGGCGGTCGCGGGGCGACCGCCCTACCGTACGGAATATCGGGTGATTGTTGATGATGTGTGTGTGCGGGAAGGAACGGTCAAGTGTACGCCGCAACGTGACGCGGGCGTGGCGGGGTACGTCGATACGCGCATGGGCACGGCGCACTCGCGCTGGATGCTCGCGCCGGGTCCGTGGACGCCGTTCAGCATGGTGAAGCTCTCGCCCGACAACGAGGGCCTGCCCGGCAAGCGGGTATGGGATGGCGGATACGATCCCTCAATCGAGAGCATTGGGTGCTTCAGCCATATCCACGAGTGGACCATGGCGGGACTCGGCACGATGCCGACCACGGGTCCGCTCAAGACCCGCATGGGCGCGGATTCCGAAATCAAGGGCCACGCCGACGGCTACCGCTCGTTCATCGACAAGACGAGCGAGGTGTGCAAGGCGGGGTACTACGCCGTGAAGCTCACAGACCACGACATCTTCGCCGAACTCACGGCGACCGACCGCTGTGGATTTCAGCGCTACACGTATCCGGCGGGCAAGACGCCGCGCGTGATGATCGATCTGCTCACGCCGTGCGAATACAATTACGTCCTCAAGGCCTGCGACGTGCGCCAGACGGGTCCGCGCCGAATCGAGGGCTTTTCCAAGCAGGATACGACGCACGTGTGGAGCCGCGACGCCGACCAGTTCTACACCGTCCACTTCGTGATCGAGTTTGACCGGGACATTGCAAAATTCGGCGGATGGGAAAACGACGCCCTCTGGACAGGTCGCGCACATTCAGCGCAGAATCCGAAGTACTTCGGCTGCTACGTGGAGTTCGAGCCGGCGGAGGGCAAGACCGTCGTGCAGATGCGTTCGGGCATTTCGTTCGTGGACATCGCGGGTGCGGCGAACAACCTGAAGCGCGAGGTCGAAGAGCCGTTCGGCTGGAGCTTCGAGAAGGTGCGCGCGGCCAACGAGGCGACGTGGAACGACCTGCTGGGGTGCTGGGGCGCGTGAAGATCGCCACGGCGGATCGTCTTGAGAAGAAGCGCTTCTACACGAACCTCTACCGCTCGTTCTGCCGCAATACCTTCAACGATGTCGATGGACGCTGGAGCGACCCGTTCGGAAAAATCCAGAAGCTGGACGATCCTGACGCTGGAACCTGAACCAGGCGTGGAACCTCGTGGGGCCGGAGTGGAGCGCGCGCTGGGTGAAGTCGCAGATGGCGCTGTTCGAGGCCGGCGGATGGCTCGGGAAGGGTCCGGCGGGCATGCGCTACATCCCGGTGATGGTGGCCGAGCACGAGATTCCGCAGATGGTGAGCGCGTGGCAGATGGGCATCCGCGCATACGATCCGAAGAAGCTGATGGCGGCGTTCGTGAAGATGCAGACCACACCTGCGCAGAAGGTGGGGCGGGGCTTTGCCGGCAACCGTAGCCTCGCCGCGTACATGAAGTACCATTACGTGCCGAGCGACAAGGGCACCTTCTCGAACTCGATGGAGTATTCGTTCGACGACTGGACCGTGGGGCAGTTCGCAAAGGCGATCGGCGACGAAGCCGCGTACAAGACGTTCTCCGATCGCGGCACGTGGTGGAAGAACGCTGTCAATCCCGAAAGCGGCTACTGCCACCGAAGGGACTCCAAGGGCGAATGGGATAAAAGCCTGACTACGTTCTCGGGAGGAATCTCAGGGAAGGGATACGTAGAGGGCAACGCCTGGCAGCTCACGTACTTCGTGCCGCAGGACGTGCCGGCGCTCGTCGAGATTGTCGGACGCGAACGCTTCCTCGAACGGCTCACGTGGGGATTCGAGAAGAGCTGTCCGTTCCGCTACAACGCGCCCGGCGAGAACTACGCGAAGTATCCCGTGGTGCAGGGCAACCAGCAGTCCATGCACTTCGCGTTCCTCTTCAACTGGGCGAAGGAGCCGTGGAACACGCAGAAGTGGGCGCGGTCGATCATGGAGCGCTACTACGGCTACGGCGATTCGACGGCGTGGCTTGGCGATGAGGACCAGGGGCAGATGAGCGCGTGGTTCGTGATGGCGTCGCTCGGACTGTTCCAGACGGACGGCGGTTGCCGCGCGGAGCCGATTTATGAAATCGCGAGCCCGCTCTTCGAGGAGGCGACAATCGACCTCGGACGACGCTTCGGCCGCGGCGACACATTCACCATCAAGGCGCACAACGCCTCCCGCGCCAACAAGTACGTGCAGCGTGCCGTGCTGAACGGTAAGCCGCAGGACTCCTTCCTCATTGACGCCCGCGAAGTGCTGAAGGGTGGTACGCTTGAACTCTGGATGGGATCCGAGCCGAACAAGCAGTGGGGATGCGGAAGATAAACCCAAATAACCCACTTGATAGCCTCAAGGGAGATTCCTGAATGGGTGAAGGCAGTCCGGTATTCCTCAAATTTGCATTTCACACGGGGCATATAAATGGTATAATTTCCGCATGTCTTTCCCATACACAGAAGTGCAACTTCGTAAGAAGGTTGCGAATGCAGCGGCGTTTTACTGGAAAACGCGAAGGTCGCAGGCGGTTTCTCAAAAGAAGCGAGGTGTTACTGACGCGGGGACACGCGGGCAAGTCACTGGTGGTCGGCACCTCGACGGGTTTGCGAGGCTCGTTAAGGAAATATGCATAAAGGCTGGATTCAAGAAGACGGAGGTGTTCTTCGACAGGGCCGTTCCCGTTCCGGGATATTATCGGCCGCAGAAGAACTGGGATGTCGTTGTCATGCGGGGTGGAAGGTTGGTTGCCGCGATTGAACTGAAGTCGCAGAGTGGTAGCTTCGGCAATAACTTCAACAACAGGACGGAGGAAGTCCTCGGCGTGTCGCGTGATTTTTGGGTGGCCTATCGTGAGCGCGTGTTCGGCGTGACGGAAGCGCCGTGGCTCGGTTATCTTTTCTTCCTGGAGGACTCACCGTCTTCTGAACGTGCCGTTGCGCTTGCGGATAGTCTCTTGCCGCCTCTTCCTGTGTTTCATGGTACGAGTTACCTTCGGAGATATGAGATTCTCTGCGAACGACTTGTGCTGGAACGCGACTACACGGCGACCGCGCTTCTCGTGTCCGATAGCAAGACCGCGTCCGTGCGCGACGGTGGCGAGTCGGTGGGTGCGTTGAATTTCTTCAAGTCCCTTTATTCGTATTTGTCCGCAAGATCATGAGTGTGCGAAATCCAGTTCCTGAACACAGGACCACGGGCGCAGTGTTCACGCGTCCCGAAGTTGTTTCCTACATGATGCGCGAAGTCATGCGCGCGGGACGCTTCGGTAAATGGCGGGGATTGAGTGTACTGGAGCCAAGCTGCGGGGACGGGGCTTTTGTTCTGCCAATTGTGGATGCGCTGATTGCAGAGGAACCCGATTGGGAAGATGATGCGTTAGAGGGGTTCCTGCTTGCGTTCGATGTGTCCGAGAAAAGCATTTCACATGTGAAACGCGAGGTCGCTGCACGGCTGGATTCCGCAGGATGTTCTAAGAACGTTGTGAAGCGTCTGCTTTCATGCTGGTTCCGCTGCGAAGATTTTCTTCTCCATGATTTTCAGAAAAGATTTGACGTGGTGATTGGCAATCCGCCCTACATTCGCTTTGACAACATTGCTCCTGAGAAACAGCGGGCGTACAAGGTCCGGTACGATACGTTCTCCGAAAGGTGCGATATCTACGTTCCTTTCTTTGAACGGTCGCTCTCATTGCTGTCGCCGCGCGGTGTTTTTTCATTCATCTGCACAAACAGATTTGTGCGCAGCAGTTATGGCAGGCGATTGCGTCGGATGATTAGCGAATCCTTCCACGTTGCGTTATACTTGAACATGGAACATACCCAGCCTTTTGAGACCGAGGTGTCCGCCTATCCTGCGATCTACGTGATAGATCGTCATATCGGGAAGGATACTTATTCTGGCGAAGTGGTGTCGCTGGATGACGATGCACTGCGGCATTACAGGACGGGTGTTGCGGGATCGCGGCTCAACAGGTTCGTAAAATGGTACGGTGGCGAGGACGCTTGGGTCACGACTGACTCTGCTGAAAGGGAAAGATTCGAGTCTATAACCAGTTCCTTCCCGACAATCGAGCAATCAGGAGCTGGGACACTGGTCGGTATCGGCGTTGCCTCGGGTGCGGATGAAATCTACGTGGATCCACAGCGCAATACGGAGATTGAGGCCTCGTGTTTGCTCCCGCTTGTCGCATCCGAGGACATTCAAGGCGGCAGCATCGAGTGGAACAGCCGTTACATGCTCAATCCGTACGATCAGCATGATGACAGGCAAATGCTGGACTTGTCGAAGTTCCCGAAGACGGGTGCGTATTTGGAAAAACACGCAGGGAGGTTGAAGGCCCGTTACTGCGCGAAAAAGCATCCGGACTCATGGTACAGGACTCTAGACAGGATCAGCTATAGGGTTTTGCGGGCCGAGAAGCTTTTGCTCCCCGACATCCAACGCGGAGGAAATGTCGCCCTTGACGAACGTGGTCAATTCTATCCCCACCATAACGTGTACTGGATTACGTCCGACACGTGGAACATGCGGGCCCTTTGCGTGTTGATGCGAAGCTCATTCGTGACAGAACAGATTCGGCGCGTGTCGGTTCAGATGCGTGGTGGCAGCATCCGTTATCAGGCGCAGAATCTACGGCATGTCCACATTCCAGCATGGAGTAGTCTTGACGAGGCCGATGTGACGGCCTTGGCTGGGCTTTACGGGGAATCCGACGTGGCGAGAGTGGATCGTTTAGTTGAGAGTCTGCTGGCAAAGGTCGTGGGCCGGCAACCCAAGAAACTCGTCGCACAGGAATTTGACTTTGCTGTATGACGCAACGCACGAAAGAGATGCCATTGCAATTGCTCAGGTACAGATGAGCGCGTGGTTTGTGATGGCGTCACTGGGGCTCTTCCAGACCGACCTTCATTGAGAGGGTGTGGAATGGCCGAGAAGAAAGGATATGACATGCAAATGACAAGAAGGAACATGCTCAAATTGGGTGCCGCCGCGGCGGCGATGGCCGCCGTGCCGCGCGGGCGGGCGGCAGAGGCGCCGGCTGTGCCGGGCGTCTCGTTCGCGTCTGTGAAGGAGTCGCTGCGCTTCACCATGCCGTCACTCGGAGGGAAGTGCCGATTCATGGTGGTGGGCGATTCGCACCTCACCATCGACGACGAGCGGGGCGAGCCGTTCAAACAGTATTCGGCCCGCATGTCCAAACCCTATCGCTCCGCGCTCCATTTCCGCACAAGGCGTCTGATTGCTTCTCCCGAAGGTTTCGAGTACGCGCTCGCCGAGGCGAAGAAGATGAAGGTGGACTTCCTCGCGCTCGTGGGCGACATCGTGAGCTTCCCGTCCGAGGCGGGCGTGGAGTACGTGAAACGGCGGCTCGACGAGTCAGGGTTGAACTGGATGTACATTTCAGGTAACCACGACTGGCACTACGAAGGTTTGCCTGGCACGGAGATGGCCTTGCGCGCGGAATGGACGAAGAAGCGCCTTGCGCCGCTCTACCAGGGGGCCGATCCGATGATGGCCTCGCGCGTGGTGAACGGCATCCGTTTCGTCTTCATCGACAACTCGCTCTACGAGATACTGCCGGAACAGCTCGCATTCTGGAAGCAGGAGGCGGCGAAAGGCGAGCCGGTGGCGCTCATGATGCACATCCCGCTCTACATGCCGGGATATGGTCCGCGCGAGGCTGGCTGCGCACATCCCGAGTGGGGCGCGAAGGTGGATCCCCACTGGAAGATCGAGCGCCGTCCGCAGTGGCCTGAGGCCGGGCATACGCCCACGACGTTCGCGTTCCGCGAGGCAGTGTTCTCCACGCCGAACCTGTTGGGCGTATTCGTCGGGCACGTGCACAAGCACTTCTTCGCGTTTGATCGGGGGCATGTACAGTGCGCCGTTGCCGCCAATGTCGACGGGTCGTTTTTCGACGTGCGGGTCAACTGCTGAAAAGGAAGAGCAGACATGAAAACGTTGAGCGCAGATATGGGTGGCAGCCGGGTGAAGCTGGCCACGGTGGAAGACGGAACAGTGATCAAGAGCGAGATGTTCACGGTGTCGTCGGAAGGTCTGTCATACTTGGTCTTCATGCGCTAGTCACGGAGGTTGGGACAAAACGAGAGGTAAAATGACATTGTTTATTTGGGTGCGGAATGTGGAAGAAAACCACAGATTCCGCACCGATATAATTTCATAGTTGTCGGAATGTCGGATTTTTGATATAATTCCGCACCATAAACCTAGCAAGAGGTGTCTATGGTAGGAAGATATAGGGAGAGGAAGTCTCTTTTGTGCGCGGCAGAACGTTCTGAGGCGCAGTTCGTTGCCGTCTATGGGCGCCGCCGCGTAGGCAAGACGTACCTAATTAGGGAGACATTCCATGATGATTTCTGTTTTTGCCATGTAGGCGTTTCTGGGGTCGGAACGGCAGAGCAGCTGCTCAATTTCAGGGATTCGCTCGTGAAATACGGATATGAGCACTGTCCTTCGCTCAAATCGTGGCGAGAGGCATTTCTTGCATTGGAGAAGGTGATCGAGCGGTGCGAGAGGGAACGGAAAGTAGTATTCATTGATGAACTACCGTGGATGGATACGCGGAGATCCAAATTCGTTCCCGCCTTGGAGCATTTCTGGAACGGCTATGCCTCGGCTCGTAAGGACATGCTGTTGATCGTTTGTGGATCTGCCACGTCATGGATGATGAACAAGCTCATAAAGAACCACGGAGGGCTTCACAATCGGGTTACAGACAGAATCTATCTTAAGCCGTTCTGCCTTGCCGAATGCGAAGAGTATGCAAATGAACTCGGATTGTCCTATTCAAGGGAGGAAATCGCGCTTGGATACATGATTTTCGGTGGAGTGCCGTTTTACTGGAGTTTGATGGAACGTGGTTTGAGCCTTCGGCAGAATGTTGATGCACTTGTCTTTGCCGAGACGGGAAAACTGAGGGGCGAATTCGCCGAACTGTTTGCTTCGTTGTTCAAAGACGGGACGATGTACCGTAACATAGTGACGGCCTTGTCATCAGTCAAGTCTGGCATGACACGCGAAGAGCTTTTGCGGAAGTTGAAGCTTGCGGATGGTGGAAAGGTCTCAAAATGTCTTTCCGATCTTGAGACAAGCGGTTTTGTGCGCAAGTATGTCGCTTTTGGGAAAAAAAAGAAAAATGCAGTGTTTCAACTTATAGATAATTTTTCGCTTTTCCATCTGAGATATTTGAACGAGGACTCAAACCCGGACGAGAATTTCTGGCAGAACACGGCAGGATCTTCAATGCAGGCATCGTGGGCGGGTTTTGCGTTTGAAAGGTTGTGCCTCCAGCATTTGTGGCAGCTGAAGAATGCATTGCAGATTGGTGGCGTGCTGACGCACGTATGTTCTTGGAGACATGCGCCCGACGAAAGTTGCCCCAAGGGCGCGCAGATAGACCTTGTGATAGACCGTGCCGACGGCGTGATCGACATATGCGAAATTAAGTACACAAAGGACGAGTTCGCCCCGGATGAAAAAACAGATGCCGACATGCGACGAAAAATATCTGTGTTCTCGTCCGTTACAGGAACGCGGAAATCGGTCAATGCCGTTCTCATAACTCCATACGGTCTGCTCAGAAACAAGTATAGTGGAAGGTTCTCGAATGTGATTACCTTTGATGACCTTTTTGCTCATGGTAATTCGTGAACGAGCACAATATTGTATGAAATCCAACTACGACAAATTCCCTGCGATAAAAGTGCCAGTGGGCGGTGAATGCCGCGCTGTTGCCGGATGGGAGGCGATCGGCGCGGAGTTGCGGGCGAGGTGCGGCGGTCGCGGGGCGACTGCCCTACCGTGCGTGGTGTGCGTAGATCTTTACCATGGCGTGTGGGAGGACGAGGTGCTGGATGCGCTAAAAGGGGCACTTCGGCCAGACGCGGTGATCGAGACGCGCGAGGCAAACAAGACGCGTGACGAGGTGCGTGCGATGCTGGCGGCGGATCAGGGCGACGATCGCGTGTTCGCCGTGATGTCGCACCGGCGGGTGGAGGACTATTTCGACCCGGCGAAGGTCAAGGCCGTCAGGGCGAAGATCGCGGCGGCGCGGGGCGTCGTGCTTGTCTATGGCGTGGCGGCGGCGGTGTGCTGTCCCGAATGCGACATCTACGTGTACGCCGACATGGCGCGGTGGGCGATCCAGCAGCGCTTTCGTTCGGGACGGCTCGCCAACTGGCTCGATGACAACGCGGGCGAGGATGCGCTTCGCCTTTACAGGCGCGGCTTCTTCGCCGACTGGCGTGCGCTCGACCGACACAAGCGCGCGCGCTATGACAGGATGGACTATATCCTCGACACGAACGGCGCCGAGCCGAAGATGATGACGGGTGCGGCGTTCCGGCGCGGACTCGAAATCGCCGCGTCGCGTCCGTTCCGCGTGATGCCCTACTTCGACCCCGGCGTGTGGGGCGGACAGTGGATGAAGGAGA
>CACZAK010000136.1 GCA_902779075.1 uncultured bacterium | reverse complement strand
CCTTCCGTCGCTTGCGTTCCTAACTGACTGTCGATTTCTTGTCAGCGCGAACTCCTTTCATTTCGCAAGTTGCTATCGAGCCTTACTTGGCGCACCATGCCTGTATCCTTTCTTTCACGGCGGCGGGGGCACGAGCCCCCCCCTATAACACTTACCTTACCGCAAGCCAGCGGTGCAGACAACACGGAAACCGATGGAGTTGCCGCGTGTATTTGGAACATTTCCGGTGCGTAGCGCAGAGCGGCAGGATGAAGCGTTATCTCCGAAACTGCCGCCTCTGAACATACGATTAGCCCCCGATGCGCCGGAAAGCGTTTTTTCAGGGTGCTCAGAATCGATGTTCACTCTGCCGCCATTAGATGTAGCATCGACTTCATACCAGTCCAGGCACCATTCCCACACGTTGCCATGCATATCGTACAACCCCCAGTCACTCGGCGTATAAGAACCTACGGAGACTGGATTACTACCGCCGTTCTTTTTATAGCGGCCAAGTTTTGAAAGATTCGCGTCAGAATCCGTGTTCAACACTGCAGTGCCGTTGCCCCAGTATCCGGAACCATTTCCCGAACGTGCCGCGAACTCCCATTGCGCATCGGTTGGCAGATCGAAATCGAGGCCCGTTTTCGTGCGTAGCAGTCCGAGGAAAGAAGACGGGTTTGGATTGGCAGGCCAATTATACGCGGAATTTTCGGTCGCAGAGTTCGCGGAGTTGCGGATTTCGTTGTAGCTTATATTTTCCATCGGACGCATCTCGCCATTGTCGTGGAAATTGGCCGTCACAGTGGAGTTCGTCGCAACATTCTTCCACTGCCGCTGCGTAACTTCAAACACGCCGATGTAGTAGTTGTTCGCGAGTGTCACCTTGTGCGTGTCCTCACGCCCTTTATCCGTTTTACGTTGGGTTTCGTTAGCCGTGGATCCCATCGTCCACTCGATGCCGTGCGCCATGATCTTGCGCATCACGAGCTTCGTGGTCTTGTAGTCCGCGTTGTTCGTAATGGCGGCGCCGGCCTGGTCGAACGATTTCTTCGGGAGGAAATCGACACTGGGATAATAACGCACAGTATTGTCGACGTCCAAATCCACCACCATGTAGTCGGGCGTGTTGTCGAGCGCCCATGCCGTCACCACGGCGCGTGCGCCGCCGTCCGCGATCTTGTGGTCCGGCCACGAGTGGTCTGGCCGCCACGTGATCGTGTGGCTGCCGGTTTCGACCTTCTTCCACACGTCGCCCGTGGCGTTCCACACGGCTTCGCCGCCGATGGAGGCCCAGCCGCCGTTGGCATTGTTTGTCTGCACGTCCACCGTCACGACGGCGGGCGCGTCCGCCAGCGTGTAGGTGATGGTTACGAGGCGCGCGACGTCCTGCGCCATCGTGACGCCGGAGATTTCCGGCACGGCGGCGGTGAGTGCCGCGTTTGTCGTGGCCGCAAGGGCGACCGCCGTCAGTTTCTTGATGTTCATGTTCTGTTTTCCTTTCTTGTTTACTTGACAATGATCAAAAGGCCACGGTACTTGTCCGAGCGCAGGGCGATGCCGTCCGACTCGTCCCATGTGCGGTAACGGGTCTCGAGCGACGTGGCGGCGGAGGCGACAGAGTGGCTGTCAGCCGTGGCGGCGGCGACCGGGTCGCCCGATATTATGAACTGGTACGTGTCGGCGTGAAGCGGCAAGAGCGCCGCCGCGCCGAGCATCATTGCTATTTTCTTCATTGTTGCTTCTCCTTTGGGTTTGTGGAAATCGCTACGAACGCGCGTGGACGGCGTCCGTGCGCCAAAACGACAGACGACACGCGACGGTCGTTCGTCGCATGTCGTCTCGATTGTCGGCCGTAGGCTGCCGAATGTCTGTGGAATGCGGCCGCGCCGCTCCCGGCGCGGAAGCCCGCTACAAGCCTAGTAACGCCCCCCCCCCGCAAATCTGGGCGATTTTCGCAGTTATGGTCATTGCGCCACTCATGCCATTTCCGACTGGAGTTTCTTTACCTGCGCAAGCGAAAGACCGGAATACCTTGCAATGTCTTTCAACGCAAGGATGCCGTCTTTAAGCATCCGTTTGGCCGTCGCGAACATGTTTTCGCGCTTGCCCTCGGCCTTGCCACGAGCCTCGCCGCGAGCTTCGCGACGGTTTCCAAATTCTTCCATTGCCTTGCACATATAGTGCCTCCCTTCTTCTGAATTCTTGAATTGACTGACTCGTTTTCTGAGAACGTCGAAATGCATTTTTGCTGCGTCGCGGCACAGTAGATCGTGTATCAATCTGCCTATCTCGGTTTCGCTCCGCGTCTCGCCGTTTACATAGATGATGTGCGTTCCGTCACCGAGAATCCTGCCAGATGTTTTCTCTGTTCTGTCGTAGACGTAGACTTCCTGTCCATCGCCCATAACGTCATTCTCGGTGATGAAGATGACGTAAGTGTCGCGCAACTCTCCAAAGTCCTCGCCGGAATCAAGTGCGTTCGCGTCCATCAGCGCGGAGTTGTACCGCGCCCGCCTCGGCTCCGCGCCGCGGTCGGAACGCTGGATTTCTATGTCGTATTCCCTGCCCTCGGAATCTTTCGCGAACACGTCGAAACGAACGCCGCGCCCCTGAAGGCTCTTGATAGGATACTCGGTCTGCGATTTGACGACCTTCAGGTCTTTCTTGCCGATGATGATTCGCAGCATCAGTTCTATGCACTCAGGCGCGTTCTCGAGGCATTTCGACATAAAGTCGTCGTCCATGAGCCGGAAGTCTTCGAGCAAGGCAAGGCACTCCGGATCCATCACGTATGCAGAACGCCCCACCCTCGCCTTTCGGGCGACGGTCTTGACCGCTTTCCGCGCTTCGCTCTGCATACTCTTCATCATGTCGCTTCTGTCCAATTTTTCGCTCAAGAGGACTACGCCCCAAAGCAAACGTGACATAATTATATCACAAATCCCTGCCTCCGCTGGAAATTCGCGAAAACTTTTCATGGAAACGCGACAGGTTGTAGGTGCAGTTGTTGATTTCCCTCATGCGGTCGGCAAGCGGCTCGTAGTGCCTGTAATCCCATGTCACCAAGCCCTTGTTGGAGTCGCGGTTCGAGGGATCGTTGAGCGGGTCGGTCGGGTCGTTGTCGCCGTACTTGAACCAGTGCCAGCCCACGCACGCGCCGCCCTTGATCAGCTCGTTCACGAAGTTCTGGTAGAAGATCCCGCGCTCGTCCTGCGTATGCACGAGCCAGCCGGCGCCCGTCCTGTTGGCGAGTCCCGAATCCTCGCCCTTCACGTAGAACTCCGTCACCATGAACGGCTTGCCGGACCACGCCTCCCAGTTCTTCATGTCCTGCATGGCGGGCTGCCAGCGGCCATAGTGGTTGATGGAGACCACGTCCATGTATCTGCCCGCCACCCTGAAACATGCGGGGTTCTTCATTTCGGAATCCCAGAAGTGGAAGCGGCTGCCCAGGAACATGTGATTCCTGTCGTACTTGCGCAGGATGCGCGTGACCGTGCCGAGGTAGATGTCCACGCAGTAGGCGACGAAGTCGAGGCGGTCCTCCTTCGTCACGTCGCGCATCGTGCAGCCGGCGCGCCCCTTGCGCGCGTCCAGCCACGCCTGCGCGGCCGTTCGGTTGGCGTGGCCCTTCGGCCAGGCGGTGAGGCACTGATCGAGCATCTTGGGCTTGAACTGCACCTCGTTGTCGATGAAGTAACCGATGAGGTACGGGTCGCCCGTGTACTTCGCCACGGGCGCGATGACGCGCTCGGCGGTCTTCTCGAACTCCGGGTCGAACACGAACGGGAAGCCGAACGAACTGCCGCCCTCCCTCACGCCCTTGAAGAACGCGGCCTCAAGCCCGGCCTTCTTCATACTGCGGTTGTGCGTCGCCATGGGGCCCACGAACACGGTGTACGGGATGCGCCCGGCCTGCCCCGGCTTCCCGTGCGCCTTCTCTTCCGTCCAGACTCCGAGGGCGTTGAACCCACATGATTTGAGGAACGCGATCTCGGACGACACCCAGCCGTCCACGTCGCCGAACTTGGCCTTGAGCGCCGCCTTCTGGCGCTCCGAGCCGCCGGCGCCGGGCTTGAATCCAGCCATGGTCTTCGCAAGGAAGAGGTTGCCGGCGGGATCCACCATCCACCAGCGCCCGTTGATCTTCCGCACGCGGAAGAAGCCGTCCGGATTGCCCACGTTCGTGCCGAGCCAGCCGCCGTATTCGTCCAAGGCGGGGTCGGGCGACGGCGTGAAGCCGGGGATGCGGTCAACCGTATACGCCTTGTAGGAATTCCAGGGCTTCGACGCGTCCCTGCGGCTCTCCACCCTGTGGGGCGCCGGTGCGGCGACACATTCGGCGCCATGCGCCACCGCAGCGGCCATCGCCGCTGCACACACGATCAACCTTTTGTTATGTCTCATCCACTATTCCTTTCGCGAAAACCCTGAGACCGGACTAAACAAGGAGACGTACGGCTAAACCACGCCCCTGTCTGCCTCTCCGCAGGGCGGTCGCTATTATAGCAAACTGCGCATCCAGTTGCAGAGCACCGCCGCCACGCGAACGCGGCCTTCGCCCACGGTTATTCCCGCGCCCAGCGACGGAAAACCTCCTCGGCCTTCTTGCCGCGAATCGTAAAATCCCGCGCACGTATCTGTTCGCGCGTGCGACCCTTGCGCCTCGGCCAGAGCTGGTCCCACGTCCACCAGTGGAATCCCCGGCACCACGGCTCGTGCGCAAACACGCGAAAGAACGCCTCCATGTATCTGGCCTGCTCCTCCTCGTCCGGTTTCGCATTGAAACCAAGGCCGGACGGCGCCGCGGCGGCGCCCTTGGTCGACGAACAGCCGCACTCGCCGAACACGATCGGCTTGCCCGTCGCCTGCGCGATCGCGGACACCCGCGCGTGCGCCCCCTCGAGCCGCTTTACCATGTCGTCCACCGAAAGTGCCTTTCCCCTGTCCGCATCCGTCCGTGCAGGACAATAATAACTGATTGTCAGATAGTCGAGCGAATGGAACCAGTGGTTCGGATCCGCGAGACACTTCTTGAAGTCCACGACGCCCGTATGGAGCGTGTGGCAACTCGTGACGGGTCCAGAATACACGCGGCGCACGGCGGCAATCACCTGTTTCCACTTGCCGCTCTCCTCCACCATGCGGTCAAGTTCGCTGTCTAGGCAGAACACCTCGCATTTCGTGCGCTCGGCGATGCGCGCATAGTAGGCGCTGCGCGCGGCCATGGAGGCGAACCACTTCGCGCGTTCCCGCGTGGCGCGGCCCGGCATGCGTACGCGGTCCGGAGTCATCCACACGTTGAGCCGCCCCATGCCGTCCTTGCACTCGAGCATGGGGCGCAGCTGCACCTTCATGCCTTTGGCGTGGATGAGGTCAATGGCGTCCATGAGTTCGATGTCGTTCGGGGTGAGGGCAAAGTCTTTGTACTGGAAGGACGAGGAACAGGCGTCCTGCCACACGGTCGGGACCACCGTCACCCATGTTGCGCCCGCACGGGCGATGGCGTCGATCTCCGCCTTCGCCTCGACGGAGCCGAAGTAGCCGTTCGTGGCGTAGAAGCCGAACGTCACGCCCCACTGCATCCCGTCCGGGATCCCCGCGTGGCATGCCGACGGCATTCCAGCCGCCGCCATCGCGCTTGCGGCGACCGCCGCGACTGCTATCAGTTTTTTCATGTTCATCTTTGTTTTTCCTTTCGGAGTTTGCCCTTGCGGGCGGGCTGAAGATTTGGTTTTGGGGTCTTCTACTTCAGCGGAGCGCAGTTGACGTGCGCGCTGATCAGGCGCCGACGGTATTCGGCGGCGCGCTTCGAGAACTCCTTGAAGTCGCGCTTCGCCGGGTCGGGATAGGTCCACAGCACCTCTGCAAGTGCCATGCCGCGCGGCCAGAGCTTCCACTCCATGTCGTAGCGGTTCCACGTGTGCGACGTCCAGTTGCAGCACTGCCCGCCCACGACGTTCTTCCGCGCCTCGGGCTCAACGCCAACTAACGGATCAAACTGATAGACCTTCGCAATCGGCAGCCTCCCACCGATGTAGATGTAGGGGTCCTCCGGCAGGCCCTGCCCATAGTCGAAATAGCAGTGCGACGTGGGGCAGCGCACGATCTCGTATCCCTTGTTCGCGGCGAGCGCGCCCGCGCCCCGCATACGCCAGCACATTCCCATCGTGGTCTTCGGGAGCATGGACGTGAATGCGTCGCCATTGGCTTTCCGGTCCTTGGAATCCACGAATATCTCGTCCCAGCCGATCGTGCGGCGGCCCTTCTTCGCAAGGTACTCGACGAAGTGCCGCGTGAGCCACGGCTGGATGTCCTCCACGCCCCTCAGTCCCTTCTCCTTGATGAACGCCTGGCACTTCGGACACTTCGCCCACATCTTTCTCGGGCACTCGTCGCCGCCGATGTGGATCACTTCGCTCGGGAACAGCTCGCACACGTAGTCCAGCACCTTCTCCACGAAGCGGATGGCGTCTGGATTGCCCACGCACAACACCTCGTTCTGCATGCCTCGCGAAAGCGGCTGGCGACCATTCTTGCGCGTCTCGTCGGGAAAGCAGTAGAACTCCGGGTACGCACACGCCGCGCAGAGGAAGTGCCCCGGAAACTCGATCTCCGGAACGACCGTGATGTGGCGCTCCTTCGCGTACGCCAGGATTTCCCGAACATCGTTCGCGGTGTAGTAGAACGGCCCCACCTTCTCGCCAAACGCGCGCGGCTTCTGCCCCTTGCGCGTGATATATTCGTCACCGTACTTCACGAGCTCGGGGTACTCGGGGATCTCGAGCGTCCACGACTGGTTGTCCGTGAGGTGCCAATGGAACACGTTGAGCTTGAACCACGACATCTGCTCAAGCGTGCGCTTGACGACCTCCTTGCCGAAGAAGTGGCGCGCGTCGTCGAAGTGGACGCCGCGCCACTTGAACTTCGGCGCGTCCTTGATCTCCACGCACGGGTACACCTTGCACTTCTTCTGGGCGTCGGAACGGCCCATGTGAAAGAGCGTCATCTTCGCGTAGTACGCGCCCGCGTCGTCCGAATGGCGGATGGTCATGCCGTCCGACCTGATGGAAAGTTCGTATCCCTCCGGCGGAATCGACGCGACCTTCTCCATCTTCGGCGGCTTCGTCGCCCAGTACTCGCCGCCCGTCGCGCGCATCTCCTGCGGCGCGGGGATGAGTGTGGCCGTCTTCGGAATCGGCATAAGATCAATCGCGTCTGGATTCGCCGTATTCCCGGCGACTACCACCATCGAAAGCATCGCACTTGCCGCAACTGCTATCAGTTTGTTCATGTTCATTTTAGTATTTCTTTCAGGGCTTGTCCGTGCATACGGCTTTTCAAATTCTGACACTTTCTCCTATTTCTCCTGATCTTTGTGGCCAAGGTTATACAGCCATGCATTTCAACTGCGGCCGTGCGCTACTTGACGATGATCACAAGTCCTCCGGATTTGATCAGGCGGAGGGCGTGAACCGTGTCATCCCTGCGGACCTTATAGCCCTTACGGCGCGTGGCGGGGTCGATGACGAACTTGACCGATGCCGGAGGCGCGGTTTGCTCGGTCCATGTGGCCACGTATGGCGTCTCGGACTTCGCCACGGTCTTGAGGTCCGTGCGCCCTTCGAGCTTCACCGTGATGTTCGCGTTCTCGGCAAACGTCACGGTCTTGGATCCGCCCGTGAACGCCGACGTCACCGGCCAGGCGTTCGTGCGCGACGGCTTGAACGCGCCGCAGACCTTCAAGGCGTTCGTGCCGGCATTGTAGTTTGCAGAAAAGACCGCTTCGTAGTCGCGCGCGCTAAGCACATTCACCATGTTCAACGCGGCATTTATCCTGAAATCAACGTTCGTCGCCACAACGTCGCCGCCATCGGGGCCGATGCGCAGCCACCCGCCCGTCGCCACGTCTATTTTCCCGTCCGTGATCTCCACGTTGCGGATTGCAAGCGTCTTGCCCGACGCAATCTTGATCGTGAGCGTATGTCCGCCAAGGTCGATGTCGCCCGCACTCCCGCTCGCTGTTCCGATCGAGCCGTCAACAGATTCGCGGTTCAGCAGCGAATCGGCTGTGAGGCGCATAAGCTTGAGCGCCTCGCTGCCCGGATTCTTCACCGTGCCGCCCGCAAGCACGAACTGCTGGTCGTTGAATCCTCCATTGCCGTTCATGTTGAGCGTGCCGAAGGCCGTCGCATTGCTGCACACCGTGACGATGCTTCCCGCCGGGCCAAGAGGATAGTTGGAACCTACCGCACGGCAGATGATGACGCCCGCCTCGATATCCACGCCGCCCGTGTTCGTCTGACCCGTCTTCGTGGCCGCCAGCGTTCCCGCGCCCTGCTTGACGAGCTTCAGCGCCCCCGCAAGCGACATCGCCGTGTTGTCCACCGTGCCGCTCGCCACGTCAACGAGCAGTTCTCCGCCATCGACGGACGAGGTCACGGTGAACGCCCTTGTCCCGCCGACAACTGAGTTGGGCAGCTTGAGGCGGCGTCCCCTCACGTCGATCGTCACGCCAGGCAACACGCCGAACGCAAGGCCGCCCGTCATGTCCACCACGCCTTCGCCCTCCTCCAGCACAAACGTGCCAGCCAGCAGGAACTCGCTCGGCGTGACCGGCGTCGCAAGAGCGTTGATGGCCGCGAACTCCGCATTTGAAAAGAACCTCACCTGCATGTCCGCCGTCACCCCGCCGCTCCAGCCGACGACTTCCGTCCCGTTCGTCGTGTAGAACTTCCACTCAGGCTCTTCGCCTTCGGTCGAAAGGCGCGCGTATGCGGGCGTCGTCGCGTCCTTCACGTAAAGCCCGTCGTTCCGCACCGAAAGCGCAAGGCCGCGCTCCTCGGGCGTCTCGCCGTCGCAGACGAGCGTAAACGTCCACGGCAGGTCGAGCGCCGGACGATCCGACCACGCAAGGAGCTTGTCGCCGGCGGCGATCGCGCGGTCGCCCGTATGGACAACGTACGCGCCGCCGTCGTCCAGCGTCAGCGCCTTGCCGCTGACCGCGCTCGTGAAACTCAGGGGTGACGTGTTTTCGGAAAGGTCGAACGTCGCGCCGTCAAGCAACTTCACGTTGCAGTAACTCGCCGTCAGGCACTTGAACCGCCTCCACACCTCCAGTGTCTGCGAGACAGCGGAATCGCCCGTGACGTTCGCCGCCAGCGTCAGATCCCGGAAAACGCCCGCGTCGGAATATGGCCGCAGCCCGCACGATATTTCGAGATCGACATCGACCGCGCGCGAGTTCCCGTCGATGAACGCCAGATAGGAGGAATTGTCACTGGCGGAAACGCGCAGCGTTCCATTCGTCATGGTGCAGTTTGCAATGTATGTATGGTCGCCGACCAATTGCACATCGAGCGTGTGTCCGCCGAGGTCAAGGAACGTCTCCCTGTACGTGCCGTTCTCCTTCACGTAGAATCCGTACGCATGGGCAAGCACGAACGACGAGTCCGCCGTGAGCAGCATGCGCCCGATCGTGGGATTGCCGTTGTGCGCTACACGGTAGCCGCTGTTCACGAGAACGCCGCCCGCCATCGTGAACGGCATGTCGTGGTGCAGCGCCGTGCCGTTCATGTCGAGCGTGCCGCCGGTCTTCACCGTCATTCCCTGCGTGAGTTCGAGCATCACGTCATCGATGTTGGTTGATCTCACCGCGCTGCCGGTCAGATGCGTCCCCTTCTGCCAGAACTGCAGCGTCCATGCGCCGGACTCGAACATGTTCACAAACGTGGAGAAATACAGCTTGCCGAAGTTCGCCGGAGCCGTCACCTTGCCCACGAGGTTCGTCACGCCGTTGTGGATGATGCGCACCTCCACGGGCTCTCCCCGGCGGTCGGTGTTATAGCATACGCTGTAGGCGAACGAGAGGCGGTAGATGCCGGGCGTAGCCACCTGCACCGTCTGGGCAAGCCATGCGTCGCCGCTTCCTGCAACAGTCCTCAAGTACGCCGCATACGTGCCCACATCGACTCCCGACTGCACCCACGTGTTGTTTGCCGTCGTCAACCCCATGTTCGCACCGTCGCAATTCCAGCCTGGGTTGTTGAAGCCACCTTGGTTGGCATAGCTGTATTTCCCGCTGTTCTGTGTCACCGTTCCCTGGTCGAACGATCCGTTTACAAGCAAATTGCGCTCCACGTTCACCCGCTTGAACTCCACATCGTCGAAGTTTGTCGAAAGTACCTTGGTTCCCGCCGGCTGATAGAACTGGAGCGTCCATGCGCCCGGCTCTGAAACGTTCACCGTGCCGGAATAGAACCGCTTGCTGAGATCGGAGGTTGAAAGCGTGCAGATCGTGTTCGTGACGCTTCCCTTGATCAATCTGGCGTAGAATGTGGCGCCACGTCTGTCTTTGTCGCCGTTGCAGGTGATATACGCAAAGCGCAGACGGTACGTGCCAGGGCTTGTAATGTACAGCATCTGCTCGGCGTATGCGGCGTCTCCGTTTGCATGTGTGCGCATGACCATCGCATACGTGCCGATGTCCATGTCCTTCGGCACCCACGTGGAGACAGTCGATTTGGTAAGTCCTACGATGCCATTATTAGGGTTGCACGTCCAATGCATGCAGTTGGTCCATGCGGCATCATTGGCGAATGTGTAGTCCGATGTCAGGTCTGTCGCCTCGAAGTCACCGTTCCACACGAGGTTTTCGTCGTCCGTCCCGAATGGATGGTGGCTTCCATGCTCGCTGCATTGCAGCGTTCCGCCGCCCACCTCCGTGCCGCCGAGGTAGGACTGATGGTATTTAGAGGCGACGAACGTGCCGCCGCCAGACTTCACAAGCTTGACGTTGCCGGCGATTTCAACGGCGCTGTTCGTCACGGCAACGCCTTGCGCCACATCTACGGTGAGCGTCGCCTCCGTGGCGGACGTGTTGACCACGCATCCGCCCATGTCCTGATACGTGCCTTCCGCCGTGAGCGTGCCGGCGCTCGGGGCGTGGAACTTGCCGGTCACAAGGTCGTAGAGGCCCACGACATCCGTTGTCGTGTCCTTTGCGGGAACGATGTAGCACTTGATCGTACCGTTGGCATCGAACACCCTGAACCAGTAGAGACGGCACTTGCAACGATAGCTGGTGTTTTCCGTGAACGAACCGTTCGCTTCGTAGCTACCGCCCGAAAGGAGCACGAACGGGCCGGGAGACTGGACGTAGTTCTCCGTGCGCGTCCAGCTGCCGCTTTTCCCCGTGCCGGCCGTCGTCAGGATGGAATAGGCCCCGGCTTCGCCGTTCATCGTGACGATGTAGTCGGTGTTCTGGGCGACCGCGCTGGCCGCCGAAACGGAAGCCGCGCCGTGGTCGAGGCGCATCGAGGTGTTGTTTTTGTCCCTCAGGCAGGTGAAGGACTGCTTCCCGCCGAGGCGCGTGCAGAAGAGGAACTGGTATGTGCCGTTGTTGTTCGTGTAGCGCACCTTTGCCTGCACGCGGTCTGTGGCGGCGGGCGTGTAGTCCGTCATGACGTACTGGCTGCCGGTGGCGAGGACGTACTCGTAGAGCTGGTAGCGCCCGGCGATCGTGCCGCCCGCGCCCGCACGGATGTCGCTCACCGTGAGCGAGTGCCCGTTCAGGTCGAGCGTCACGCCCGGCGAGACCACGAGCGCGTCGGCCGTGGTGTCCTCCGTGAGCGACGTATCGGCGGTGATCGTAAGATCCGCCGCGAACGACGCCGTCGTCGCTACGCAAAAGGCCACAGTAGCAGCCAGAGCAAAACCAACAGTTTTCGCCCCCCCCCTAGGGGAGTTGCAGATAAGTTTTTCCATCGCTTTACCTCTTTATAGCCATTAACGAAAACGCCTTTGGCGATTTAACGGTTATAATATTACCACATTTTCACCGCCTACTGCAAGCCGAAAATCGAGTTTGAATTGAGAGGATGGTTTGCGGAACTGAATGCACACGATTAGGTGCGGTTACTTTTGCAATGGCGAAACGTAGTACGCGATGATTAAATTGTTTCCATTGTGCTTGTGCGAGGGATGGGGACATGGTATCATATCCGCGTCGCTGACCAAACTCTGTAACCGACACGGAGAAATTAGATTATGAAGCTTAGGAAAATTACGCACATGGCGTTTGCGCTTGCCGTTGCGACGGCGTTAGAGACATCTTCCGTTCATGCGGATGACGTTTCGCCGTTCTTCGACTGGACTCCCAACAACGCCCCGACCGGCGGATGGATCACGTCGTGGGGAGGCGAGGCTAACAACGTCACGCGATCCGTTACCGGACCCGACGGCTGGCCGACGAACATGTATGTGGTAACGGCATCTGGCACTCAGTGGTCGCCTTACCAAAGTAGTTGCACTGCGAAGGATGCATTTACCTTTGTGACATACGGTTGCGCGGATGATGTTTCGGCTACATCTGCCGGCCCCGCGGTTCTCTGGTGCATGGGGCATAAGAGCAGGGGCAACATGACGATGCTCGTGAAGGACGGTGATGGACATATCCGGCTCGTCCACGCCGACTCGACCGCTACGTCCTGTACGGCGGGGATTGATGTGGGCAAGGTTGCGGGTTGGCATCTCTTCACCGTCCGTTTCAGCACGACGGGCGGTGCGTCATTGCAGATCGACGATCACGCCCCCATTTCCGATCCATCGTTCACGACAATGTCTGGCAACGGAATTCAGATCGGAAGTCTGCTTGGGGGAATCGGGTCTGGAAATCCCTTTTCGCGTGGCTCGGGTTTCGCCGTCATGCGCATGATCGGCTATGGTACGGCCGAACTCCCGACCGAGCAGTATGCCGCGCTGTGTGCCGCGTATCCCGCCGCGACGTGCGCCCATTCTTCAACGAGCGGCGAAGTGTCGTGGACGTTCCCGCAGGATGCGGTCAGAGTCCCGGAATCAGATCCCGCCGTCCTTGTACTTGATGAATCCGGCATCAAGCAGGCTCTCGACTTCGACGGTACGAACGCGGTCGTCGCGAGCGTCCTTGCGGAACTGCCGGATGGCGTGTCTGGCGAAATCGCGGGGTGTCAAGTCTATCGTGCTTCCAGTGGCGAAAACTTCTATGCCTTCGCCTATTCCAATGGTGATGGTACGTTCTCCCTTGGGCATGGCACGACGAAAAACTTCGTGACGTCGGCGGTCGTTGAAGACTGGACGAAACCGCATGTCTGGACGTTTGCCTTCGCCGCGCAGACAGGCGCGAAACTCTACTGCGACGGAGTGGAGATCGCTTCGTCCGGCAGTATCAAGTGGCAAAATACATCCGTAACAGGACAGGTGACGTTTGGTGACGACCCGCGTGGCGGTTGGGCGCTTACCGGCGCGAAAGTCTATGCCGTTTACACGGATTTCGGCGTAGGCAGCGCGATTTTCACCGCTGCCGCGGACGCCATGGGCAACACCATGACGCACGAGTGCGTGCTGCGCATCAGCGAGATCCTGCCGAAGCCGACGGACGCAAGGACGCTGAACGGCATGGAGGGCATGGACGTCAACGGACTTGAATCCGGCTGGGTGGAGGTCGAAAACACCTCCGACAAGTGGGCTGATCTCGCCGACTACCGCTTCATCCGCGTGAATCGCGGCAAGAAGACCGACCCCGCCGGCGTCGGCAACTTCCCGTCACGCCTCGTCCCGCCGCATTCACGTGCGATTTTCTACACGTCCGAACGCTACTCCAACAGCAAGGACAAGGCCGTGAGCGCGTTTGCGGACGGCACGTTCGACGGCAAGCCGATGATTTTCGAGGACTACGGCAATATCCTCGTGTGGGGCGACAAGGTGAATCCGAAGAAGTCGCCCTACGTGCGCCTCTACTATGCGCCGGGGGGTGATTCCGACGCGGGGACGGTTGTCGACACCGTCGTTGTGCCGAGCGACCTGCCGGAAGGATGGTCCATCATCGTGGGGGATGCGGAGGACGGAGAGGGCACGCGCCGCTGGATGTGCCCCACGCCCACGCGCGGCACGGCAAACACGGCGACAACGGGCCTTGTGCGCATCGGCCCGAACGTGGGTCCGCTCTACGAGAGGCCGAACCAGAAGAAGACGGACCTCGCAAGCGAGTTCGCCGTCACTGCGCCGCCCGCCGTACCGGGGACGGACTACGCGGTCACACTTCCAATCAACGCCGTGATGAACCCGAACGGCACGTTCACGCCGCGTGCGGCCGACCAGATCGCGTCCGTCAAGTTCGTCTATCGAAAGGATCTCGACGACACGACGCTTGTCACGAATGAAGTCAACATGGCAGCGAAGACGACGGACGCCAACTGGGGCGACCGGTATTCGGCGACGATTCCCGCCTCTTATTTCCCTGCCGCCGGACATCTCATGCAGTGGAAGGTGCTCATCACCGACGGTGAGGGCGTCACGTGGACGTCCCCGAGCTTCAACAACAAGGACGACGGATACGAATGGTACGGCACGATTGTCGAGCCGAGCGCGGAACAGATGAGCGCGACGCTTCCGACATGGCATCTTTTCGCTTCAGGAAACCATCTTACGCAGATGGACGTCGATGCAGACAAGCAGGATCTTTCGCTCGTTCCCTACAACGCCCGTGTCGCGATCTACGATTCCTCCACTTCAAACTATTACGACTACGTGCGGATCGACCTGCGCGGCAATACGTCCGCCAAGTTCACGAAGAAAGGACACGGCCTCAGGTTTGCGAAGGCTCATCCGCTCACGATGACCGATGCCGTGACGGGCGAGACGATCGAGGAAATCCGCAAGACGTCGCTCATCAGCGAGTTTGCCGACCCGAGCTTCATGCGTCAGATGATAGCGTTCTGGCTGTGGCGGAAAATGGGCAACCACGTGCCGTTCGACTTCCCCGTCCGATGCAACCTCAACGGCGAATTCTACCAGCTTGCGTTCAACTCCGAGCGTTTCACGGACGAGCTGATCGAGGATGTCTATGGACTCGACAAGTTCGGTTACGGCTACAAGAACGTGGGAACGCTCAAGAGCGGATCGGGAACGACGGCGGGCGGCATTGAAAAGAAGACGCCGGATGACGAGGACGAGACGAACATCACCGTCCTCCAGAACGAACTCCGCTCGAAGATAACTGCGGCGCAGAACGTTCTCGGCACAAGTTCGGCGGCGCTCTCCTCATCCACGACCGATACGACAGGCCTCGACAACGCCGCGCTCACAAAGTTTGTCGTCCAGAAGTTCGACCTCCCGGCGTGGCTCAACTACCTTGCATCGGCGAAGATCACGCAGGAGATGGACGACGTGTGGGCGAACATCTGCGCGTACTACGACAACCCGGACATGTTGCAGGGGACGCGCGGCAAGGGCACGTGGATGCCGCTCGGCTACGACTTTAACGTGAGCTTCGGGCAATACTACCAGGGAGACATCGGTTCCAAGATCGGGCTGATGTCGAACCAGGATTGGTTCAAGTCCCATCCGTTCTATGGCGGCAACCGCGTGCGCTGCTGGAAGCAGTCGGGGATGACGGGAACCTGCAACAACGGCAACGACGGTTTTGAGGCCGTCTGGCAATCCGCGAAGTTCCGCCGCCTCTACCTGCGCCGTCTCCGCACGCTGATGGACCAGGAGCTTAAGGAACCGGGGACGCCGGAGAGTGAGGTTCCGTTCATGGTGAAAATGCGCGAGATGGCGGATCTCATGCGTGCGGACTCAACGCTCGACCTTGCGAAGTGGCCGGACGACTCATCGGACAATGCCATTGACGTGTGGCCCACGGGGACGCGTCCTGCAAACATTGACGCCGGCGTAACTGAAATTTGGAACAGTTACGTCGTGCCGCGCCGGCAGCACCTGTACGTCACGCACTCCGTGACCAACACGGCGAAGGCGATTGGCTACGGCTCCAACCTGAACGCGGGCATTCCTGAGGCGCAGAGCCCGATTGCGACGCTTGCGCCGAACATATACGTTGCCAATCTCACGGCTCTTGACCCTGAACAGGCTGCCGCGCTCGGCGTCACGGGGCAGTTCTACGGTACAGAGGTCGTCGTCATCCAAAACGACAACGACGAGGCGGTTGACATGAGCGGGTGGCAGCTCGCGTATTCCGTCGATTTCACGATGCCGCCCGGTACGGTGTGCGATGCGCATGACGCAATCTACGTCGTGGCCGACCGTCGCGCCTATATTGCCGCACACGATGCAGAACTGACGGATCAGGTGATCGTGGGCAACGCGACGTTCACTGGCACGGGGCCGATTGCGATCTTCGCGGCGGACGGCACGCAGGTCTTTGCCGCGATTCCCGAGACGAATGAGAAGAAGTATCTCAGGCTCCATTCCTTCTGCGGGAACACAAACGACGGCGCGGGCGGCGACACCGGCGAATGGTTCACGCTTACGAACATTTCCGCTTCCGTAACACTTGACCTTGCGGACGTCACGGTGTGTTTCCTCAAGCAGGACGATGCCCACGACACGACCACGCACTGCCACGTCACGCTGACGAACAAGAAAGGCAAAGGCGACGTCAAGCCGTTGACGTCCTGGAGGGCGAACCAAGCGGACTGGTCCGACAAGGGCTGGGCGAAGATTCAGAACAACAAGCAGCAGATCACAATCTACGACAAATACGGAACGGTCTGCCAGACGCTCAGGGTGACGCAGAAGGACTTCCCTCTCGCGTATGGCGCCGGTGGCTGGCTTGTCTGCGACTCGCAGGATGCGTCCGTCACTGCCGGCTCGCAATGGCACCAGGAATTTGATCTCGTCAACGGGACGGAGACCGGCGCGTTCGACGCCAAGAACCAGTCGGCGGCGGATGCGGCGGCGGCGGCCGTTACGGTAACACTTACGGCTGAGGATATTGCGGCAGGGCTTGAGGCGCAATACCTGAAAGCCATTGCGGTACCCGTGGAGGGCGCGTCCGGGAAGTACAAGGCGGTCGTCGTGCCAAATCCCGAGACGGTGCCGATGCCGATAGTCGGTGCGGCCGGGACAGAAATGAAATCTGTCACGGTGGAGGATGTAGTTGGCGGAAACAAGGTAAGCATTTCGATAACCAATGCCGTGATGGGGCTTTGGTACGGTTATGAAGTCGCGGATGATCTTGGCGGTGCGGCGATGTTTGAGAACGACGTCGGTTCGTTTGAACGAGCGGCGGGGGCAGTCCATACGGTAACGGGCACGCCAAGAAACGCCCCCAGCGGGTTCTTCCGCGTGAAGGCCCTCGCTACAAAACCTTCCGAGCAGTAGTCGTATCGGCCGCGGACGGAACGAGATACGGGGATTCGATCCGAAAGGACTCCTCCCAACCGATCAATTGGATTCCTTCGTTCCCGTTGCCCAGCGGCGGAACACCTTCTCAGCTCTCTTCCCCTTGATGGTGAAGTCCCGAACGCGTACCTGCTCCCGCGTCACGCCCTTCTTCAGCGACGAGTGCTGGTCCCACTTCCACCAATGGAAACCCCTGCACCACTCCTCGTGCGCGAACACGCGGAAGAGCGCCTCCATGTATTTCGCCTGCTCAGCCTCGTCCGGCGGCGCATTCACGTCGAAACCGGACGGCGCCGCCGCGCCGTTCTTGATCGACGCACAGCCGCACTCGCCGAACACGATCGGCTTGCCCGTCGCCTTCGCGATCGCCTGCATCGCCGCATGAGCGCCCTTGAGACGCGCCATCATGTCCTCCACGGAAAGATGCTTCCCCTTGTCGGACTTCGTCCGCGCCGGACAATAGTAGCTGATCGTCAGGTAGTCGAGCGAATGGAACCAGTGGTTCGGGTCGGAAAGGCATTTCTTGAAGTCCACGACGCCCGTGTGGAGCGTGTGGCAGCTCGTGACCGGCCCGGAATACACCCTACGTACGGCAGCGATCACGGACTTCCACTTGCCGCTCTCCTCAACCATGCGGTCGAGTTCGCTGTCGAGGCAGAACGCCTCGCATTTCGTGCGTTCGGCGATGCGCGCGTAGTAGGCGCTGCGCGCGGCCATGGAGTCGAACCACTTCCCGCGCGCTTGCGTGGACCGTCCGGGCATGCGCTCACGGTCCGCGATCATCCACACGTTGAGCCGCCCCATGCCGTCCTTGCACTCGAGCATGGGGCGCAGCTGCACCTTCATGCCTTTGGCGTGGATGAGGTCGATGGCGTCCATGAGCTCGATGTCGTTCGGGGTGAGGGCAAAGTCCTTGTATTGGAAAGACGAGGAACAGGTATCCTGCCACACGGTCGGCACCACCGTCACCCACGTTGCGCCCGCACGGGCGATGGCGTCGATCTCCGCCTTGGCCTCGACCGAGCCGAAGTAGCCGTTCGTGGCGTAGAAGCCGAACGTCACGCCCCACTGCATACCATCCGGCATTTTTGCGCGGCACACCGACGATGTCCCAACCGGCGCGGCGCACAACGCGGCGAATTTCGCAACTGCGAAAAAAGATATGGTTTTCATGCACAGAAATATACCCAAAAAACCGGCTGGTCGCAAGAGCGCACGCCTTTCATTCCAGCGGCGGCGCGACGACGTTTCCCGTGCCATTCATCGAATGGACACCGGGCCGAAGAGCCCTGCCGGCTGGAGCGGCGAGTTCTTGCCAGGCGCGGCGATCGTCCACGTCTTGCGCTCCGCCTCGGGAAGCCCCGAATCGTAGGCGAGCCTGTTGTGCCATGTGGACGTCACCTCCACCTTCAGCTCGTTCGCGCCGTCCTTGAGAAGCGAACCGTCGATTTCGCAGCGGTACGGCTCGGACCAGAGCGCACGCACCTTCTTTCCGTTCACATAAACCGTCGCCGCCGTTTCCACCCTTCCGAGATCGAGCGTCACGCCCTCACCCGCCTTGGCGGAGAACGTAGTCGTGTAAGCGGCCGTGCCGGAGAAGCACCGACCCTCGTCGCCTATCGGGAGCTCATGCCACGAGACGAGTTTGTCGAGCTTTATCGACGCCGGCGCTCCCCATCCCGCCGGGAAGGAGAGAGTCCACGGACCTGGGATGTCTCCCAATTGGCCATTGGCAACATTGGTATTGGCAACATTT
>CACZAK010000135.1 GCA_902779075.1 uncultured bacterium | reverse complement strand
CGACGCGAAGCTCACGAAGGGCCGCTACGTGCGCTGCTACTCGAACGGCTCCACGAGCGAGCCGGTGAACAACTACATCGAGATCGAAGTGTTCGGGAAATAAGTGTCCCGCATCGCGGACATCGCACGGGACTTTGCAGGACGCGGCGGCAAGCGATTGCGGCCGCGTCTCTGTCAGGCGGTCTTCGACGCATGCGGGGGGACGGGCGACCTTTCCCCCGTGTGCGAGGCCGTGGAGAGCTTCCACAAGGCGTCGCTCGTCCATGACGACATCCAGGACGGCGACGAGACGCGCTACGACCGGCCCACCGTGTGGAAGGAGCATGGCGTGCCGGTTGCAATCGCGGTCGGCGACTGGCTTGTGGCGCACGGCTACCTGCTCATCGCACGGAGCGGGTTCCTGCGCGCCGCACAGATGCTGGAGGCCACGGTGTCTTCCCACCTGCGTCTCTGCGAAGGGCAGGGTGACGACTTGCTGGGGGTGAAGGGCACGGCGGACTACGTGTCGATGTGCGCCGGCAAGACGGGCGAGGCGTTCGCGCTCGCCGCCCAGCTCGGGGCGCTCGCCGCCGGGGTGGACGACGAGCCCTATCGCCGCTGGGGCCTCGCCTACGGCGTGCTGTTCCAGATCAACGACGACATCGCAGACGTCGGCGAATCGGATGAACTGCGCGCCCTAAAGGCCGAATGGGAAGGCCGCCTCGCCGTGCTTTCGCGCGAGACGGGCTTTTCGTTCCTACCCTAAGTGTGAAAATATGCAAGTGTGAAAATGTGCAAGTGTGAAAACGGGTAGCGGGCACATTTACACACTTACACACTTACACACTTACACACTCTCACACTTACACATTAAAAGGATTTAGGTTGGACTTCCCGTCCGTTTTGTGCGATAATACACCGTCTTTCAAAAAAGGAGAAACTCATGAACGTCAACCGTCGTCAATTCCTCGGCGCCGCCTCTGCGGCAGCCTTCCCGTTCATCTTCCCCGGCTGCGCGGGACTGAGCGTGCGCAAGTACGCCGCCAACGAGAAAGTCAACGTGGGCGTGATCGGCATCGGCCGCATCTCGACCACGATGGACATCCCGCTCGCGATCAAGTACACCGACCTCTGCCGCTTCACGGCGGTGTGCGACCTCGACTCCAAGCGCCTCGCGCAGCACGGCGTGGACTTCATCCAGAAGCAGTATCGGAAGCTGAAGAAGGAAGCGAAGGCGCCCGTCAAGGCGTTCGCCGACTACCATGACCTGCTGGACGACCCGTCCATCGACGCAGTGGAAATCTGCCTTCCTGACCACTGGCACGCGCTCGTCGCGTGCGCCGCCCTCGCGAAGGGCAAGCATATCTGGCTGCAGAAGCCGTTCGCACAGACGATCATCGAGGGCCGCATCATTGCGAATCTCGCGAAAATCCAGAACCGCGTGGCACCGGACGGCAAGGGCGTCTACACGGAGAACAAGCCGAAGCATCATCCGTGGCAACACGGCCTCTACGTCGGCCTCCATGCGGTCAACGGCGAGAACTTCTGGGAGAAGGAGAACGACCGTTTCCACCCCGAGCCTGTGGCACGCCCCGTCGTGGACGGCAACAAGGCCAGCTGGAAGGTGAAGACGCGCTGGACGAAACCTGACGGCGCGCCCGTCCTGACCGAGACGCAGGAATGGACCTTGACCGACCACGGCACGAACTACGTGATGGACGTCACGTGGACGCTTGCGGCGGACTACGGTGACGTCACGTTCGGCAAATGGGCGTATGGCGGGCTGTTCCTGCGGATGCCGTACAAAAAGGCCAACGCGAAGCGGCAGTTCGCCGTGAACTCGCGCGGACAGCGTAACGGCGCGGCCGAGCAGAAGGAGGCGGAGTGGGTGGAGGTGAGCATGCCCATCGAAGGCCGCGAGCAGAACGGTACGATACGCTTTGAGGACTTGCCTGGAAATCCCGGCTACCCGAACCCGTGGCGCGTGGACGGACAGCTCGGCATCGCGCCGAGTCACTGCATACGCGGCCCGTGGCGTCTCTCCAAGGGCGAAAAGCGCGTCAACCGCTACCGCCTGACGGTGAAGTAAAACATCTGTTTCCCCCTCGCACCCGCGAGCCGTCAAGATGGCGGCTCTCCCAGTTAGACGTCAGCCCGTCCTGACTGGGAAAGCCGCCATCTTGGCGGCGCTATTATTCTTCATCTACCAGTTCTCTGCCCATACTGGCCGGATGCCTTCGGCGGAAGTACATCACATCCTCTGCTGAAGGGAAAACTAGAAGAAAATTTGTCTTTGTAATTGACAAAAGCGCAAGGGGGGGAGTAAAATATTATTTATGTTTTTTCACGCCCAAAGGCATTTACCATTGAAAGAGAGGGAACAAACATGAGGAAACTGCAGACAATGAGACTGAATTGGCGCAAATTCGCTGCGCTTTTCATGATCGCCACAACTGCAATATGCTCCGTCGCGAACGCCGCGACAAGTTCGGGGCTGATGCACCGTTGGAGCTTCAACGGCTCGCTTGACGACACCGTAGGCGGCGTGGCCGCTGCCACGAACGGGGCCTGCTCGTTCAGCGTGGACGGCAAGGGTGTCACGCTCGCCGGCGGCTCGAAGGGCACGTCATTCGTCACGCTCGGCGCCTGCTCCGGCATCCTGCCGACTGGGTCGATGACGCTTGAAATCTGGGCGACGCAGAACGCAGTCCAGAATTGGTCGCGCATTTTCGACTTCGGCAGCGGTGAGAACAACTACCTCACCATGTCCTGGACGCGGTCAAACTCTCTCAGTCAGGATCGCACGGAGGTTAGATCAGGTAGCTCCTCATACTCCATCTCTGCCGATGACACGATGCAGCCCTATACGCTCGGGAAAAAGTGGCACATCTCGCTTACGGTTTCCTGCAACGAGGATGGCACTTCTACGCTGCGCTGGGCGAAGCGCGACGCCGAGACGGGCGCTTTGGCGGGAGGCGGCTCCGCCGTCACATCGTCGGCGTGGACGCCCGCCGCGCTCGCCTCTGGCACCTGCTACCTTGGGCATTCGCAATACAATGACAACGACGCATCGGCGACTTACGACGAAGTGCGCATCTGGAACCGCGCTCTCTCCGACGCCGAACTCGACGCGAACGCGGCGGCGGGTCCGGACGGACTCATGGGCGACATCATGCCGACGCCGGTCGTCGTAGGGAACGCGCCAAGCACGAGTTACGTGCAAAGCGGTCTTCTTGCCCAGTGGGACGCGATCGACAACTCCATCGTTGACGGCGTGCGCGTCCACGACGACAACGCCGCGACATGGAAGGATCTGACCGGCAAGGGGCACGACTTCCCGATTGCCGAATACATCGGCTCGCAGCTCAACGACTGGACGGCCAGTTCGCTTGATGCGAAGAGCTGCTACAACATCCCCGCCGCGGTCGCCTGCACGAACTACGTGACAATTGAAATCTGCGCGAAACACAACTCGGCGAACGCGATATTTTTCAATTCCGGCGACGGCGGCCATAAATTTGCGGCGTTCTATAATGGGCGTCTGCAATTCTACAATTACGCGGCATATCAGGTGATCGGTAGCCAGACCAGCACCTTCCAGGCGACGGCTGTGCATTATCCGACCGTTTCCGCTCCCGTCGTCTATACGAACGCGGTCGAGGTCGCGTCGACGAGTTCCGACTCGTGGGGAAGCCTGGGCACAGGACCCAATACCACGCTCGGCAGCGGTAGCGATTACTACAGGTTCGGCGGCGAATACTATGCGATCCGTCTATACGACCGCGCGCTGACGGCGGACGAGATCGCTCAGAACGCCGCGCTCGACGCCATCCGCTATCTCGGCGGCGGGTCTGTTGCGCAGGTGGGCGATGCGCTTGAGGTCTCCGGGTCGCCGATGGCCGTCGGCGCGGCTACGCCCGCATACGGCATCACCTTCGGGCATGGCGCCGGCGATACGATAACCTGCTCCGTTCCGGCCACGGTGACGGCTGGCGAAACGCGCGTGACCTGCACCGGCTACATCGTCACCACGAACGGCGCGGTGTATGCGGAGGGGAACACGGCGAGCTTCACGCTGGAGTATCCGGGCGTATCGACGCGCCTTGAATGGCAGTGGTCCCCCGAATACAAGGTTTCGGCGACGGCGGGCGATGGAGGCAGCGTCTCCGTGGCCAAGCAGTGGTATGCCTCGGGCGAGACGGCCACGATTACGGCGACGCCTGACGAAGGATATGCATTCGTCGCCTGGTTTGGCAACGTGCCGAAAGCGAAGCGGATGGATGCGACGCTTGAGCTGGAGGTTGCCAACCCCGTCGAAGTCGTCGCCTTGTTCGCCCCTGCCGAAGCTTTCCCGGTCGGCACAGTCATCTACGACGGCGAGACCGAGGCGGGTGAGTATGCAATCGTCACGCCGGAGCAGCTCGACCTTTTCCGCGCCAGAACTGCCGGCACGACATACGAAGGCTCGACCTTCCACCTCCTCGCCGACATCGACCTGGGCGGGCGCGAATTGAGTCCGTGCGGTGCGTTCTCCGGCGTCTTTGACGGACACGGCCACGCCATCCGAAACCTCAACATCAGACGCACCGACTACGGCTACGGCACGGCGTTCTTCCAGGCCCTTAATGGCGGTGCGGTCGTGCGAAACCTCGCGCTCGAAGGGGGCACGGTGCGGTCTGACACTTATCAATCCCCGATGGGCGGCATCGTAGGGTATGTGCATGGAGACAACGTGCTCATAGAGGACTGCACGGTCGATCTGGACATCACCGGCTCCGGTCAAGTCGGCGGCATCGTGGGATATGCCGAGAACGCGGGCAGCCTGGCAATCCGCCGTTGCCGCAGTTTCGCAAACGTCATTTGCACTGGCTACGATGCGGGCGGCATTGTCGGCAAGACGCAATCCATGGATGTCCTTATAGAGGACAGCTATTCCTGCGGCACGGTTGTTGTCCAGTCCAACTATGCCGGTGGACTTGTCGGCGTTAGATACAACGGAACCCTAGCGATAAGCAACTGCTACCATCGGTCTGCCATAACCGGCAACAACAACAACGACGGGAAACTCGTCGGCAACGGCGACACCCAGGCGACGGTAACGGGCGCCCCGACGGTGATCGACACCCTGCCCAAGGGCGGCGTCCGCTTTAGCGTGACCGGTGGCGGTGCCGGCACGGCGGAATACGTGAACGGCGAGATAGTCGCCACGCCCGCAGCAGGTTCGTTCTACGCCGGCCAGTTCGGCGAGATTCCCGAAGGGGAGTTCAACGACGTGAAGGTTCAGGTCGTCTTCGGCAAGGAGATCGCGACGGTGGCCGATTTCAACGTCATCGCGAACGACCTTTCAGGCATTTACCGACTGACGGCGGATCTCGACCTCGACAACGTCGCGCGCGCGCCGTTTGGCGAGTTCAAGGGCGTGTTTGACGGTCAGGGCCACACCATCAGCAACGTCAACATCAGCGCGAACAGCGATAACGTCGGCCTGTTCCGTGGGTTGAACTGCGCGACAGTCCGCAATCTGTCGATTCGCGGCGGAAGGATTTCAGGTGGATCAAGCGTCGGCGGCCTGGCCGGTTATGCCACCGGCACGTCAAACCTTATCGAGGACTGCACGACGGACTTGGAGGTTGTCGCAAGCGGCAGCCATGCGGGCGGCGTCGTCGGCTATGTAGGTGATCGTGACGCCGCCTTGACCATGAGGCGCTGCCGCAGCCTCTGCGCCGTCTCGTACGGGTCTAGCCATGGCGGCGGACTCGTCGGCAGCAAGTACGGCGACTACTCGCGTCTCACGGTCGAGTCGTGCTATGCGGCCGGTTCCGTGCAGGGGGGCAGCAACGCCGGCGGCATCCTCGGGCAAAAGATGTGGGGAACGGTCGTCATATCCAACACCTATTGGACGACTGAGGTACATGGCAACTACAAATCCGACACGCACACGGTCGGCTATGGCGAGGATAGCAGCACCATCCGCGACACGCCGTCGATCCTCGACGGCTTCGCGAAGAACACTTTCAATGTCCGCACGCGCGGCAACGGCACGGGCACGGCGGCGTATGTGAACGGCGAGTTCGTCGCGACACCCGACGCTGGCTCGGTGTTCATCCGCTGGGAGGGCCTGCCGCCGAAGGAGAGCGACTACAACGAGACGACCGTCTGGGCCGTGTTCGGCAAGCCCGTGGCAAGCCTGGCGGATTTGAGGGCGATGGAGTTGGGCGGCTACTATGTGCAGACTGCCGACATCGACTTGGCCGGCGTCACCGACTTCACCGGCTTGGGCTTCGGCGGCTATGGCAACACCGCGTTTCGTGGCTACTATGACGGCGGCAACCACGAAATCCGCAACATGACCATTGCGAACGAGTGTGGCCTTTTCCGCACGGGGGTGGAGTATTCGGAAATCAGGAACCTGCGCATCGTGGATGCGTGCGTAACCAACGGTAACTACAGCTGGACCGGTGTACTTGCCTCTGGTAGCTCCTATACGACCCTATCGAACGTCCATGTCGTGGGCGGTTCGGTGACGGCCACGCGCGACAGAGACATCGGCGGTTTCGTTGGAACGATAACAAGCGGCATGGTGGAAGATTGCTCCTGTTCGGCGACTGTCACAGGCGGGACGGGGCAGACGGGCGGATTTGCTGGTTCGAGCAGCGACGCGACGATACGCCGCTGCCGCGCGACGGGTGCCGTGACGGCGTCGGGCAGTACAGCGGGTGGTTTCGTGGGCAATGCTGGAGGCACCGGCGTCATTTCGGAGTGCTATGCGTCGGGCGACGTCACGGCGGGGAACCAGAACGCTGGCGGCTTCGTCGGCTACGACAGGGGTGGCGCGAAGATTTCCGACTGCTACGCGCTCGGCACTGTCAGCGCGGCGAACGGAAACGCCGGCGGGTTCATCGGCTACAGCTACATGGTCACCTGCACCAACTGCTTCTCGGTTGGCGAGGCCACCGTTGACAGCGGCAATGTCGCCGGCTTCGGAACACAGAATTATAGCGTCAAATTCAGCGGCTGCTGTTGGGACACCGAGACGAGCGGACTCGTCACCGCGAGCGGCGTGGGCGAAGTCGGCAGGACTACCGCGCAGATGAAGAGCGGCGTGGCGTTCGAGGGCTGGGATACAACAGTCTGGAAGTTCACGGAAGGGATGTATCCGCGCCTGAGGGCCTTCATCCCCAAGCACGCCGTGACCTGGCTTGACGAGAACGGCGAGACCGTCCTCGGCGAGGAGCTGGTCGAGGAATACGAGACGCCCGCTTACAGTGGCGAGACGCCGACAAAAGCCGCTACGGCGCAGTACACCTATACGTTCGCGGGCTGGTCGCCAGACCTGGAGCCGGTGGAGAGCAATACGACCTACACGGCGACCTACGACGCGACCCTGCGCTCCTACACGATCACGTGGCAGAACGACGACGGCTCGACCATCGACACCATAACCGTGAACTACGGCGTCGTGCCGACCCACGCGGATGCGACGAAGGCCTCGACGGCGCAGTATGACTACACGTTCGCGGGCTGGGATCCAGAAGTCGCGTCCGTCACGGGCGAGGCGGCATACACGGCCACCTTCACGCCCGTTCTGCGCAGCTACACGATTACTTGGCTCAACGAAGATGGCACGGCGCTCGACACTTCGACGGTCGAGTACGGCGCAACGCCGAGCCACGCCGCGCCGACGAAGGCTTCGACGGCGCAATACGACTACACCTTCGCGGGCTGGGGCAATGTCGTCGCGGTATCGGGCGAGGCGACATATCAGGCGACATTTACGCCGGTCCTGCGCAGCTACACTGTCTCGTGGGTTGTCGAGGGCGAGACGCTCGCATCCGGCTTGGTTGCATACGGCACCGTTCCCGCCTACGGCGGCGTGACGCCGACCAAGGCCGAGACGGCAGAATACACTTACACATTCTCCGGCTGGTCGCCTGCGGTTGCCAGCGTGACTGGCCCTGCCATCTATACGGCGCAGTTCAACGCCACCAAACGCAGCTACACGATTACGTGGCTGAATGAGGGCGGCGCCGTTCTCGCCTCCGGCGATGTCGAGTACGGCACCGTTCCCGCCTACGGCGGCGCAACGCCGACAAAGGCCGAAGACGCCGAATACACCTACACGTTCGCGGGCTGGGATAAGACGGTTGTTGCTGTCACAGGCGCGGCAACCTATACGGCGACCTTCAACGCCACCAAGCGCTCCTACACGATTACATGGCTGAATGAGGGCGGTGCCGTTCTCGCCTCCGGCGATGTCGAGTACGGCACGACGCCGATCTACGGCGGCGCGACGCCGACGAAGGCCGAGACGGCCGAATACGCCTACACGTTTGCGGGCTGGTCGCCAGCTGTCGTAGCTGTCACTGGCGCGGCCACATACACGGCGACGTTCGACGCGACGCCGAAGGAGCCGGAAGACGAGTTTGCGGGTTATATCAAGATTGGCGACATTGCCGGGTTCGAGGCGATTGCTGACAACCTTGCGACCAACTATGTGTTGACGGCGGACATCGACCTACAGAACGTGGAGCGCCAGCCGTTCGGCGAGTTCAGCGGCGTCTTCGACGGCAACGGCCACTCCGTCAAAAACATCAGTATCACAAAAGGCAGTGACACCTACATAGGTCTTTTCTCCAAGCTCAACGGCGCGACAATCCGCAACCTCACTCTTGATGGTGGCAGAATCGAGGGGTATGACAACGTAGGCGGCATCGCCGGCGAAATCCTTGGAGACACTTTGATAGAGGACTGCACGGTGAATCTCGTGGTCTTCGGAAACCGATATACCATCGGCGGCCTCGTCGGCCATGCATACGGCGGCAACGTGACAATTCGCCGCTGCCGCGGTTTCGCGGATGTGACGTCGAGGTCTGGCGAGAGCGGCGGATTGGTCGGCGTCACGAACAGCGACAACCTGCGCATTGAGGATAGCTACGCCGAAGGCATCCTTGTCGCCAGAAACCAAACGTATTGCGGCGGCTATAACGGCTATTCCGGCGGCTTGGTCGGCCTCAAGGACCGAGGCTCCTTGACGATTTCGAACTGCTACCACCGGGCGACGATGGTCGATAACGGCTTCAACGACAGGCAACTCGTCGGCAATGGCGACGGCAAAGCAACCATTATCGGCGAACCTACGGTAATCGACAGTCTGCCGAAGGGCGGCATTGTTGCTTTCCTCGCGGATTCGAACGGCAGCGGGACGGTCGCGTATGTTGACGGCGAAGTTGTGGCTACGCCGGATGAGGGTAGCGTGTTCGTGCGCTGGGAGGGCGAGATACCCGAAGGCGACAACTTCAACGACGTGAGGGCGTTGGCGATATTCGGCAAGGCTGTCGCAACTGCAGAGGATTTGCAGTCCGTCGGCGACACTGGCTACTACGTGCAGACCGCCGACATCGACATGTCGGGCGTTACAGGCTTCGGCGGCATTGGCGCGAGCGGCTTTTCGGGAGAATACGACGGGCGCGGCCATGAAATCCGCAATCTCTCGATTGACAACAATGTGGAAAGAGTCGGACTCTTCCGCACACTGCGCAATGCGACGCTCAGGAACATTCGCATTGTCGGAGGATTCGTGAAGGGCTACAGGTTTGTCGGCGCTCTCGCCGGATTCATCGACGGAGGCGGCGCGCTCATCGAGAACTGCTCCTCTACGGCAGATGTGAACGCCACAATCGATGCGGGCGGCTTGGTCGGAAATGCGTTTGATGCGACTATCCGGCAGTGCTACGCGGCGGGCAACGTCACTTCGTCCGGCTCCGTCGCGGGCGGCTTCATCAACTGGTGTGAAGGTCTCATCATCGAAGACTGCTACGCGCTTGGCAATGTCAATGCGGGCAGTGAACTCGGCGGCGGCTTCATCGCCTGCTCGGAGCCGAGCACTTACCGGACGGTAACGGTTTTGACCAACTGCTATTCGGTTGGCGCTGTGACGGTGACGGGCAGCGGCAACGTCGGCGGTTTCACGGCGCGCGACGACAACCGTACAAACTATGGATGCTATTGGGACAAGGAGACGAGCGGACGGACGACATCCTATTGCGTCGGCGTGACGGGCCTCACGACTGCGCAGATGAAGAGCGGCATCCCGTTCGAGGGATGGGATACGACTGTCTGGAAGTTCACGGCGGGGCAGTATCCGCGTCTTCGCGTGTTCATTCCGAAGTACACCGTGACGTGGCTTGACGAGGATGGCGTGACAATCCTCGACGAGGCGCAGTTCGACGAGTTCGACACGCCCGTTTACGAGGGCGCATCGCCGGCGAAGGCCGCGACGGCGCAGTACACCTATACGTTCGCCGGCTGGACACCGGCTGTTGCGGCGGTCGAGAGCAACACGATCTACACGGCGACCTACGACGCGACCCTGCGTTCCTACACGATCACGTGGAAGAACGACGACGGCTCGACCATCGACACGACAACGGTCGCATACGGCGAAATGCCGACACACGCGGACGCGACCAAGGCCGAGACCGCCGAATACACCTACACGTTCGCGGGCTGGTCGCCTGCCGTCGTGTCCGTGACGGGTGCGGCGACTTACACGGCGCAGTTCAACGCGACGCCGAAGACGCCAGAACTTCCCGAAAGCGTCGTCGATCTCTCGACGCTCACTGGCAACTACACGGCGCAGGACGGCGACACGCTGACTGGTGCGACCGGCCATGCGATCACCATCGCCGCCGGTGCGATGGTTACACTCGACGGCGTGAGCCTGACGAACACGACCAGTTATGCCCCAGCGGTCAAGTGCCTCGGCAACGCGACCATTGTTCTCGCGGAAGGTTCGGATAACAGTGTCGTAAACATGGTGGATCATTATTCCGCGATCTATCCGGCTACGAATGCGACGCTGACCATCCAGGGATCGGGTTCGCTCCATGTTGCCGCCCCCGGCACGTATTTCAAGAATTACGGCGCCGCAATTGGATCCTATTCGGGCGGCAGCAGCAATACCGGCACGCCATGCGGCAACATCGTCATCTCGGGCGGCAACATCACCGCCGTCGGAGGCTACTGCGGCGCGGGCGTCGGCGCTTGCTCGTATGACGCGGCCTGCGGCGACATCACGATTACTGGCGACGCGGTCGTACATGCGACGGGCGGCGCATGGGCGGCTGGCATCGGCGCGGCCAGCGACCGTAGCCCTTGCGGAGACATCACGATTTCCGGCAACGCCAGCGTGACGGCGACTTCCACGGCCTACTCCGATGCAAATTCGGCTGGTATTGGCGCAGGGTATGATTCGGCTTGCGGAGACATCACCATCTCCACGACCGGTACGGTGGAAGCCCAGGGCGTACTGGCCGCAGGCATCGGCGCAGGCGGGTATTTTGGGGCTACGTGTGCCGGAATCACAATCACAAGCGGCATCATCACGGCGACTGGCGGAGGCGATGCCTGCGCCATTGGCGCATCGTTTAAGGCCGGTTGCGGCGACATCCTTATCGAGGGCGGTACAATCACGGCGACCGGCGGGGAGGATTGCCCTGGCGTCGGCGCGCTCGGCGAAACGGCTTCAATTACGATCACCGGCGGAAACGTGACGGCGATTGGCGGAAGCAACGGCAGCCGTCGAAATGGTGGCGCGGGCATCGGCTCCATGTATGACAGGACTTGCGGCAACATCACGATTTCCGGTGGCACGGTGACGGCGACGGGCGGCGCATGGGCGGCAGGCATCGGCTCCGGTTACAATGGAACATGTAGCAACATCACGATTTCTGCCGGTATCGTCACGGCAAACGTCTGTACCTCGACGGGCGACAGCGAGACGGACACGGTGGCCATCGGCGCGGGATGTCGAGGCACGTGCGGCGACATTCTGATTTCGGGCGGCACCGTTGTCGCCGATGCGACAAATCCCCAGGACACGCGCTACGACAACTGTTCTGCCATCGGCGCGACATACAGCGGCACGTGCAGCAATATCACGATCACGGACGGCATCACCAGCCTGACGGCCACGAAGGGCGCGACGGCGCAGCAGCACATCGGCCAGGGCGACGGCTCGGCCACTGTCGGCACGGTGACGATCTCGCCTCGTCTTGCCCAGTCCTTGAGCAACAGCGACTTGACGCTCACCTTGACGCCACTGGATGTCCCTGAGACAGTGACCGTCACGTGGAAGAACGACGACGGCACGACGCTCGAGACGGATACCGTTGCATACGGCGCGACGCCGACATACGACGGCGCGACTCCGACCAAGGCCGCCGATGCGCAGTACACATACACGTTCGAGGATTGGACGCCCGCCGTGGGTACGGCCACGAGCAACACGACCTATACGGCGACGTTCACGCCGGTGTTGCGCTACTACACGGTGGCGTGGGTCGTCGAGGGCGTGACGGTCGCCTCCGGTGCGGTCGAATACGGCACGACGCCATCCTACACCGGCGCGACGCCGACGAAGGAATCGACGGCTGAA
>CACZAK010000134.1 GCA_902779075.1 uncultured bacterium | reverse complement strand
TAATGTTGTTCTTGAAAGTTGTCATGGTTGTTTCCAAATCCCAATGCGCTTGGGTGAAAACACAGATGCGCCCGGGCGGGTAGGCAAGGGTGGGGCGGGGGCGGGCCGGGGAGGGTCGCGCTCCGTCGCGACCCAAGGTGGGGCGAGCCGTCCTCGGCTCGTCCGGGGAGGGTCGCGCTCCGTCGCGACCCAAGGTGGGGCGAGCCCTCCGGGCGAGCCGGGGAGCGACCCAAGGTGGGGCGAGCCCTCCGGGCGAGCCGCAAGGTGGGGAGGCCCCCCCGTCAATGGTTCAGCAATGATCTGCCTTTGGTGTGTGCGCCAGCAGTTCTGCCGTGCGCGCCCTGTCGCGCACCAACGGTGAGCAAATGCTCCGCACAAGGCAAAGCGTTCCGCAAAGACGCTCGCGGTACAGGAATGGCAGAGGAAAGGATTGCGCGAAGCCCCCACCTTTCACAATCCTTTGGGGGTGGGTTGAACGGGCTGGCAGCCCGTTCTACTAGGGAAGCCGTCAGTAGTACAACGGGCAGCTTGCCCGTTGGAGGGGATTTGTGCGAAGCACTCAGCCAATGGCAAAACCGTTGCTCTTTCAAAACAAAGGATTTACCCTAAAATCCTCGGTTGAAAGTCTCACGCAGAGGTGCAGAGAGGCGGAGAGCGCAGAGAAAGTTCAGAAATCCGACGGAGCCTGTTTTTTCTCCTTTTCGTTTACGAATCCTCGGAATCGTTTCCACGCTGTTTACGCGTCTCGCGGCGGAAGGTTACATTCACTAAAGCGTTTAGGGCGCATTATACCATATTTCGGGCATCACTGCTGGACAAAATCGACGAAGGCACTGAACTAGGGCGCATCTGCGTAATTCACCGCCGAGCCTTCTGAGGATTGGAAACAACTATTTGAAACAACTTGCCTTTGGCGCACGGGCTAACTCGCCCGTGCCCATTGTCGCGCGGGCGAGTTAGCCCGCGCGCCCCTCTCAAAGTTGTTTTTACCAATTGTTTTGGTTGTTTCCAAATCCCAATACGTATGGGTGAAAAACTCAGATGCGCCCACTGAACTATAATAAGGACGCGCGCGCGCGTCCTTATATTATACGCTTGGGATTCCAAACGCGCCCGTCAAACTGAGCCTTATGCGAAAGTCTGAAAACTTTTTACTTTGTTGTCGCTAACGGTCAACCCTGGAGAGGTCGAGTTCAATCCTGTCGCCGGCGATGCTGAAGCCCTTCGCCGTAGCCTTCACCTCGCCGCGCACGGGGATGCGGTAGCGGAATCCCTGGAACACGAAATCAATGCCGCCATCCACAATGGAAATGCCCTTGCGGAAATCGCCGTCCGCGTATTCGGCGTCGAGCGTCCCCGCGCCGGAAACGACGATGCGCCCTTCCTCGAACCGCACCGTCGCCGCCGTGCCGTCCGCGCGCTTCGCCGTCACCACGAGCGCGTCGCCGTCCGCCGCCGTCTCGATGGACGCGAACTCGCCGCCGAACGACATCACGCCGGAAACGCCCTTGCCCCTGAACATCCACTGATCCACAACAGGGGGCGTGAAGTAGAGCGCCTGCCAGCCGGTGCAGACCTTGTCAAGGAACGGCTCCTCGAAGTCGTCGCACATCTTGTGGATGTCGCGGAAAACGAGGCGCGTGCCGTCCATGATGAGGTTGGCGCGGTAGAAGCGGCTGTTGTACCACACGCTCTTGCGGCCATAGCCGGACCAGTCGTCGAGCGCGATCTGCGTCTGCGGACAGTTCGCCTTGTGCGCGGCCTTGAACGCGCGTGCCGTCTCGCACATCTTCTCCACGACGAAACGTCCCGCCGCTGCTTCCTTCGCGATCTTCGCGCACTGCATCGGCCAGCCACGCGAAATATTGCTCCAGCAGAACGAGTTCTCCTGTCCCGCCTGCATGTAGGAAAGGTTCATCAGGCCCTTCGGCTCCGTATAGGTGCGGAATATCCAATCAACAGTCTCCGGCTTCGACCCCAGATACGTGACCGGCTCGAGCGAGGGCACGCTCCCATACTTAAATCTCGGATATAGCGTCCGTGGCTGCCCGTAGTTATAGATCGGGTCGGGCGTGAGCATCTTGAACACGGGCGACTTCACGGCGTTCGCCATGTCGACGGCGGCGGAGAGCATGTTCTTCTTCGAGGGATAGTACGCGCCGTTCGAGTAGCCGCCGCGCAGGCCGTAGGCGTCCGTGTTGTCCTGCTCGCGGCAGATGCAGTAGCCGTCGACGCCGTAGGTCTTCTCCATGTAGTCCATCGACCAGGCGTCGAGGAGCCACGAGCCGACGCTCTTGGGGTAGTACCCGAAGTCGGCCTTGAACCGCCTGAACGCCGCGTCGATGATGGCCTTGCGTCCTACGTGGTCGTACGCCATCAAGAAGCCAGGGTTGATGTGCCAGTCCCAGTTCCAGTCCTTGTGCGCTCCCTTGGGCTTCCACGGCAGCCCCGCCGCCTCGTTGAGCGGACGCGACATCTCGAACCAGAGTCCGAACTCGGTCTTCGCCTTGTCGCTCTTCAGCGCCTCCGCCATCATCTCGGGATCGACGAGCGCGTCGTACTGGAGGAGGATGGTGTTCTCGAACCCGTACTTGAGGTTCAGGGCGACCTCCTCGCGTACCGCGCGGATCATCTCCGCGCGCGGCGGACGCGGATCCGCCGACCGCACGAAGTTCACGATGTTCAATACTTTCCGCGCCTCGTTTGCCCCCGACGCAGAAAGTGCCGTTCCGGCCAATGACGGCAACGCCGCCGCCATGCAGGCCGCCGCTACTACCGCCATAATTCTCATGTTCATTGTATTTTCTCCGTTTTTATGTCGAACCAGTTATAGCCGGAGCTCCCGCAGACCTCGACAACCGTCGTCGCGATGGAGTGGTTCCAGTCGGGACGTCGTGCAAGTGCCTTGCGGTAGTCGAGAGCCTGCTTGACCGTCTCCTCGTCGGGTTTGTCCCGGTCGAGTATTTTCCCCTTCTCCGCCGCCTCGTTCGTGAAATACTTGAACTCGACGAGCTGCGCGGGCTTGGCGACGCCGGGCTTGGGGATTGCGAGGAAGTCGCAGCGGCCCTCCGAGGAATTATACTCCGTCTCGAAGGAGTAGAACATCGGCAGAACGTCCATGCAGCGCGAGGTGAACGTGGTGCGGAAAAAGTTCTCGTTCATCTTGTCGAACGCCTGCGCGGGAATGCGGGCCTTCACATAGTGTTGCCAGTATGCTTCGAAGAGGCCTTTCCACAAGCCATCTCCCAGGGCGAGCGCTTCGGCTGCGTCGCTGAAGGCCGTGCGCGCCTCATCGACGTTCGTGAACTCGGAAAGCTCGTCGTAGTAGTCCACGAACATGTTCTTGATCGTCAGGTTCGGGATATTGAGACGGAATGGACTTTCAAACGTCAGGAGCCCGAGATAGTAGAGCGCGTACGGGAAGAACTCCTCTGAGAAAAACTTCGCCCGTCCGAATTTGGCCGAGAGGTCGGAAACGTTCGCCTTTTCGCCTTCGCCCCGTTCAACGTATCTGCGCACCTTCTCCATGGCACGAGAATTCGTCTGCGCGAGACGGCGGAACCAGCCGATGTCCGTGCGCACGTTCGCATCGATGATCGTCCATGGTATCTTGCGCTCGGCCACGAGATTCTGGAGATACCAGTTGCAGATCGTCGAATTGAAGAGAGGTTCGGAATAAGGCGTGAAGTGATAACCGTCGTAGAACCTCTCGAGATCGCCGAGTACGGTGGGCTTCAACGACGGATCCAGACCGTGCTCCGCGAAAATGTCGTCGACGTATTGCCGCGTCTGGGCCTTGGAGAATCCGACAAGCCCCAGAAGGTCGCTGCGGAGGTTCACGACGGTGCCGACGTTGAAGCCGCTCGAAAGGTCGTCGAGCGTGATTGGCAACACGCCCGTGAAGTACGTGCGCCCGACCGTGCCGTCAGCAAGGCCCGCCTTGAACGACTTGAAGAACGCCTTGAAGAACGATTCCCGCGTCACGTCGCCCTTCGAATCGTGCCCGCACACGGCGTTGTACTCCGCATCTCGGCCCGAGACCACCAGCTCGTTCGTGAAGTTGTCGTACTCGTCGATGATCACGTAGAGCGGGGGGAGGTTGTTCTCGCGAATTACGGAGCGGACTGCGTCAATGAGATCTGCCGGATTCTGCGCCTCGAACACGCCGTTCCAGTCGGCAAGGTGCTTCTCGCGCATGGCTAGGCTGCGGACAGACCGCTTGACGTTCTCCCAGAAGTTCCGCTCGATCTCTGCGAGCGTACCGACCTGTATGGTCGAGAAGTCGAACTGGAGGACGAGGAACGAGTTCCTAAGCGGCGTCGGGTTCCGTCCGATGTCGGTCCTGCCGAAGAGTTCGTCGAAACAATCCTTGAGGTCAATGTCGTAATAGTGCGCGAGCATGGAGCAGACGATAGACTTGCCGAACCGCTTTGGACGCAGGAACACGGGAGTGTCCACATCCTCCAGCTTGCGGATATAGGCCGTGTTGTCCACGAACAGACATTCGCGGACCAGTTTAGCCCAGTTAATGACGCCGTATGGAATCTTGCGCTTGTTCTCCATGGCATTTAGTATATCACAAATCTCCGCCCTTGCGCGTAATCGGTTTTGCAAAGGTGCCAGGCTTTTTGCGGCGGGATGGACTGGGGAAAACGCCATCTTGGCGGCAATGGTAGGGTCACGCGTCCCGCGTGACCGCAAGGTGGGGCGAGCCGTCCTCGGCGAGCCGCCCGCCCCACTAGTACAACGCGCTGCCAGCGCGTTGACAAGGCTATTTGACGAGAATGACCATCCCGCTCATGGTGTACAGGCCGTCGTCCTTGGCGATGAAAGCGCACTTGCGCTCGCCCGGCGCGCTCCTGAACTTGACCGTTCCGATGTTCTCCGGCTTCTCATTCCACGAAATCACCTTGCCACCGGCAAACCTCTTGCCGCCCAGCGCCACGTACACCGTCGCGCCGTCCGCGAACTTGAGCGTCCTGTCGCTGTTCGTGTTCGTGAACACAGAGACGAGCGGGAGCGCCGCCTCGCGCAGAGAGAGGTCGATTGTCGAACCGTCCTGCATCGTGCAGCCGTGGAAGTAGTCGTGCGCGGACGGCTTGAACGCGCCGTGTATGTTGAACGCGGCCGTACCGTTGTTGGAGTTGCGGTCATACAACGCCTCGTAGTTGCGGACGCTCAGCGGAGCGTACAGCCAAAGGGCGCAGCCGACCTTGAAATCAACGGTCTCGGCATGGTTCGTCCCGTTGGCGCTCGCATTACCACCGTCTTGTCCCGTCAGCAGTTTGCCGTCAACGGCATCGTTCCTCAATTCGATGGTGCCGTTGCTGATCGTCGCATTGCTGAGGAAGAACGCCTTTCCAGCGCTGACATCGACGGTGAGTTTGTGGCCCGCGAGGTCGAGCGTCGTCGCCGCGTAGCTCGAGCCGATCATGCCGCAGCTGTGCGGAAGCTCGAATGACGAATCCGCCGTGAGAGTCACCGTCTTGAACTGACCCTGTACGTTCGTATTGTCCGTGCCCGTGTTCGTGAGCTTTCCGCCATTCAGAACAAATGTATAGGCGTTGAAATCCCATTGCCCGTTGATGTCGAAGACGCAACCGGCGTCAAGCTCGAACGTCTGCGGCGTTGCGCCGAACGGATTGGACGTACCGGCGACGCCGGCCTTGAGCGTTCCCGCCACGAACTCCGTCCCGCCCTTGCAGGGCTGTCCGATGGCACCGACGTGCGTGCCGTTCCCTTCCTTGACGAACTTGATGTTGTTGTTGAGGAATGCATCGCTCGTGCCGAAATGCACCGTGCTGTTGGAGAACGACAATCCACCAGAGACATTGAAATGGACTTCCGACATGACGCTGTTGTTGGAGTTGAATATCTGGGAATAGGGATACTGCAAAGTGCCGTTGCCCGAGACGCCCTGCAGTGTCAGGTTGTGTCCGTTCAGATCGACCACCGCGTCGCCGAGCTGAACGACGCCGTAGGTCGCGCTCCAGTCCGTGTCGCGGTCAAGCGTAATCATCGGCGTGGCGAAGAGGTCGTAAATGCCGTAGCCAGCCGTAAACGAATTGGTCACCACAGTGCCTTGCGATCCTGCAAACGAACCATTCGCATTGACGAAATGGAAACCTATCTTCGCGGAGCCACGACCGGCATATTGCGCCGAAGAGGCGCATCCATAGACGCCATCAACGCCGTTCGTGAAGTTGACGGTGACGCATTTATTGTAGGAACCATTGCCACCTGAGCCGTCATACACCTGATACTCCACGCGCATCAACGAAACGGAATTGTTCGCATCGTACTCAAATGCCCTGTACAACCCAACGCCTTCACCGTCGTTCTCGCTGATGGAACTTCCCGCAAAACTGCATCCGAAATAGTAGTCCTTGATGTCATCAAGCGTGAGAACCGGCTCTCCGGCGGGGTTCGCGAACACGAGGCGGCTTTCATTCAACTTCATGAATCGCGACGCCTTGAGGCCCGCAATGCCGTAGCCGGCCTCAGTCCACGTCGTCGGGTACTGGCCGCTGTCCGCCGCGGAATGACTCGCCTGATTGCATTCATAGACCACGTTGCCGTTCTCGTCGAGCCACACGAATTTGAAGTTGACATTATTCGTGTTACGAAGATACTGTCCCTTGCCATACTTGGCATACACACCGTCCGCGCGCGACTCCAACTCGATTGCCGCGGACTTGGTGTGCTTGTCGTCATAAATGACGAACCAGCATACCGCGTTTGAGATCGCCGTCTCGCCCGAAGGCGTGTACGATTGGAAACCCTTCGCGTAAACCTTCTGCTTGGTGTTGACGCTGCCGCCGCAGAAGTACGCGGAAATCTCATACCCGTCATTGACCATTTCCTGCAGGGATATGCCGTCAAGGACCTTCACCCATGTCTGCGTAAGAACCGGCAGTGTGGAGACGTCCGGTATTTTGTGCGTCTTGGCAATCATGTTCTCCGCCTTGTTCCAGAGCATCTTCGGCTGGGCGGACGCGGGCGGCGTTACGCGGAGCGTCATCGCGCTGTAGCCCGACGAATCGTTAAGGACCCCGCATTGTCCATAGAATCCCGGAGCGTTGCTGCCGGTGACTGTATTCAGCGTGCCGTCGTCCTTTATGAAATGATAGCCGACCGTCCCTTCGGTCAGGTACGCCGAATGCGTCTGCTGCGCATAGACGCCGCCCTCGCCATTTGTGAACTTAACGACGGCGCACTTTAGGTGCTTGCCCTCCTTGTACTGGAACTCGATGCGGATCGACGTTGCAATGCCCGCCGTGTTCGTTTCGACGTTCCTATTGCATGCGGTCATTGCCATCCCTATGTATGCCGCAGCCACGCTTACTCCGCAGAGGGCAGCCGTGATGTCGTAGTCCCGGATGTCCTCGACGGTCAGGACCGGTTCGCCCGGCGCGTTCGCGAAGAAGAGCGCTGGCGATCTGGGGACAGGCTTGACGAGGCTCAGCGAACACGCGCCGTATCCTACGGTTTCCCATCCGACGGCCAGGTTGCCCGGATTCGCCTTGCCGGATTTGCCTGAATCGCGGCTGTAGATCACATCGCCGTTGCCGTCCAGTTCGGCAAACACGAAATTAGGATTGCTGCCGTTGACATACTGCGCCCCTGCGGCGCGCGCATACACGCCGCCTGCACCGTCGGTCAGCTCCGCAGACACGGACTTTGTGTAGCCACCGTCCACAAACACGAACACGCCGACAATCTTCACGACTGCGTCCGTCTCGGGATCGCGGCAGAGCAACACGTCTTTCACCTGTATCTGGCGCCTGGCCATGGATGTTCCGCACTGGTACGCACCGAGGACATAACCCTCCGCCAGGCGTTTGGCCACATCCGAAAGCATCATCCCCGGAAACGCGAGCTTCGGCGTGGTCGTGAGCACGGCCGAGCTGTCGTTGGCCGACGAGCCCATGCGGTACATGTACGAATAGTACGGGAACTTGACCGTCCCCGCCCACGACGGCAAAGCCGCCGCTGCGCAGATTGCCGCGAGTACCATCAGTTTTCTAGCGTTCATTTTTGGTTTACCCTCTTATCCCTTGAAAGTTTACACAAGTATATTCTATCCCCTGCGGTTTTGTCAATTAGGGAATTTGGAAATTTGCATTGCCACATCCGCCGCCCGGAAGGCGGCAACGGTAGGGTCACGCGTCCCGCGTGACCGCAAGGTGGGGCGAGCCGTCCTCGGCGAGCCGCCCCCCCTACTGGGGCAACAGAACCAGTTGCAAAACCCTCGCGCATCTGGTAAGGCGGCGTGTCCCCACGCCGCCGCAGCGTGGTGGGACACCGCGCCCAGGTTTTGCAACAGGCTCACAAATACCCCCTTCAATTTCTATTAGTGGCACTTGTGTCAATTCCCAACTCCCCCAATTCCCAATTCCCTATTCCCAATTCCCAACTCCCCCCAATTCCCAACTCTCCCCAATTCCCAACTCTCCCCAATTCCCTATTCCCAATTCCCTATTCCCTACTCTCCCTCCCCCGCTCCAACACCCCGAAAACCGGAAATGTGCGTTTTTCCGCATTTATGCTAATTATACCGCTTTCCCATACTGCGGCGCAGTAGGCGCGATTGAGTCCGCCAACACGGTCGGCTACCTCAACAAGTCCGTCCGCAAGAACCTCTCTCAGCAGGTCTGCACGTTCGACCAGATTGGCGTGACTGGCGGTGCGCTCGACATCCAGAAACTAGTTCCCGTCGATGGCGACGGCGAGTATGTTGGCGAAGGCGATGTAAACATTCAGTTCAAGAGCGCCTTGGGCGTCCTTGAGGCTGCGTATGCGTACTACGGGCCGAAGGAGCTCAATAAGAAGCAGACCGAGGCTGGCTGGTACGATGAAGATACCGAAGAACTCGCTGAATATGATTTCGCATCGGGTGAGGGTTTCCAAGTTCAATCGGGATCTACGTGCTTTTTCAACTTTTCCGGCGAGGTGAATATGGCGGAAACCGATATTCCTTTCCGTAAGAATCTTTCGATGCAAGGTAACATCCGCCCTACGTCAGTTGACATTCAAGATCTCATCCCTGTTGACGGCGAGGGAGATTACATTGGAGAAGGCGAGGTGAACATTCAGTTCGCTTCTGCATTGGGAGTTCTTGAGGCAGCGTATGCATACTACGGGCCGAAGGAACTCAACAAGAAGCAGACTATCGCTGGATGGTACGATGAGGATACAGAGGAACTCGCTGAATACACCTTTACCCCTGGTGAAGGTTTTAAGATTCAGGCTGGAACAGCTGGGTATCTCCGCTTCCCTGAACTCTAAAACGATTTTGCGCGGTGCATAGTGCGTCGTGCAGAAACTGAAAACGAAAAAGGAAAAAGAAAATGAAGAAACTAATGTTCATGCTTGCAGCGGCTGCAATGGCGGCTTGCACACAGGCGGCATCGGTGTACTGGACTTGTACATACGTTGCAAAAAGTGCAGACAACTACGTTGATAACTGTCTTGCCTACTTTGTGAATGATGACGATCTGTCACGAGACGATATGATTGCGCTCACTGGCAAGGGAGCAGATGCAATTAGTACCGCACTTTCGGGATCATATTCCTACCTAGGTGGTAGTGATGGTAAGTACTCCGTTGCAAAGGCTGATGCCGTTGCTAATGCGACACTCGGCCTTTCGGATGCTACGGCATCAAAGGCATACCTTGTAATCTTTGACACAACTACCATCACTGATTCTTCAAACTTCTACGTCACAGATGTTAAGTCGTTTGATACGTTGTCTGGAACAGAGACCACATCCATTAAGTGGGGCGATCAGGAAGCGGCTTCGTCCGCCGCTGGTGCGTGGGCTTCCGCCAAGACCTCTGGCGGCGGAACGAGCGGTGGCGACGCTCCGGAGCCGACCTCTGGTCTGCTGCTCCTCGTCGGTGGTGCGATGCTCGCGCTGCGCCGTAAGCAGAAGTAAGCGTTAGCCGCTAAGGTTGCCGTCAAGGCAACTGCAAGAAGACCGCCCGTCCATCCGACGGGCGGTTTTCGTATTTCCAATCCGAGAAAACAGGTCTGACCGTTTTTCTCAATGTACCAGTAGAGAAAACAGGTCTGACCTGTTTTCTCACGTTGGCGGCTTCATAGAAACCTAACAAAACGCCCGACCGCATACGTGGTTGGGCGTTTTTACTTTCTGACGGAGGCAGAAGCAAGTGTGCAACAATAAGAATAGGCGTACGGATCCCAGTCACGCCGCTGTCACCTCTCTGAAAGCTCGTTGTTGGCTATCCGCGCGATGAGTTCATTCGCCCAGGCTACTGCCGCGTCCACGTTCGGGAGAACGTCGATTCCCCGGCTCTGCGCGGCATAGATGTCCTCCCAGCCCTCACCCTTGACCACTTTCGGTGGCCATTCGTGTACTTTCCTGTACGTGAAGAGTTTGCAGCAGAGGACGTGTACGAGCGTAAGGTCCACGTTGCCGTTGGCCATGATGAGTTGTAGATCGACAAGGTCGTGCGCCCGCTTGCTTCCGGGTGCTGTTACGCCATGCAACTTCTGCGCAACTTGATATTCCAGTTTCATCATCGGCAGCGCCGCAGGCGCAGGAAGTACCAAATACTCGAAAAGTTCTGCAAGAACGCTTGGAACGCCTATCAGCTCGCATTCGTCGGCATCGCCGATTTCATTGTGGCCTATTTCCAGCTGAACGGTGAACCAAGGACGGGACCGATAGTTCAGTTTCACCTCGCATGGTTGCATCACGTACTCGAATGGTATGCCCCTTGGGCTTGCCTGCCGCAGGACGCGAACATCACCGGAAAAGCCGTTCCAGCCTTCAGCCAGTCTTTTGCGAAGCATTCCAAGAAATGTGTCGAGGTCTGTTCGCCAAGCCGTGTCCAGATCCATGGAAGCCCGTGTCTTCACGTCGCCAAATCGGAACCTGATGCCGCTGCCTCCCTTGACTACGCCCTCGCCGATCATCTGCGCCACAATGGCGTTAGCCATAAGTGTCCGCAGCTCGTTCGCACGCCTGATTTCCCCCGCAAAGCGCTGAATCGCCTTGTCAAGGTTAGTCCTTGAATTGGGAGCATTCTTCATCCGTCAGAAGTCCTTCCTCGTTAGCCTTGTCCGCCGCAGTTTGAATTCTATAGGCCTCCATCACTCCTTCTTCCCGCGCTTCACGCAATGCATCCGCCAGTTTCTGACATCTTATGCCGTCGTAGAACGTTGTCTCGGAGTCTTTCATGTCCCTGACAACATAGCCGTCCGGCAATCGTCGGCGCACGCGATTGGCCGCCCCGACGTAGATAAACGCAGGATCCGTGGGGGCGAGGTTTAGGAGTGCGATGACCGAGGCACCACGAAGATAGCCTTTTTCGCCCATCATTGCAACTGCCGCCGCATAGACATCGTTTGCAGAGGGAACATGATGCTTGACTTGATAAACTCCGTGGCAGAGCCGCATCAATAGACCTGCCTTTGTCATCTTCCTGATGTTTTGACGTGAAACGCCAAGTCCCTCCGCCTGTGCGGAGGTTATGATGCCGAAATTGTCCTCGGCCAGTCCCCATAGTTCATCATACGCTTTCATGTCAAATAGTATCCGTTTGGTTTACAATTTGCCACACGGCGCATAGTATATCAGAGCCAAGAACCCTATGTCAAGGGTGGCCATGCCATAAAGTAAACTTTCGGTTTACTTTATGACAATACGTAATTTCGCATGGCGATTGCCTTTTACGGCGCGGAACGGGGGTACATCCCCACTACACGAGGATTTTGTCACCCTGCGTTGGCGCGATGATCGCGTCCGATGAAAAACAATCTGCCAAAACAGGTCTGACCGGTTTTCCCCGCAGCACGGTAGAGAAAACAGGTCTGACCGGAATGCCGCTAACTTAAGGTTCATACGATCTCCTCCGGGCGATATTCCGAACGTGGTTTTGTCAGCAGAGGATATGGCTTGGG
>CACZAK010000133.1 GCA_902779075.1 uncultured bacterium | reverse complement strand
GTCGCGGGAGAGGCCGCCGGGGCCGAGGGCCGAGAGACGGCGCTTGTGCGCGAGGCCCGAGAGCGGGTTCGTCTGGTCCATGAACTGCGAGAGCTGCGAACGGCTGAAGAAGTCCTGCACGTGCGCGGAGAACGTCTTCGAGTTGACGAGGCGCTGCGGGGTGAGCGGACCCTGGTTCGACGAGTCGTGCAGCGTCATGCGCTCGCGGATCAGGCGCTCCGTGCGAGCAAGCCCCACGCGGCACTGGTTCTCGAGCAGCTCGCCCGTGGTGCGCACGCGGCGGTTGCCGAGGTGGTCGATGTCGTCCACCTGGTCCTTGCCCATGAAGATGCGCAGGAGGAGGCGGATCGCCTCGATCACTTCCATGCTGTTGTTGGAGAGCGTGCGGAGCTCCTCCGGGATCTGCCCGGTGAGGTTGAGCTTCTTGTTGATCTTGTGGCGGCCCACGTAGCCGAGATCGTAGTGGGCGAGCTCGAAGAAGAGCTTGTGCATCATCTGCTTCGCGTTCTGGGCCGTGGGCGGGTCGCCGGGGCGCATGCGCTTGTAGATGTCCTTGAGGGCGTCCTCCTCGTTGTGGATGCCGATCTTAGCGTCCTCGCGGAGGGTCTTGATGAGCGTGCCGTTGTCAACGGCCACGTCCACGACCTCCACCGAACGGATGCCTGCGGCGGCGAGCTGCTCCATCATCGCGGGCGTGCAGGGGTCGTAGCGGCGGGCGATCACGGCCTGGGAGTCCGTGTCCACCTTGTCTTCCTTCATCACGAGGCTGCGCAGCTCGTCGTCGGTCCACTTGCGGCCGGTCTCAAGCGTCTTGAAGTCGTAGAAGAGGCGGAGAATCTGCTCGTCCGAACCGTATCCGAGCGCACGGAGGAGCGTCGTCGCGAAGAACTTCCGGCGGCGGCGGCGCTGGTCCATGAAGCACCACATGACGTCGTTCGTGTCGAACATGATCTCGATCCAGCTGCCGCGGTCGGGGATGATCCTGACCGAGAGGAGCGACTGACCGTTCGCATGGACCTGACGCTCGGTGGAGATACCAGGGCTGCGGTGCAGCTGGCTCACAATCACGCGCTCCGCGCCGTGGATAACGAACGCGCCGTCCTCCGTCATCACGGGGATCTCGCCGAGGAACACCTTCTCCTCGCGCACGTCTTCTCCATCCTTAAGGCGGAAGTTGGCGTACAGCGGCTTGGAATACGTTTCACCCTCGTACATCGCCTCCTGACACGTCCACTTCGGCTCCTCGAACTCGTAGCTCAGGAAGTCAAGGACGTACCGGCCGTCGTACGACTCAATCGGGAAAATTTCGTGGAATATCGCCTGGAGGCCCTTCTCCTTGCGCTGTGCGGGCGGCACGTCCTCCTGGAGGAAGTCGTTGTACGACTTCGTCTGTATCTCAATCAGGTCCGGCGGGTCATACACGTTCTGCAGACGGCCGAATACCTTGCGTTCAGCTTTCATTGGCTTACCTTTCAGTTGCTCACTGACTTTGTTGAAAATTCGTTGTTTCCACCGCGAATGAAGTGTGGTAAGCGACCACTTTGTTAACTGTTTCGGCGGTGAAGTTTTATATTTTAGCAAAAATTATGCCGCCCGACAAGGGGGTATTTGACAAAAAACGCGCGCGATCTCGACAGGTTCTTTTCAGCCGCCATAAGAAGTGGTATACTCATACCGCTTTGGACATGCACTATCCAGATGAACTGCCGATCTGCGCACACCGCGATGAAATCCTCGCGGCGCTTCGCGCACACCCGACCGTCGTCGTGTGCGGCGATACAGGCAGCGGCAAGACCACCCAGCTCCCGAAGATGGCTCTCGAACTCGGCCTCGCCGCCAAGGGACGCCGCATCGCCTGCACCCAGCCGCGACGCCTCGCCGCCGTCACGATGGCCGAGCGCGTCGCAAGCGAGCTCCAGACGCCCGTGGGCGGACTCGTCGGATACCAGCACCGCTTCGCCCGACACGTCTCGCAGGATACGCGCATCAAGTTCATGACGGACGGCGTGCTGCTCGCCGAAACGCGTGCCGACCCGCTCCTGCGCGCCTACGACTGCATCATCGTGGACGAGGCACATGAGCGTTCCCTCAACATTGATTTCCTCCTCGGCATCCTCAAGCGCGTCCTCGCCCGCCGCCGCGACCTGAAGGTGGTCATCTCGTCCGCCACGCTCGACACCGCCAGCTTCGCCGCGTTCTTCAACGGTGCCCCCGTCATCTCCGTGCCCGGACGCCTCTACCCCATCGAGCTCCGCTACCGCCCCCCCGAGGACGGCGAGGAACTCGACCTCCCGCGCGACATCGCCGCCGCCGTCGCCGAACTGCCCCCTTCCGACGACGTCCTCGTGTTTCTCCCCGGCGAACGCGACATCCGCGAGACGGCCGACCACCTCTCGCGCGTACGGCATGGTGAAGACGACATCATCCCCCTTCTTGCCTCCCTTCCCGCCGGCGAGCAGCAGCGTGCGTTCCGTCTCTCCGCGCGCCGCCGCATCATCCTCGCTACGAACGTGGCCGAGACATCCGTCACCATTCCCGGCATCCGCGCCGTGATCGACACCGGCCTCGCGCGCATCTCGCGCTACGTCCACCGCACGCAGGTGCAGCGTCTCCAGATCGAACCCGTCTCGCAGGCCTCCGCCCGACAGCGCGCCGGACGCTGCGGACGCCTCGGCCCCGGTACCTGCATCCGCCTCTACTCAGAAGAGGATTTCAACACCCGCGACGCCTACACGCCGCCCGAAATCCTGCGCTCTTCCCTCGCCGGTGTGATCCTCACGATGCTCGACCTCCGGCTCGGCGACATCGAGAAGTTCCCCTTCCTCGACCCACCCAAGCCCGCCATGGTCCGCGAAGGTCTCCGCGAACTGCTCGAGCTCGGCGCCATCGGACACGCCCCCGAAGGCGGACCCGCCCTTACGGACACCGGACGCAAGCTCGCGCAGATTCCCGTGGAGCCCCGCCTCGCGCGCATGCTCCTCGCCGCGTCCGAGAACGCCGTGCTGCCGACGGCCATCCCCGTCGTGGCCGCGCTCGCGTGCGACGACCCGCGTCGGCGTCCGATCGACGCGAAACAGCAGGCCGACCAGCAGCACGCGAAGTTCCGCGTACCCGGTTCCGACTTCCTCGGCATGCGGAAACTCTGGGACTGGTGGGAAAACGAGACGCGCGAACTCTCCCAGGCCAAGGCGCGCAAGCTCGCCACAGCCAACTACCTCTCCTACCCGAAGATGCGCGAATGGCGCGATCTCGCCCACCAGCTCGAAACCCTCGCCAAGCGCCTTCACCTTTCCTTCGCCGAACCGGTAGGGGCCGACCACCGGGCGGCCCGCAATTCCGGCGCGCTCGGTGATCGCGCCCTACCACGCGAACCGGTAGGGGCCGACCACCTGGCGGCCCGCGACGCCGCGCTCCACCGTTCACTTCTCTCGGGCCTCCTCGGGCGCATCGGGAAGTTCGACGAGGAAACACACGACTACCGCGGCGCACACGGTCTCCGCTTCGTCCCGCATCCCGCCTCCGCCCTCAAAAAAGCCTCGCCGCCGTGGATCTTCGCCGGCGAGCTCGTCGACACGGCGCGCCTCTTCGCGCGCACCGCCGCCACGCTCGACCCCACGTGGATCGAACCCGTCGCGGGCGACCTCTGCAAACGACACTACCACTCGCCCGAATGGGATCCGCAGAGCGGCTTCGTGCGCGTGACGGAACAGGTCACGCTCTACGGACTCGTCATCGTGCCCGCGCGCCGACGCGACCTCACGCGCCTCAACCCGTCCCTCGCGCGCGAAATCTTTATCCGGCGCGGGCTTGTGGACGGCGACTTCCCGCGTCCGCCCCCGCCCGTACGCGAGAACAACGCCCTTCTCGACGCCCTCCGCCGACGTGCGGAGAAGCTGCGCCGTCCCGAAATCTTCGACGCCGCCCGCCTGGAGGCGTACTTTGACAAGGTCGTCCCCGCCGACGTCGCCTCCGCCGACACCCTCCGTAAATGGCTCGCGCACGCCACGCCCGTCCAGCTCGGCAAGTTCCACCTCAAGAAGACCGACTGGTGGCCGTCCGACGACGTCGCCTCGCATGATTTTCCTGATACCATCCGCATCGGCGACGTGAAGATGGCGCTCACCTACCGCAACGCCCCCGGCGAGGAAGACGACGGCATCACCTGCACCGTCCGCGCCTCGCGCGCGCACGCGCTCCGCCTCTGGCGCGCGGACTGGCTCGTACCCGGCCTCCTGCCCGAAAAGCTCACCTGCCTCCTTTCGGCGCTCCCCTCCTCGTTCCGCCGCGTAATCTCACCGATCTCGGACACCGTCGCCGGTCTGCTCGCCCGCCTCAAGCCCGGTTCCGAACCGCTGCTTGACGCCGTCCGCCGCACGATCTACGAGGAGTGGGGCTTCCGCATCCCCGCCGAAGCCTTCGACGCCACACGCATTCCCACCCATCTCCACGTACGCTACCGCATAGTCGACGACGCCACCGGCCGCGTTCTCGTTACATCCCGTAATCTCGACGAAATCTTCTCAGCCCTCGGCTCAGACATGGTAGGGGCCGACCACCGGGCGGCCCGCGCCGCCCCCACCCCCTCCACCACCTGGACCTTCGGCACGATCCCCGAAAAGACCACGAACGGACACGCCGGCTGGGCACTTGAACACTTCCCCGCCATCCAGGACGAAGGCTCCGGTGTGACGCTGCGCCTCTTCGCGAGCGCGTCCGCCGCGACCGCCGCCCACGCGAACGGCGTTGCGCGTCTCTTCCTGCTCGCGCTCGGGTCCCACGCGCGCATCCCGTTCCGACGCAACAAACTCCCGCTTGGCGCGGCAATCTACCTGCGCGACCTCAATTACGACGACGATCGCATCGCGGACGACATCCTCGCCGGGGCTGTGCGCGAGGCGTTCGTGCGCGACCAGCCACCCGTGCGCGATGAAGCCACGTTCGAGCAGCGCCTCCGCGAACGCCGCACTGCGCTCAACCTCGCGCAGGACGAAATCGCGCGCATCGTCGCCGACTCGGCCACGGCCGCCGCGCAGATCGCCGAAACGCTCGAATCCCCTGCGTCCCGCCTTCCGCCGGAAACGGTCGATTCAATCCAAACCCAGCTCGCCTGGCTCCTCTTCCGGGGTTTTCCGCGCGTCGTGCCGCTCGCGCAGCTGCGCCATTATGCGCGCTATCTCAAAGGTGCGGCGATCCGCCTGGAGCGCGCCCGCACGAATCCTGCCGGCGACCGTGAAAAGGAAGCGCGACTTGCGCCGTACTGGCAGCGCTACCAGCTCGCCGTCACCGACATGGTAGGGCCCGCTCGCCGAGCGGGCCGCGACGCCGCCCTCCTTGCGGACTATCGCTGGATGGTAGAGGAATACCGTATCTCGCTCTTCGCGCAGGAACTACACACGCCGCAGCCCATCAGTCCCAAGCGCCTCGACGCCTCCTGGGACTGTATCCAATCGGTGTGTTGATTTGAAGACTGCCGGCAGATTTCAAGCCAATTCCGGTTATTTCACGATCATCACGAAACCGGCGGGGCGATAGTAGTAGAGGCCGTCGGACTGCTTCCTGAGCTTGTACTTACGGTCGGGGTCGGCTGGCACGAACTTCACCGTCGCGTCTGGCGCGGTTTCCGCATCCCACGAGATGATGCACGTCCCCTTCGCGACCTCGCGCTCTCCGAGCTTCACGCCAATCGTCGCGCCCGGCTCGAAGCGGAGCGTCTTGTCTCCCGGCTCTGTGTCGACGATTACTGAGACCGCCGGCAGCGGGAACGGAATATTGGCGCCATAATCAGCGAAATCAATCGTCGAGCCGTCGTGCAGCCGCGTACCATGGAAGGCCCGGGAGGCCATGCCGAACGTCCCATAGACATCGACCACGCCGGCGCCTCGGTTGTAGTTTGGGCTGGCTTGCAGATAGGTGTAGTTTTTCGCGTAGAACTCCCCTTGGATGTCGCACGCGCAATTCACCCTGAACGACACGTTGTTCGTGGCGACGATCGTGCCGAGCGAACCAAACCACCCACCAGACACGACATCCACAAGACCGTCGTCAACCGTGACGTTGTTGAGGTAGAGCGTCCGTCCGCCTCCCTCTATGTACGTGGAAAGCGTGTATCCGCGCAGATCGACAAAGGACGGGCTGAGCGCACGGCCGATGTAGTTCGTGCCGTTTTTCGGCGTGACGGAGGTCAGTTTGATCCAGGAATTGGTGTTGAGCCGGATGTCGGTCAAGTTGGCGAGGCTGGGATCGTAAACTGCCCCGCCGTCCAGTATGTACCTGTAGCCGGTGTAGCCCTCCCTCGCGTTAAACTCGATGACGCCAGACTCCGCTCCCGCTACACCGGAGTTGTTCCCGCGCACGATGACGTCGCCACCGCGCTCGCCAAAGAACCCATTGCTCGCCCACTCCGAGGTCGGGATGGCGACTGTCCCCCCCAGTACTTCCATGCCGCCGACGTGCGTCTGCTCTTTCTTCGAGAGGAGGAGCGTTCCCGTGCCCTCCTTGACGAGGCGCATGTTCCCGAGCAGCAACATGCTGGGGAACGCAACTTCGCCCGAGACGCCTGTCGTGTCGATGTGCAGCTCGCCCTGAGTCGGCTTCAGATGGAAGTACTCAAGCTGCACCATCTCAAGGTAACCGCTGTTGTCCAACTGCGCGGCCTCAAGCGTGATGCGGTAGCGGCTGTACGCCGTCTCGTTGTCGAAAGAATAGGTCCGGTGTCCATTCCCTTCGCCATACCCCGACGCGTCCTTGCGGTAGTCGAGAAGTGCCCAGTCCGCGCCATCAGTCGAACCTTCGATCTTCCAGCGCATCGGCAGACGGTTTGCCCCTTTCGAAATCGGCCCCGTCCAGATTCTGTAGGCATCGACGACCGTCGGGCTGCCGAAGTCGTATGTGACTGAAACGGGAAGTTTTTTCGCTTCGACGATAATGCGGTGTACGCCATCTACTTGGCGCACGTAGTTGTCGCTGAAGATGTTCGCGCCGACGGTACCGCCATAGAACGTCCCCGTGTGCGTAACGTGATTGCCGGCCGTATCGGGCGAGGTGAGATCGACGGGATCCACGTCCCTCACGGTGCAGGCGCCGATCTGCGCAGAAGCCGAGACGTAAAGTTTCTTGCCGTTGAGGTTGACCGTCGCATTGGGCGCGATTTCGAGCTTCGCGCCGAGGTCGCGGAGGTCGCTGTCTGCCGCGAGCGTGGCGTTGGTGAGCGTGCAGATGCGGCAGGCGAGACTCGGGACGTTGGTCGCCAGCGCGCCTTCGAGATAAACGTGCGTGACGTCGGTCGGCAGGGCGTCCGTCATCGTTTCGCCGAGGATGTTCTTGCAGAGCCAGTTGGCTGAGTTGGCGACGTCGCCGTCGCCCGCGCCGCCGGTCCACCACGCCTCTTCCACGGTGTTGGCGACGACGCCGTAGAAGAGCCCGCGCTCCGTGACCGCCGGCGCAACGCCGCCCTCCGCCGTCGCCGCGTCGAACTGGAACGTAACGTTCTGCGGTACTTCGTCCCACGCAATGAGCTGGTCGCCGAGAGACAAGATGCGTCCGCTCACGTCGATCGTCACCGTCGCGCCGTCGTTGAACCTGAGTCTGAATCCATTCGAGTTTGAGCTTGCGCTGACGGCGTTCAAGGTACCTTCGCGGTCCTTCAGGTCGAGCGTCGAGCCGTCCATCATCGTCACGAACGGGAAGTCGTCCGTCTCCGTCTTGAACGTGCCAAAGACCTTGAACGCATACTTGGAGTCGCTACTCACCGAAGATGTGCTTCCGCTGCGGAGGCAGAGGTTGCTTACGGTAATATCGGCCTTGTACACGGCAATCAGTCCCTTGATGTCAAGCGTGGCCGTATCGGCATGTCCGCCATTGTAGAACGGGATGCCGTCATATCCCTCGATGCGGACGACGCCATTGGAGAACGTTGTAGCGGAGATGACAATCGTGTCGTCGTTGCTGATGGAGAGCGTATGCCCGGCGAGATCGACGATCACATGAGCGTCGTTCGCCCTTCGGAAGCCAAGTCCGAACGGACCTTCCATGTAAGAGTCCGCCAGGAGCGTCATCTTTCCGGCCTGCGCAACCGTCGCGGTCAATTCCGCTCCGGTGTTTGTCAGCTTGCCGCCGTTCATCTTGAAGTGGTAGATGTAGCTGCTGGTCGCGCCATTGAAGTCGTACGCCGCGCCCGCATCTACCTGCACGTCCGACCCGCCCGCACCGAACGGGAGGCGTATGTCCGGCATGGCCTTGAGCGCACCCTCCGAAACCAAGTTGCCGCCGTAATACGCCTGATCCAGCTTGTTGCCGACGAACGTGCCCTCGCCTTCCTTGACGAGCTTGACGTTGCCGTGGATCGTCACCGTCGAGTTGGTGGATGCCACGCCCTGCGGCACGGCCACGTGAAGCTCGCCCTGCGCGGCGTTGCCCAACGAGGTATTGAAGTATTCCAGCTGCACCAGTTCCAGATACGTCGTGCTCGAGGCCGTGAACGTGATGCGGTAGTAGCGGTAGGTGGTGGAATTGTCGATCGCGTACGTGCGCACCTCGTGCGTGTTGAACCAGGTCTCGTTGTCAACCGAGTGGAGAGTCGTCCATGTGCCGTTCACATCGTCAGCACCCTCGAACGTCCACGTCTTCGGGCCGCGCGTCTGGTTGTTCTCCCAGGTGCCGCAGTAGATCTTGTAGCAATCGATCTTCTGCGGCGTCTCCGCGCCGAAGTCGTACGTCACGGAAATTGGAAGGTTCGCCCTCGTAACAATGACGCGGTGATCGCCGTCGGCCACACGCGAATAGTTGTCGTTGAACAGGTTGCTCCCCTTGCTGCTGCCGTAGAACGTCCCCGTTTGCGTCACGCGTTCGCCGTTTGGGTCGGGTGATGTGAGGTCTCGGAGGCCGGCGGTGATCGTGCCGTCTCCGGCGAGGCCGCCCACGGTGAGGTTGTGTCCGTTGAGGTCGAGCGTCTTGCCCGCCGCCACGGTGACGGTTCCGAACACCTCGTCGCCGAGGAGCGTGAAGTCGTCGTCGAAGGTCTTGTCGATCAGCGTGTCAGTAAGCGAGCCGCTGGTCGTGCTCTTCGTCTTGAAACTGTCGCCCACGGTGTCGTAGAGGCCGACGGTGCCGCTGGAGTCCTTGGCAGGAACGAGGTCGAGCTTCAGCGTCCCTGCCGCGTCATAGACCTTGAACGAATAGAGGAAGTGGGACGAGTAGTTCCCGTTGGGGGTTGCGGCACTTGATTTGTGCGACGCGAACAGGCAGAGCTGCGAGCCGACCGTGAAGTTGTTGGCAACCGTCCACGAGGCGTTCACCACCTCCGCGCCCGTGAAGACATTCGTGACCGCAAGCGTCTTCGCGTAGCCGTCGGCGATGACGGTGTATTTCGTGTAGGCGGCAAGGAGATCACGCTTTTGGACCGTAAACCCGCTCGGCGGCGTATCGTTCTCGTTGTAGATGGTACTGTTAATGGTGATGCCGACCTTTTGTCCGTAGTAGGAAAACGCAGTGAATCCCGCGGAAGTAGTACTTGCGCGCGCACACCAGAGCGCCTCCGTTGCGGAGACCTGCGTCGGACACCACGTCATCACAATCTTGTCCGTCGCGGTCGGCGTGTAGCCAGTCTTGACCTGGACGTTCGCGTTCGCTTTGAGGTACGGCAGCTGCGTGTAGCCATCGGGCAACCCGTCGGCGAACGACGTCACCGCAAGAGCCAGAACTGCCGGGAGGGTCGCGCTTGTCGCGACCTTACGAACCAGAGCAACAACACGAGCAAAACTAGAAGTTTTCGCCCCCCCCCTACGGGAGTTGCAGATAAGTTTTTCCATCGCTTTTCCTCTTTGTAACTGTTGAAGATTATTTCTTGGCCAGTTGAATTGGCACAATGATACCATAATCTAACCGCCGACCGCAAGCCGAAAATGGTAGGGGCCGACCACCGGGCGGCCCGCATGGTGGGGCGAGCCGTCCCGCCGAGCCGCACAACTTGCTGTTGTACGCTTGCTGTTACGGCTCACCGAGGACGGTTCGCCCCACCCTTGTGGCGGCTCGGCGAGACGCCTCGCCCCACCGCGCCTCGCCCTACCGCACGGCGAGGTCGATCATTTGGGAAGGTCCTTGCAGACGACGAGGTTCTTCTTGTAGAAGGCCATGCCGAACTTGAGGATGTCGCGCTTTTCGCCATGTGCGGCGAAGTCAGCGAGCATCTCGGTGGTGTATGCACGCGTGTCGATCTGACGCCGCACCTCGCGGGCGAGCGCGTCGAGGTCTTCCGTCTCCTCATCCGCCGCCTTGAGCTCGATCACCACGCCGGGCATCGCGTCCACAAGCGGACGCATGGAGATGTCGTAGCGCCCTTCGCCTGACTCTCGGTTTGACTTCACGACGAACCGGTTGCGGAAGCACGCGATGAACCCGAGGACGAGTCCGTGGTAGAACCCCTCCGCCGCCGTGTCGAAGAAACTCACCGACTCCTTGAGATACGCTGCGAGGTACTTCCCGAAGAGGAACGGATCGCGCTCGCGAAGCGCATCCTCAACTGCGGAAATGCCGCCTTTTTTGTCGAACGAGCGGACCTTCTGGACGATCTCCCGGTAAAACACCTGGCTGAGCTCTTTGTTCGGTATCGTCACCGGACAGTCTCCGTTTTCGTCAATCGGCCCGACAGCCTTCAGATAACCCGCCGAGACCAAAAGCGTATAAAGCGTGTTTTCGTTTTCGCGGATAAGTTTGTATGGTCCAAGCTCCTTCGTCATCGGAACCGTGATCGTCTCGCCCTTCATCAGCGCATGCAACCTGCGTTCCATGTTGAACGGCAGCTCCTGCACGATTTCGGTGATGAGGTCGTTGGAACTCGTGTCGAGCCAGTAGGCGTCGGGCTTGCAATTGCACTGGAAATACCTCAGCACGCTCCACGGATTGTAGATCTCCGTGCCGCCGAAATCGTAGCCGTCGTACCACGACTTGATCTCTGGCATCTTGTCCTCGGCACCGTAGTACCGCGCCATTTCCGCGACCTCTTCCTCGGTAAAGCCGAAATACTGCGAGTACTTCTGTTCGAAGACCGTCCAGACCTCGGGGTTGTTGAGTCCGGAGAGGATTCCCTCCTTCGCCACGCGGAGAACGCCCGTCATGATCCCGATGTGGCAATGTTCGTTGTCTTTCAGTGCGCCCGAGAGGAACACGCGCATGAAGGTACACATTTCGTCGTAGTACCCATGCGTCGAAGCGGAGGTGATCGGCTGGTCGTATTCGTCGATCAAGATGACAGGGAGCTTCTTCGTGGACGCATGGACTGCCTCGGAGAGAAGTCCGAGCGATTCGGGAAGCTCGTCCTTCGTCCCCTCGCGGTTCATCACCTTGCGCAGCGACCGTTTCTTGGCCCCGTTTCCCCATCCGTTCTCGATGCAATCCGCAAATCTGGC
>CACZAK010000132.1 GCA_902779075.1 uncultured bacterium | reverse complement strand
GCGGATTTTTCCATTCATTCTGGACGCATCACAGTTCGTCGAATCCGATGACGGCTACGCCGCATTCCTTCGCCGTGGCAAGGATGCGCTCGAGCCATTCGGTCTTCATGTTTATGCTCTTTGCTCCGGGGGCGATGCCGTGCGAAGTCAGAACGAACACCTCGTTGCGCTCCGCGCAGCGGCGGACGCACTTCAAGATGTCCTCAATATCGGTGTTGTACGATTCGCCCACAAGCGCCGTGTCGAGACGGAAGCGATTCCGCAGTTCCTTCGCAGGGATGAACGCCTTGTCAACGGTATGAACGGGCCTTAATCCCGCCCGCTTCTCGCCCTTCGGGTCGTATGGCGTCACATCAAGGAGTCCGCCGCGCACATGCTTGAATCCGTTCGTGCGGAAGAGTTCATCGGTCTCGCCGGTGAATTGGCAGTTCGGATAGGCGAACGACGTTATATTCAACCCTGCGGCACGACATGCTTCCAACTGCGGCGCAATCTCCTTCGTCCAATACTCGACGGCACCCATCGACGCCACGGCCGAGTCCGCATTTCGATGTCCGAGTCCGTGAAGCCCGATTGAATGCCCATTGTGGTGCGAAAGCCACCTGAGCGATTTCTTCGCCTGATCATCGAGTACGCCGCAAAAGAAGAACGTCACGCGTGCGTCGCACTTGCGGAAGAGAGGAGCTGCATTTTCCCACGCAACGAAGTTCCTGTCGTCGAAGGACATGACAAGTGCGCCTTTCCCTTTTGCGATCCAGTCCGTGTTCCTGCATATCCCCATCTGCACGAGCCATTCCCACAGAAGCGAATGCCAGGTTGTGAACACGCCCTTCGCCGATCCCATGGACCTGAAATCGTGGTCGCGCTTCGCAAAGACATGCATCTCGGCAGGAATACGCATCGAATGCAGTTTCTCATAGACCTTGACACTTGCTATCGACGAAAAACTGTCGGCATCGCCGTGCATGAGGAAAAGCGGACACGTCCCGGAGTCAAACTTGAACTCCGGGGCGATCTCGCCATTGTCCGTCAGGACGTATGCCGGATACGCCGGTGCGGCCCAGTTCACATTGCACGGCAGCGCGTCCACCTCGTCGATCGGCTCGTACGTCTGCGTCTGCGACGAAAGCGCCATCAGCAGCGTAAGGTGTCCGCCGGCGGAATAGCCGTAGAATCCGATCTTATTGGGACTGACGCCGTGCGCGGCGGCTCCGGCGCGGACGAGGCGGACCGCCCGTTGCGCGTCCTGCCACGCCGTGATGTGCTTCTCCACAAGCTTCGGGCGAGGCGTCCTGTAGTGCAGGCGGACCACCGTCATACCCTTGGCAAGCAGAAAGTCTCGCAGACCGTGCGACAGGTGCCCGCCAATCGCCCAGTAGCAACGCTCGTATCCGCCTCCTGGCGCCAGCACCAGCACGGCGTCGGTCGTCTTGTTTGACGGCGTGAACCATTCGATGAACGGACTGTTGTACTGGTGTTCCTCGACGCCGGGGATCTTGCCCTCGGGCCAGAGCGCAACGCGCTCGCCCTCCGGCTCGCCGGCCAGCGGATCTTCCGCCGCCCGTACGGCGCACGAGGCAAGAAAGACAGAAGACAGGAGGAAGAGAACAGACGATTTGATTTTCATGATGTTTATTCTTTCAAATTCTACTTGACGGTGTACACTACCTGGCGGTCGGCGCCGAACGAGGGCGTGAACCTGTCCCAGACCGCCACCTTAAAGTCGCCAGGCTCCACGACATACTCGACATTGCTATTCCAGTAGCCGAGTTCCTTCTCTGTCAGTTCGAACGAGACCGTATTGCGCTCGCCCGGCTCAAGCGTAACACGCTGGAATCCGCGAAGTTCCCACGCAGGACGCGCAACGGTGAACTTCACATCATGAATGTACATCTGAACCACGTCGTCGCCACGCATCTTGCCTGTGTTCACGACATCTACGGTAACAATGTTGCCCTCGATTCTCGGCTTCGATACCTCGAACGTCGTATAGGAAAGTCCGTAGCCGAACGGATATGCCGCGCTTCCTTCGCAATCGACGTAGTTCCCCCTGTCGCGAAGCGCATGGTAGTAGCACGGAATCGCCCCTTCGCTGCGCGGAAACGACACAGGCAGCTTCCCGCCGGGGTTGTTCAGCCCGAACACCGTTTCCGCTATCGCCGTGCCGCCCTCGGTTCCGGGATACCACGCGAGCAGCACCGCGTCGGAATTCGCGGCAACCTCGTCCAATACGAGCGGACGACCCATGATAAGTATCGTCACGATAGGTTTGCCGAGCGCCTTTACCGCCTTGAGAAGTTCAAGCTGCACGCCTCCAAGACGCAGATGGGCGCGGTCAAAGCCCTCGCCTGCGTCTTTGTCAAGCTCGCTGTCCGTCGCAATGCGCTTCACGACGGCCGTTCCCGCTTCGTTCTGCGTCAGCTCCTGGTCGGGGACGGAACTCCCGCCAAGACACACCACCACGGCATCTGCCGATTTCACCGCGGCAATCGCCTCGTCGAAGCCGTCTTTCTTCATCGACCGTATCTTGCAGCCACGCGCATACACGACGTCGAAACCGAATTTCTTTCCAAGCACCTCTAAGCCGAGACGCGGCGTTATCGTCTGACCGGGACGCTGCGGCGCGGTATAGTCGCCCAGCTGGTTCTCCGGCTTGTCGGCGTTTGGCCCGATCACCGCGAGGCGCTTAATCTTCTTGGCATCGAACGGCAGCGTTCCGTTCCTGTTCTCCAGAAGCGTCATCGCCTTTCGCGCCATATTCAGCACGACGCCGCGGTTTTCGCGACACCCTATGACATCCTCCGGCCGTCCGTACTTCGCGGCCCACTCGGCGGGGTCGATGTAGGGATGCTCAAAAAGGCCGCGCGCGAAACGCCCGCGAAGACTCCGCTTCACCGAAACGTCAAGCTCCCGCATCGAAACGAGTCCGCGATCAAGTGCCGACGAAAGGCCCTTGGCATAATTGTCCGCCTCCCAGCAGCAGAGATCGTTTCCGTTCTTCACCGCCAGAGCCGCCGCCTCGCCGAGATCGGCTGCAAAGCCCTGCCACGGCAACGCACCGATCGCGCCGGCATCGGCCATGAATACACCCTTGTAGCCGAGCTTGCCGCGCACAAAGCCGTTCACCAGGTCGCCGCGCAGAAGCCCCGGCACGCCGTCGATCAAATTGTAGCACGTCATGATGCAGTCGGCACCGCCTTTGACGCCGTATTCGAACGGACGCATGTGGATATTGAATATCTCGTTGTCGCCGACGTGCGCGGGCAGCGACATCCGCCCGCCTTCGCCTATTCCGTGGCAGATGAAATGCGCCATGTCGAACCGTCCGTCCATCTGTTTCGTTGTCTTGGCGCGGATGAAATTGTACTCGGCCGAAAGATACGGATCTTCGCCAAACGTCTGCTCGACGCGGCTCCAGCGCGGATCAAGGGCGAGGTCAGCCGTGGGATGGCCTATGTACCAGCTGCGCGAATATGTGCGGCGTTCGCGAAGCCGCATCGCAGTTCCAGCTGCGAGCGCCTCGCGGTCGAACATTGCCGCGCAACCAAGCCCGGACGGAACGGTAGTCTCGCCGAGGAACTGGCAGCCGCAGATTTCAAGCGGAATGCCGAGGCGCGTGTTTTCAACCGCATACCGCTGAACGGCATTGTGCGCGGCGATCATCTTCTCGGGCGTAAGGCCGTTGCTCCAGTTGCGTCCCGAATACCAGTCGGCGCGGAAAAAGCTGAAGAGCCCACACCCGGGGAATTTTGCATATCGCTCTTTCAGTTCCTTTGACGGATACACTTCGCCGTCATCGTCGAAAGCACCGCGACCTTCTCTTCCAGCGTCATCCGAGAGACAAGGTCGTCAAGCCGCGCGTCAATGCTCAGCGACGCATCCATGTACGGAGCCCGCTCGAAAGCGGCGTCGCGAGCTGTTACAACTTCCGCACACAGCATCGCTCCCGCAGAAAGAAATATTGCCAGTTCTCGTTTCATTTTCGGTAACTCCCTTTGCTCCGAGAGTCAGAATTATCTGTTGGAAAACCGTCTGGGATACAGCGCCCGGCGGACTTCGCCGAGACGGAACAGTGCACGAAACTGGTGGTAGCGCCCCTGGTCCAGCGCGGCGCGCGCCTCCTTCGCGGCGACGGAAAGCACCGCATTGTTCGCGTCCGCCCGCGCAGCCGATTCGAGTTTTTCGAGATTCGCGAGATGGACCGCCTTTTCCTCCGGCGTGATCCGGAACCCCTTCACTTCGACCGCGCCGTTTGCACCGCGTCCGGGAACGAAGCGGATCTCGTGCTGGGCGAGTTCGACCTCCTCCCGCCTTCCATCCACCACGTAGTCAACCACCACGGAATACGGTTCGCGGTTGACGAGATAATGTCCCTCCGCGCCGCTCCTCGCGGCCACAGGGTCGTCAGGCCCCTTCGCAAGGACGTACGGCCCGCGCGGTATCTGCCTGAACTGCCCGAAGAACCTGCGCCACTCGTCGTGCTCGCCGCATTCCATTATGCCCCACCAGCCGGTCTGGAAATCCTGCACGTCGCAGTCCGCAAAGAGCGATGCGACCGAATCGAGCGTGTATGGCGGCCTTGCATGGGGCGTGGGATACGACTGGAAGTCCCTCGCTCCCGTCACGACGTTGAAGGTCGGCAACCAAAAGTCCGTCTTCCACGGATTCGCCCCGCCCTCCCAGTTCCCCATGTTCGGGTATATCTCCAGGTTCGAGTGCCGGAACACGTTGATGCAGTCTATGCCGCCATCCCGCATGAGTCTCGCCCAGGATGGCGAATCAGGCAGATAGGGCTCGTCGGAAACCCTCTTGTGCGTCCAGCAGTAGTCCGGTCTCACGCACGGAACGACCCTGATCCCCGGTATCCGCGAGAGCGCCGCGACATCAACCCCGGCCTCGCGGAAGACGCGCTCCGCGTCCCAGTCCGGCACCTTCGCCTTTTCGTATATCCTTCCGCTCAACCATATCTGGACTTCTGCGTCGCCGCCCTTCGCACGGATGGTCGAACCCAACTCCTTCGCGAACTCCACCATCTCCGCGCAGCCACCCGGATAGAACACCTGCAGATACTCGTTCATCGTCACGCCCCTGAAGCCGGGATAACGCCCGAACTTGTCGCGATACGCCGCAACAAGCCGGAGATACGCCTTTCGGACCGCTGGATTGCGCATGTCCATGGTCTTCCCCGGAGCATCGGGGTCGCCGCCGCCAAGCCGCGAGAACCATCCCGCAATGTCGCGGTGGTTGATCCTGACCCAGAACCCCAACCCTTCGCGCGAAAGCATGTCCGCGCCGAGCTCCGCCCAGCCTCGGCAGCGTCCGTTGGAGTATCCCATCCCCTGCCATCCAAGCGTGGCTTCCGGCAGAGTGGCATCCATCGCCGTAACGTCTCCACCGTAGTTCACGACCTTGATGACCCACGAATCCATTGAATTCCACCGCATGTAGTCGATGACTCGCTGCCACTTGACGCGCCAGAACTCGAGGTCGGCGCGGTCGTAGTTGAACGACTGCGAAAACGTGAGGTCGGCGTCTATCGTCGGATCCTCGTCCCACTCGGCTACGGAGCGGGTCTTGGGGGACATACCCTGCACCGGCCCCGGCGGGAGCGCGTCCAGCTCGTAGAGCCTCACTGCCGCGCATGCGGCAGGATAGTCCCCGTGGAATCCCTCTGCCGTCGGAGGCATCCTGAATGCGCCTTTGTTGGTGTAGTTCTGGACGACGACGGAAACCGTCTCGCTGTCCGGCCAGAACAGAAGCCGTTTCGTCTGCATCCTGTTTGACAGCGGATATTCACCCCCCGTCATCACCCCGGCGCAGTCCATCGTCTTCGTGTAGAGCCTCGCCCACTTCTCGGGGTACACGCCGAACAGGAAGGTGCGCACTCTGTCGTCCGGGTAATCAAGCTCGACCAGATGCGGCTTGCCTTGGTTCTTTATCGCAAAGCGGTAGGCGGAAAGCGGAACCGCCATGCGGTAGTCGCGCGATTCGAGATACGTGAGCCCGCCGTTTGTGACGACCGCAGACGCACAGAGAGCCACGCGATCCGCCGGATACGCCTTGGTGCAATCGTACTCGCCCAGGAGCGTCATTTTACCGCTGGCATTGCGTTTATCCCCGTCCTCCGCAACAGCGCGGGGACGCGCCGCGCCGCCGAGACACATGCATTCGAACTGCCGCGCGTCCGCCTCGCCCGCGTTCAGCCACAACGTGAAAAGCCCCGGCTTCCCGCCCTTGACATCGATGGCAAACTCCTTCAGCTCCCCGGGCGCAAGCGAAAGCGCGACGGTCGCGCCGTTGGAGAACTTCAGCGTCTTCTCGATCTTTTCGCCGCTCTCGTTGCGCGCACGGAAGCGGAAAGACTTCGTCTCGCCCTCGGCAACGGACCAGTCGTGCAGCTCGTAGCGGATCGGCTGCCACTTGAGATATTCCCGCCGCAGTTCCGCCACGTCGGTCGCCTTGGGGGAAAAGCGCACTTCGTCGAGACATCCCTCGATCCCCAACCTTCCGCCGCCGCTTCCCAGCGTGAACGTGCCGCCAAGCGGAACATCCACGCGGACGGCGGTATTGGAGCGCATTACCTCGCCGTCGACGAACCATACAGTCGTTCCGCTCGCCGCATCGTAGCTGAGCGCGACAAAATGCCATTCGCCGCCCAGCACACGCCGATTCCAGTAGTTCTCGACGCCGGGTACGGATCCCATTTTTCCGCGGAGGAGAAGCCCTGCGCGGATGAACGACGAACCGGACGAGAAGAGTGTGCGCTGCCCGACGCCGGAATGGATGAACCACGACACGTCGCCGTTCTCATCCCGGTCGCGGTCCCGCCAGTTGTTGCAGCCCGCCATGGTGTCGTCCTGCCGGATCCACGTCCTGAAGGTCCCGGACGTGGGGGTCAGGAATCCCGGCATGTCGGCCTTGTATTCAAGAACCGAATCGCGCCCGAAATGCGCGGCACCGCCCGAAAGCCCCTTCACGATCTCTACTTTTTCAGCCTTGAGCGGAGACGGCTCGCCGCCGTCGCCGTCAAACGAGAGCACCACGCATTCTGGCTGCCCAACGTCTTTTTTCGCCACCTTCTTCGGGCCGCCCGCCCAGATGTAGTATATGTCGATCCGCGCCACGCCGTCCCTGTCCGGCACAGCTGTGAAGCTCGACGTGAAATCCGCCGTCGTGGAAGCCACGTCCTCGCCGTTGACCGCCACGTTGTACACGTTCAGGGCGTATGGGAGCCTGATGCAGCAGTCCAGCCTCTTTGCGGACGTCCTGACAACGTACGAACACGACCCCATGCTGTTCGACCACGACGACTCGAAATACCCGCCGCCGGGGAGCGTCGTTTTGTAGTCTCCGGTCTGGAACGACGAGAGGATCCAGCGCGGCGCGTATGCGACCGTCTCGCCGTTCCAGCCGCACGGCACCACGCCGGCGAGACCGCAGTCGATCCCTGCCAGGAGCTTCGCCGCCGTCACCGGGTCGGACACCTTCCCGTCCGACAGCGCGAGCCCCCTCACGAGCGCCCAGCCGTACGCATCCGTCTCGAATCCGCCGCGAAACGCCGCCTCGGTGATTTCGCCCAGTTCGGCAAGCGGCACCTTCCCCGTGTCAAGCGCGCCCGTTCCGGTGAACGCCGCGGCCTTCTTCTGGACGGCGCTCTTGAGCTGACGGCCGTCAAGCTCGTGAAGCCCGGTCGTGCGATTCCGCTCGGCGATCTCGCGCCAATCCGCCCCCGCCACGTCGGCAAGCGCCTTGATTCGCTCGCCCATGCGGATCGTGTCGCCCGGCGAGTGAAAAGACGGACACCTGCCGGACGACCGCCCTACGGCCGCGTCACTTGCTATCACCATGGCGGCCAAAAGCATCGCCGCGCAGAATACTGTGTTTCGCCCTGTTTTCATTGCCATTCCTCCCGCACCGTGATGACGGCGCGCATCTCCACCGGTACTCCTGCCGTCACGGCAAGATTGCCGGTGACAATCCTACCGCCGTAAACCACATCCGAAGGGATTGCCGGTGGACGACCCGCCCACCTCGCGCCCTTCAGCGTCAGGCTCGCCACGCGCCCAACTCCCGCCCAATCGGGAACGACGGAGAAGTCGACCGTCCCCGTCTTCGCCGGCGTGAACGCAAGCGTCAGCTCCTGCGGCTTCGTTTCCACGCGGCACTCCGCCTTGTGCTTTCCGGAATCAACCGACATTATGACTTTGCTTCCCGGCTTGCGAGCAGAGAGATGCAGTCGCCCGCGGACCATGCGCCCGAAGCCGATGCCGCACGCCGCGCGAAACTCGCCGTTCGTGTCGGCACACGTCGCGTATGCCAACACGCCCATGCCTATCGTCGAACCAGGCCGCGCATCCCAGCCCTTCAGGTCAGAGAACGGAATGAACTTCTCGACGTACTGCTGTCCGTTCTCCCTCGTCAGCCAGTCCGAAAGCTCGTAGCGCACGTTGTCATGCGAGAAGCCCGTCTCGTCAAACGCGTCGTCGTTCTTCGGATCAAACTCGAGCAGCACTTTCTCCGGTGTCTTCACGTTGCTCATCCAGCCCGTGAAGAGAAGCCCTCTCCTCTCCGGATCGTACCCGACCGAATAGACCATGTTCATCGGCTTGCCCTTGAGTCGCGTCCTGTTCTCGGCAAGCGTCTTGGAGTCAAGCCCCCACCCGTCCCAGAGCGCACCGAAGAAGCTGCATGGCAGGAAACGATTCTGTTCGCCTGCCTTCTGCGCCCATACCTCGAACAACGCATTCTGACTCAGGACCTTCAACCCCTGCGCCTTGAGAACCGCCGCGCGGGCGGCCGCGGTCTTGAAGAAGGACGACGCCTCCGAATACCTGCCTTCGCCGAACGCCCTGCGGGCGCGGCCTGCGATGTCCGCAAGCTCCCTGTTCGCAGGATCCTCCTTCGCCGCTTCGTCGAGCACCGCAAGCCGCCTGTCGAGGGCCTCGACGTCCTCCTTGCCGACCTTTGCGCCAAAATCGGAAATCTCGGCCCCTCCAGGCGCAGGGAAATATGCGATCTCACAGTTGCCAAGCCGCGCCATCTTCGCAACGCCGTTCTCCTTCCAATTCGCCTCGGCCTCGCAAGACGTCCTGTTTACGAGGTAATAACCTTCCTTCCCGACGCGCAACGCCACAGGGTCATCCGGCGCGCCATCCACCAGACGGAAGTCGCCGCGCGGAATCGAGCGGAACTGCGTGTAGAACGTGCGGAAGCGCCCGTGCTCCCCCTGTTCCGGCAGTCCCCAGAACCCGTGCATTATTTCCTGGAGATCGTAGTCCGCAACGAGCCCGACCAACGACTCCAGGCAAAACTCCGAGTTCGGATGGGGCGTCGGATAGTCGTAGAAGTCGGGCACGCCCGCGACGTTCGATCCCGTCGGCATCCAGAACGGACGCTTCCAAAAGTTCTTGCGCGCCGTCATGGAAGGATAGATTTCGAGGTTCGAGTGGCGCTCCAGGTTGATGGCGCGCACCCCGGCTTCGCGGAAGTAACGGCGATACCGTTCGTCGAACTGGAAATGCTCCTCGTTAGTGTCATACCTTCCATGCGCACGGAAGAAGTCGGGGCGCACGATCGGCATCACGCAGAGCCCCTCGACAGACGAAAGCGCCTTGAGGTCGATGCCACCCTTGCGCGCAGACGCGTCGGGGTCCCACCCGAACCAGTCCTTCTCGCCGCGGAGGAAGCAGTACGGCGACACCCACCACTGAAGGACCAGGTCGTCGCCCTTCTCGCGCAAGACGGCCACAAGCTCGCGCGCCGCCTCCGTAACCTTGCGGCATCGCCAGTCGATCCACGCCTTGCGGCGCGCCTGGTCGCCTACGAGGAAGCGATAGCGGTCCTGACAGGACTTAGGGCAGCGTATTCCCGTCTCTTTCTCGAAAAGCCCCACCGTCAGGTCGTCGTATCCAGTGAAGATGTCGTAGAAGTCGCATGCCGGCGCCTCGTTGAGCGTGATGCCGCGAAAGTGCCCGTACACGCGGAACTTGTCGCGGTAGGCCCGTATCATGGCCTTGTAGGCGTTCATGACGGCCGGATGCAGGAAGTTCCCCTTCGCATAGTGGTCAGGCACCTCGCCCTTGTCGTTCCTGAAGAAGATGTCCGCGCCGTCGTCGCCGCCAAGGAGCGCGATCCATCCGTCGGACGTGAACTTGTGGTTGATCCGCGCCCAGATGTCCATGCCGGCCCTGTCCAGCATGGCGGCGCCTATGTCGGCCCAGCCGAAGCAGCGCCCGTCGCAACCTATGAAAGGCGAACAGCCGTAGAACGTCGCGTCCATCCCCGTCATGTCGCCGCGATACGAAAGGACCTTTATGTCCCAGGCGTCGATCCCCTGGTAGCGCATGTAGTCTATCGTGCGCTGCCACTTGACCCGCCAGAACTCGAGGTTCGCCTTTTCGTAGTTCAGCGCGTGGTTGAACACCAGCTGCGCGTCCATCGTCGGATCCTCGTCCCATACGCACACGCTGCGCCGCTCCCGCGACGCGCCGCCGGCCTTCGCGGGAGTAAGGGCGTCGAGCTCGTAGACGGACACGCTCGCCGCCGCCGGCGGCTTCGATCCGTCAATCGGCTTGTAGGCGTAGATGCAGACGCAGACCGTGTCGGAATCCGGCCAGAAAACGAAGCGCTTGCGCTGCATCCGGAAGGTGTTGGGATGATCCACGCCGGTGATGATTCCCGCGCAGTCGAGCGAACCGGTGTGAAGCCGGTTGTAGTTCTCGGGATGCGCGGCAAACGAGAACTCGCGCTTGGCATCGTCGGGGTAGACGAGCTCGACGACGTGGGGAAGCCCTTTGTTCCGTATCCTGAAGCGGTACGCAAGCCCCGTCCCGGGATTGAGCGTCTCGCATTCGCGGTAGACGCCGCACGCGTTCGTCACCACGTGCGACCCGCAGTGGTTGAAGACGTTCGACGGATAGTCCTGCGTGCAGTCGTATGTACCGAGGCAGGTCCTGCGCGGCTCGGACGGCTGGGGCGCGGAAACTTCCGACGCAAGCGCAATGATCTCGAACCAGCGGAAATCTACCTTGCCGGCGTTGACCTCTATCCGGTGGAGCCCCTCGGCCTCGACGCGGTACGGAACGGAGAACTCGGCAAGCTCGCCCGGCTTCGCCGCGACGCGGACCGACTTGCCCACGACGTCGAACGTCCTTTCAAGGCGCTCCTTCGAGATGTTCCGCACGCGGAAGCGCAGGTTCTTCTCCACCCCTGCCGTCACCGCGTAGTCCATAAGCTCGATGCGGTAGGGAATGACGGACGTGAACGCGTCCATTACCTCGTCCGGCGAGACCTCCCTGTCGTACATCCTGAACTCGTCCACTGCGCCCTCCAGCGCGGCGCACGGTCCGAGCTTGCCGGGCAGTTCGCCGCCGCACCCGAGGGTGAAGGTCTTCGGGAAGATCCCTTCGGCCTTCAGCGCGAACTCCTTCTCATGCATGAGTCGTCCGTCAACATAGAGACGATAGCGCTTGCGGGCGGCGTCGTAGCTTCCCGCGTAGTGGTGCCATTCGCCGCCCTTGCAGAACCCTCGCGTCGCGGCGCCGCCCCAGGCTTCGACATAGACCATGTTGAACGAAGTTCCGAGCGACGCCCTGACGCCGCGCCAATCGCCCACCTTCAGGAGCGCGCGCTTCAGGCGGGAGGCGTTGAGCGCCCCCCACTCGCCCTTGTCGTCCAAGTCGCGGTCGCGATATCCGCAGCATCCGTTGTACGTCCAGTCTGTCTTCGCCCAGACCGAGAACGATCCGGCGCGTCCGTCGAGGAAGTTCGTCGAGAAGGCGTACTCGAGCCACCCATCGGCCGGCAGATACACCGCCTGCCCGCGCACGCCAGGAACGAAGCGGATTTTCGACGACCTGACCGGCTCAATTCCGTCTGCGTCCTGCAGCGTCCCGTCGAAGTCTATCCGAAATGACGCCGACGCGGCGGCTGCCGCCGAAAACGCGGCAAACACTGCGCATGTAAGCGAAAAGGCGGTGAAAACCGACCATTTCATTTCGCAGCCGTCAAGATCACCTAAGGATGAGTATCAGGCCATTGGAGACTTCGCAATAGAAGAGAACCGCGCCCGATCCACCACGGCCAGCCGCGTTGCCACCCGCAGCAGCGCCGCCGCCGCCGCCGAATCCGTCGACACCGGAAGTTGCATCCCTACCGCCTGTGTGAATATCATTCCCCATGCCGGCATTCGTCCCGCCAAGGCCGTTCACCGCCATTAGCGATGCTTCATACGAACCCGGCCTGTCCCCTTGAGTCGATCCGCCGCCGCCGGAGCCATAAACCTGCGCGACTCCGGTGATGTCGTTCGTGATTCCCTCACCGCCGTTTCCACCATAGGTGCTTCCGGAAACCGGCGTTCCCATTCCCCCGGCACCTCCGCCACCACTGCCATTGGTATAATCACCGGTGTGCAAGCCTGCGGGCCAACCTTGTCCCAGAGTGTAATGCACATGATTGATTCCAATTCTTTGCTTTACCAGACGCTCTCCCCCGCCGTTGACGGGAGACCCGCCGCCAGATGCAATCTTGCTGCCCGTGTTAGGCTCAACATTAGACCCACCAGCGCCTCCGCCGCCACCATACGCTTCTGTCAGCGTCTCACCGTCCCACAACGTCGAGGACTCTCCATTCGCACCGTTCATGTTATTCTGCGCTGGCGCAGCTCCTCCCGCGCCCACACGGACAAGGAGGGAACCGCCTGGCTGGACCATCTTCAGTTCATCCCGGGCCAGCACACCGCCGCCGCCGCCGCCACCGCTTCCCCACGTACAACGGCCGCCGGCGCCGCCACCGCCCACCACAAGTGTACGTTTGACTTTGGCGGAAGAACTAAATACGATGTCGGCGGCATTGCCGGAAGCGTGCGCACACGAAACGAGGTATCCAGATCCCAGACTCGTAACCGTTATGCCGGCGGACTTGGGATATGTCATGCCATTGGCATGAACAACTTCTTCATGCCGCCACAGCCATGTCAAACGAGTCCAGACCGTACCCTTTTGGGCGAAATCGACGCTGTGCGCGTAATTTGTCACCGGGGCGGACCAGCTAACGCCTCCGTCAATGCTCTCGCTGATGGAATAACCCACCTGCGACCAACGCCATCCGCCGCTCGCCTGGCCCGAAGCGGCCGTAAATGTCATTTGCGCATCGGGTGCCAGTTCATATTCGCCCGCATTTGGCGTGCAGGTACCATTGTTTGCATTGTCGTTTGTGACAATCACCCTGCCATTCCCCGACGGATAGGCAAAGCGCAGTATGACCGTTCCAGAGCCGCCGCCGCCATGCAAGGCAGTATTGTTGTTCGCACCACCGCCTCCGCCGCCAAACCCGGGACGACCGAATACAGCGCCCTCTGTTATCCAGCTAACTGCTGCATCGCCGGCGTTTGTGCCTCCTCGTCCGGCATCAATTCTATGGCTTCTCTCAATCGGGAAGCCGCCACCGCCAGAACCATATACTTCCGCAACGCCGGTGATGTCGTTCGTCACGCCTTCGCCGCCCTTGCCCGGATTGATAGAATCGTTGATTGGCCGCCCCGCCTCGCTTGCTCCGCCGCCACCAGCACTACCAGGGTAAGCGTTGTAGACTATGCCACCTGGAAAACCTTGTCCCTCCGTGTAATGGACACCGTTCGTGTACGCCTGGTGCAGCGAATAGAGCCCGCTGCCGCCACCAGATCCCAGCCGCCCTTCTCCGGGTTGTCCTTGGTAATATCCTCCATGTCCACCACCATACGCCGTTATCGTCTCGCCGTTCACAGTGAGTACGGATGCAAGGCCATTGGATGATACACCGTCCGCATTCGTACCTCCAGCTCCGACTTGAAGCGAAATCGCGTCACTTGCCGCGAGCGAGGGGTTCGTGAACGTCGTCCGATAGACCACGCCGCCGCCACCGCCGCCACCACCATGCTTGTGACCGCCGGAACCGCCACCACCGACGACAAGCGCGGCATCCAGTGTCGCCGTCTGCTTGAGAGTCACCTCTGTGGCGTTCGTCGCAGTGAACACATACACAATGCCCTTGTCAGTCAAATGCCGCACAACCGTCCCTTTGTCGACACTTACAAGACTGTCCTCATAGACCGCGCCTCTTGCCGTGCAGAAAAACGTTGCGGCAACCGCCGCAAGGCAGCATCTCTTGTATATGTCTTGTGCTTGCATTTTCATGACCTTTCCTTTTTTTTACAGATTATTGCTTATTATATTATACCGATTTCTTTCTGTCAATACCGCCCGCCAGTTCCGATGCAGCGAACTTCTCGACCGTCGTTGCCTCGTCTGGCACAACAACAACCGACGCCGCAGCAAATATCTGCAGCACTGAACCAATTGCGGTAAGCGATGCCAATGTCAAATGCCGACTCATTTCACCTCCTTGTATTTGCGTAGCTGCTTGAGCGCGACTTGGACGGGGGAGGGTTCTTCGGCCTTCGACCAGTCCTGCGACGCGATCCACTCCTCCGATGCGAAGATGCGCTGCGCGGCTTCTTCGTAGTCGATGCGGCCAAGCTCGACGAGGAGGCGGATGCAGCGGTCGATGAGCTTCTTGTTCGACATCGACACCCAGCTCATCCAGTTGCCCGCGATGCGCCCCATCGCCGCCATCGTGCCTGTCGAGAGGCAGTTGAAGGCAAGCTTCACGGCGAGGTGTTTCCAAATCTCGAGCGGAGAGTCGGCAATCGGGAACGCGAAGTTGAAATCGCGGCGCTCAGGCCAAGCGGCGGCAAGCTTGTCGGCAGCGGCCATGAAATCCGCAGGACGGTCGCCAACGGTGAGCGTCACCGCCACGGCGCGGGGGAAGCCCTTGATGCGCTCCGGCGCGGGCTCGTTGCCGATCATGTAAGTGAGGAGGTCTGAATACTTGATGAGCGGCGGATTGTCTATGAACGACTGCGGCATGCCGAGGGAACGTGCGTCGTCGCTCGTGAACTCGAGGCAGCGCGGATGGCGGCGCATCATCTCGGACCAGCATTCCTCCGTCGTGTGCAGCGGATTCTTCACGAACGCCCAGCTCTGCGAAAAGCCCTTCTCGCGGCTTGAGCGGAGCGGCGGAATCATGAACGTCGGCGCGCGCTCGGTGTTGTCGGCGAAAAGGTCGAGCATGCACTTGTCGGCGAGATACGTGATGCGGCCGCCCGCCTCATAGACGCCCTTCTCAAGCTCTATCGCATTGACGAGTCCGTCGCGTCCTTCGGGCGATTCGAGTCCGG
>CACZAK010000131.1 GCA_902779075.1 uncultured bacterium | reverse complement strand
GCGCTCGAAAATGTCCCATGCCTGCCGTCCGTCGAACTGGCGCGGGACTGGCGCGACGGTTTGTGCGCCGATGATGAATGGAATGGAACGGGTGCGGACTACTTGCTTGAGGAACGCGGTCATGGCCGTTGTCATGTTGAGGCCGAGATCCTCAAATACGATGTCGCACTGCCGTTTCAGGTTGTCGTCGATGCGCAATGTAGTTGTCATGGATTTCTCCTGTATTTCTCCTGGAAGTCTGTGGCAAGTATTATACCATATTTTGGATGACTCGTGTTGGAGAATTTTCACTCCTTCGACTTGTCGGCGTAGAGCTTGAAGAGGTGGGCGACGATTTCGGGTTCGGGCGTGTCGGGTTCGGGCGTGTCGGGCGCAAGGCCGTAGGCATATCCCCCGAGCGAAGCGAGCATTGCGAAGCAATGTCGCTAGAGGGGTGCAAGTACGGCGCGGTCATATTCTCGCCATGATGAACGGGATGTTGGACTTGTCGAGCGACGAGAATGCAAAGCACTTCTTGCCAAGGTGGTTGAGTGATGCGCCTATGTGAATGAGCGTTGTTTTGTCTATGATGAGAAAGCGGTCGTGGAACTTGTCGGACACCTTGACCGTGAGCGAATTGCCGTACTGCGCGTTGAACCGCGTCACATCGACATTGTGAAGCAGTCTGTTCCGCGAGTTCTTCACCACGAGAACCGACACGAATCACTATCGTTTAAGGTCACGTTTTGTGACCTTAAATCCGCCCCTGTACTTGAGGTCACAATCTGTGACCTCAAGTCGGCGAGTTCATCTTTGGTCAACTGGAACATGAAGCGTTCTGGGAAACGCTCTATGTTGCGCTTGACGGCCTGATTGAGAACCTTCGTCGGTACTCCGTATAGTTCCGCAAGGTCGCGGTCAAGCATGACCTGAACGCCGCGAATCGTGAGGATTCGCGCACGGATGGCGTCGGCGTTCGCCGGTTCGATGACAGTCAGATCGTTCATGGCTGTAGTTCCTTTAACGGCAAACATTATACCATAAAACCCTATCGCCGTGCGGAATAATTGACTACCAGGGGCGTTCAAAGATTCTTAATAATTTTCAGATTTCTTGGAATTGCGCGGACGTGAAATCCGTTTATTGTTTTAGAAGGGCAGAGTGCATCGGTTCGCGGCGGTCGCGGACGACGCTCGGCCCAGAGTTAAAAGAATTATGGTAAAATATCAACCATGACAACGACAAAGAAAGTGTGTAGACGTGCGACGTCTCTGATAGTGAAGAAGTGGAGGGGCTTGCTCTCTATTGCTTTTGCGGTCACGGCTGTGTCGGCACTTGGCGCGGCGACGTCCGGCGGCACGCCGACGTTCTCAGTGACGGTGTGGCGTGGCGAGACGGCGTATGTGCCGATTCCCAAGGGGGCGGAATTCGCCACGCTCTCCCTCACCCAGTTCGCGCCGTATTTCGACGGTGTTTCAATAGGCGTCGCGTACTGCGACGACGTGGTTTACGCGATGCAGTCAGACGGCAAGGACACGAAGAGCCGCCCAGATGTCGTCCGAAGCGATTCAGGGGTGAAAAGGGCGCGGAAACCTACGTTCTGCATCGTGACGGCGGCACCGAACGCGAAGCCGGGGCGCAAGTCGTTCTGGCCGCTGGAAGTGACCGTCCTTGATCGCGAACTCCCGAAGCCTTCCAAGCGCAGATATTGCCTTGACCTCTGGCAGCATCCGTGGGCCATCGCCCGCCATTTCAAGGTCAAACCGTTTTCCGGCATCCACTACGTGAAGATGGGGACGGTATTCCGCAAACTGGCCGAATGTGGCGTGAAGACCCTCACGACGACGATATCCGACCTCCCCTGGAACCACCAGTACAAGGACGGGTTCCATTCGATGGTCGGACGCAAGGAGAACGGCGACGGTTCATGGTCGTTCGACTACTCCGTGTTCGACAGATACGTCACGATGGGGCGCATGTACGGCATCGGCCCGGAGATCGCCTGCTACGCGATGTGTCCGTGGGGCGACATGGCGACGTGGCGCGGCGCGGACGGCAAGGAGCGCCGCGCGAAGCTGCTTCCCGGCACGCCGGAATTCGAGAGATACTGGAGCCCGTTCCTCGTCGATTTCGCCGCGCATCTGAAGGCGAAGGGGTGGTTGGGCGACACGTACATCGCGTTGGACGAGCGTACGCCTGACGAGGTGCGCGCCGTCGCCGAGCTGGTCCGCCGCACGGCCCCCGGCCTCAAGATTTACGCGACAGGTAACCGAAAGGCATCCGACTTCGACGGCATCGGCATTGACTGCTACAGCCAGTCCCTGAAACATCTCGACAAGGATTGCCTCGCCATGCTGCCCGCGCGACGCGAGAAGGGGATGAAGACGACAATCTACGTCTGCGGCGCGGAGAGCCGTCCCAACGCGCTGATGTCCGGCTCCGACGACGAGGCGTTCTGGCTCGGCGCCTATCCCGCGATGGCGGGCTTCGACGGATTCACGTTCCGCGCCGCGAACGCATGGCCGGAGGATCCGTACAAGGACGCCTCGTATGACACGAAGAGACGCATGGCCGGAGATACGTTCCTCGTCTATCCAAACGGGGAGCCGTCCGCCCGCCTGATCGCGCTGAAGGCCGGCGTCGTGGCGGCGGAGAAGATTTGGCTGATGTGCGCGGAGGGGGACGATGCGTCGCGGGCGGCGACAAGGCGGAAGGCAGAGGACATCGTCGCGCGATACGGTTCTTGCGGCGCGCGGCAGGGCGCGTTCGACTTTGCCGCCTTCCGGCGCGAAGTGGAGTCGCTTGCCGCGATGTCGGCCGCGCCCGTTGATGACGGGGAGGTGCCGGTCGAACTGACGCCGATACAGGAGACGCCCGACGGAACCGTGCGCGACGATCGGCCCGAACACGCCCACCTCACCCGCAACGTGAAGCGGCTCAGGGGCGCGCCGTTCTACGAAGCGCTGTTCCTGCCGGGGTCGGACGCCCTGCCGCCTGGCGGGCGCAGGGCCGTCGCGTTCGAGGCCCGCGAGCGGTTCGGCGGAATCATGACGCCGTACTGGGAGCAGGACCTGCTTTCCGACTTCGACACGAATGCCGTCCACTTCCTCTACCGCGCGATGGCACTGCGCACGAAACCGTGGATGCGCAAGAGGGCCGGCCTTGATCCGAAGACTATGGCCGCAGACGCCTACAGGCTCTACGAGGGCCGCCGCGCGAAGGAGAATCCGCTCGTCGCGGCGGAACTGGCGTCGGCGATCGCGGCGGACGCCAAGATGTGGGACCGCGCGCTGAACGCCCTGGCGATCACGAACCTCTGCGAGGACATCGTGCGCGCCGCAGCCGATCCCGCCGTGTGCAACTCAAACAACGTCGATCTCGTCGCGAACCTCGTCGAGCAGTGGGGCGCAGCCGAGAACGAGCTTCTCCTGGAGCAGATGGAAGTCCGCGCCGCCGAGGTGGATCCGTGGCTCATCGAGTACCTGCGCGGCCGGACTCTCTACCGCAAGGCGTGGAACACGCGCGGCACCGGCTATGCCGCTACCGTGACGAAGGACGGATGGGAGGGTTACGAAAAGACGATATGGGACGCCGAGGTCCATCTGCGCAAGGCGTTCGTGCTGCGTCCCGACATCCCCGCGTCCGCGGCGCGGCTCGTCCAGCTCGAAAACCCGTCCGCGACGGAAGGGGAACGCGAGTCGTGGTATAGGGCGGGGATCGCCGCCTGTCCGGACTCCTACAGCCTGCGCTTCTCGCACCTCTTCCACCTGACGAGCCGCTGGGGCGGGAGTCCGGAGCTGATGCTCGACGAGCTGGACCGCATCGCGCCGGCGGACGGCGACTACGCGACGCGCATACCCGCCATGAACGTGTCCCTGCGCCTCCGCAGCCTTTCGCGCCTCGAGAGCGACGTGCGCAACCTCGACACCCGTGAACTGTTCTTCAAGGAGAAATCCGTTCGCGAGAAGACGCTTCGGATCATCCGCGAGTACATGAAGCCGGGATCGTCCCTCTGGCTCGAGTCGCCGCGCGACCGCGACGACATCCTCTGCGACTTCACTTCGGCGGCGTACAGCTGCGGCGACTACCCGCTGATGGTGGATTGCTGGCGGCGCATCACGCCCGGCATCTGGAAGAGGCGCTTCGACGCCGGATACGCCTCGGACCGCGTGTTCGCCTACGAGGGGCAGACGATGTACACGCGGCTGCCGTTCCTGCTTGAACAGGCGCGGTACCCGAAACGGTTCGCCGCGCTCGGCAAGGCGTATGCCGAGCTCGACGGCGGCGACGTCACGAACGCCGTGGTGGCGCTCTCCAGGACGGGCAACGCCGCGCCGGCCGGAAGCAGGGCGCGCGGACAGTTCGCGGAGGACGTCTGGCGTGCGCTGTACCGCCACGCATGCGAGGACGGCGCGAGGGTGTCGATGATGGACGACCTGCTGACGTGCGGCGACGTGCGGTGGAGCGCGTGCGGAAGGATGGTCCCGCTGGCGCGTGACGTCTCGCGGACGTCGTTCCGCACGTGCGACGAATGGGTCGTGTGGTATTCGACGAAGGGCGTCATGCGCGACTTCACGGGATCGACGGAGTTCACCGCGAAGCCGACAAGGGCTGCGGACGCCAAGTCAAGGTCCGGCGGCGCCTTCCTCGAGTTCTACCTCGGGGCGCCGTCGCTGGAGTACGGGCAGAGGATGCCGGTCCTCAGGATCGAGCGCGTCGTCGGCGCGACGAACGACTGGAACGTGTCCGTTTGGGAGAACACCGGCGAACGCGACATGCGCTGGTCGGCGTACTTCGATCCCACGCCGCGCCAGCTTGTCAAGAGCCGGCATGTCGCCTGCGGGCCGGACGGAATACGCGTCCGCGCCGACATCCATAACGGCAGGATGACGCTCTCCGTCAACGGCGAGACGATCACGCCGCAGCCGCTGGACTTCGCCCTGGACGGCGAGAACGGCTGGTATCCGTTCAACTTCCGGCAGCAGTACATGGCGGTGACGGAACACTGGCTTGACGCGACGCCGGAGGCGCGCGCCCGCGCGCAGGGGCGGCGCCAGGCGACCTTGCTGCCGCGCTTCGCGTCGCAGAATGGGATTGTCCCGCTGCCGACGATGGACTACGTGACGAACGAGGTGGTTCGCGCGGCGGCGGAGTCCGGCGCGCGGACGTTCCCGGAGATGTCGATGCTCGGGCCGTGGTGGAGCGTGAAGTTCAATTCGTCGGAGATAGAGGAGATGCGTCCGGCTGTGTTGAACGGCCTGGAAGCCGCGCTTACAAACGAGGTATGGGCGGCGATGCCGGACGCGATGCGCGGGCCTCTCGCCCTGCGCTTCGCGGCGCTCGCGCACCAGGCGGGTGACCTGGGGCTCGCGGCGGAATACATCGTCCGCTACGTGCCGAAGGAACTGATCGAGAATCCGCAGGCGCTTGCCGTGCCGGACATGAGGTACGACGACGCCGTCGATCCCGGAAAGCATGGACGCGACCTGCGCACGCGACTCTGGGGAGACTGTTCGCCGCTCCGCGCGGCATGGTGGAGGGCTTGCAGGTCGGAAGGGCCGGTTGACGCGGCGGACATGTTCGGGAACGTCCGATCGCTGCCGGTCGTCGAAGAGGACGGGATGCCTAGGCAGACGGGCTTCGGGCTTCCGTGCGGCGAATGCTGGCGGCTGTCGATCCGGGCGAAGGGGCCGTTCCGCCTCTTCCCAGCATACACGGACGGATTCGTGAAGGGCAGGCCGAGGGAACCTTCCGTAATCGTCGAGGAGAGGGGCGACGGGACGCTGGAGGCGGTGGCCGTGCCCAACGGGAGCGGACGCGACCATGCGCTCGGCGAGGCGGCGCGGCTTTCGAGGGCGGCGGACGGGACGTATGCCGTGGAGTACGTGTGCCGGGGCGGGAAGCTGGAGGTGTTTGCCGGCGGGACGAAGATCGGCTCGGCGGAGCCGGGGCCCGGCGCCGGTTTCGCGCCGGCGTGGCTTGCCGATCCCGGGCGTTCCATCGTCCGCGTCACCTTGGAGCGGCTACGTCCGCCGGTGTCGGACGGCGGGGCCCCGTTTGACGCGGACGCATTTATCCAACGCGTTCTGAAAATGTCGAAGAATACCTCTCGAGATGAAATGCGTTCGCTGGAGAAAACCGTCAGGGATAATGGGAAAGCGGTTGCGGAGGCTGTCGCCGTCCGGCTGGCGGACAAGTCGGCAAAGGAAGAAGACAAGGTCAAGTACGTGTGTCTTCTCGGATTGGCGAAGCAGGATTCGTCGGTGCCGCTGATGCTGGACATTTTCAAGACCTCCAATCCGACATCAAGGCTTCATGATGTGACTTCGCGTGTCCTGATCGAAATTGGAGGGGATGAAGTTGGAGCGGCCTTTCTGGAGTACTATCGGAGGAACAAGGCGAAGATGGGCGAGAATCAAAAGTTTTATGCCATGGAGGAACTCGCCAAGCTCAGGTACGCCCCGGCAGTGAAGGACGCGGAGGAATTCCTCAAGATCGATCCGGAAAGGTATTACTGGCAAGTCTATTTCATCTTCGGATTGTTCGACGACCTTGCGGTGCCGATGCTCTGCGAGAAACTGAACGATTCGGATGCCCTTGTCAGGACGAATGCGCTCGGCGCGATCAGGTTCCTCATGCCGGAATCCAAAGATATGATCAAGGCCCTCCTCAAACGGATGGAGGTGGAGAAGGATCCGGATATACGCTACCAACTTGTGGAGACGATTGAATGGAATATGATTGCACAGGGCAAGAAGGGGCAGCAGGAACTTCGGGAAACCTTCAGCAGGCTGCTTGAATCAGAAGACAAGAACAGTTCCGCCGCAAAGTTCATGAGGGAGACTGTGGCGTCGAAGAGCGCAATGCCTGCGGGTATGCGGGAGAAGTTCAAGCCGGACGCCAATAAGTTTAACGCAGCCTACAAGACGATTCTGGATAACGGCGTGCATTTGAGTTACGGCCAAGAGGCCGCGAACGACATTCTCTATTGCGCCACGCGAAAGGACGTCCCGAAGCTCAAGGAACTGCGCCGCCGTGCGTTGTATCGCCAGAGCGACGAGTGTTTCTACGACCACAAGAAATTGACGCGGATTATCAACTGGGTGCTTGCATGGGCCCCCGAAACGGCGCCATGAGGGATGGTGCCTGCGGCGGCAGGCGAAAGGAGTAGATGAACCAGGCGGAAACTGACAAAGGTGATTCTCGTCTCATCTTTCGCGCAAGAAGGGAGAGGGAATAGGCGGTGCAGAACAGATGACAGTTTGAGAAGTTTTTGTATTTTCCGAAAAGTTCTCAAACTCAAACCGGCGATAATTTGATATAATACGCTTTGCAAAGGAGTATGCCGCATGAAGAAGACTATACAAAGAGAAGCGTATATGGCGTGGCTGGCGCAGTTCCGCGACAAGCCGCTGATAAAGGTGCTCACGGGAATGAGGCGGGTGGGCAAGTCCACGATCATGAGGATGTTTGCGCAAGGCCTCAGGCGTGAGGGTGTGCCTGCGTCTCGCATAGTCATGGTGAACTTCGAGGAGCTTGAGAACGCCCCGTTGAGAACGGCGGAGGAGCTACATAGGTTCATTGTCGGTAAACTGGCGAGGGGCGGAACTACATACGTATTCCTTGACGAGATACAACGTGTGGAGCATTACGAGGAGGTCCTTGACAGTCTCTACGTCAAGAAAGGTGTCGATCTTTATGTCACTGGTTCAACGGCAGACTTGTTTTCGTCCGAGATCGCTACGCTTCTGACCGGTCGTTACGTGGAAATGAACGTGTTGCCGTTTTCGTTTCTGGAAATGACAAAGGCTGTTGGAGGCAAGGTGGGAGATGCTGCGGAAAAGCGGCGCTTCATGGACTACCTCACATACGGCTCCCTGCCGGAGTCGTTCGCATTCAAGACGGGATCGTCGGAGCAGCGCGAGTATGTGGAGTCCGTTTACCGAACGATACTTGAAAAGGACGTGTTGAAGCGGAACAAGGAAGGCGGAAGGCTTCTCGTCGGGCAGATGCTGAAGTACATGGCGAGCGCCATATCCTCCCTTACATCCCCGAAGCGCATGGCTGACCGGCTCAAGGCAAATGGCGTAAAGGTCAGCGCCAATACGGTTTCGTCGTATCTGGACATCCTCGAAGATTGCTATTTCATCTACAAGGCCGACAGATTCGACGTCAAGGGAGGAGAAATGCTCAAGCTGATAAACAAGTACTATCTGACTGATTTCGGCTTCAGGTATTATACGCTGAGCAATCCCGACATCGAGATTCAGCAGCTCCTTGAAAACGCGGTGTTCCTTGAACTGCTTCGCCGACGCTACAAGGTCGCAACCGGCAAGGTTGACGAACGCGAGGTTGATTTCGTGGTCAAGGGCAGCAATGATTTGCTTTGCTACATACAGGTTGCCGTCACGGTTGCGGAGAAAGAGAAGTATAGTCAGGAAGTCGCCGCGTTCAAGTCGATACGGGACAACTATCCTAAACTAATCCTTACGCTTGACGACATCTTTATCGAAAACCGCAATGGCATTCAAACGATGAACGTCATCGACTTCATTACGGGCAGGTGCGCCCTGCCCGTGTAAAGAATCTGCGGCGGCAAGCGAAAGAAGTAGATGATCTATGCGGAAACTGAAAAAGACAATTCTCGGCTTGTCCCTCGCGCTTGTGGCGGGAGGATGTTCGTCGATAGGTTACGTTGACGATCCTAATGCCGTGTTTGCGGTTGTAGGCGACTTCAACGGAGACTTCATGCTTTGTCGTCCTCAAGGCCCGAGCAAGCATGTTTGCGTATCATCCACAGGCAAGAGGTCGCCGTCTGGTAGATTCTCTGCCGTCGTCGTGTGCGACAATCCAGACATTTCGCCAGAATGCGATGTTGACATCGTCGCGTTTGCGGAGGATGGCACGGCGACAGATTCGCTACGGGTTGTGAACAACAAGGATATTCGCGGCATTGAGCCTTATTGGTTCAGAACTTTTGCCGGCGACTTGCTTGTGTTTTATGTGCAGAACGACACCCACGCATCGTCGCTCTTCGCTGTTCGTCCGGCGGTATATGGCGGACGTGTCTCGGCACAGCTTTTGTATTTCAGCGCACCCAGTTTCGTGGAGAATTATTACGATCACCGTTATGTGGACGAAAACTCTATAAAGGTTTCATTCGACGGAATCCTGACATACACGATGTGGTGCTCGTGCCAAGACGGCAAGTCCGAAAGGACATACAATGTCTCTGTCCCACTTGCGTTTACGTGGGGAGATTGCCACGAACAGACCGAAAGGAGCAACCCATGAAACCCTTTGCACGAATCATCCTCGTCTCATCCCTCGCGCTCGCAGCGGGGTGCGAGACGTTCAAAGAGCCACAAGATGACATAGTGTGGCTTGATTTGAATGTGGTGGGGTATCCGTGTGTCACACTTGGAGGGCAGCAGATTATTGACAGTGGCGAACTGTATAATACGGTTGCTGGCGTGTCGATTGGGATGTTCGGTGCGAAGGAACGTAACATGTATGGGCTTCAAGTGGCTCCAATTGGAACGGTGTCGGAGAATCTCGGCGGCGCTCAGGTGGGGCTTTTCAACTTTGCTGGTGGCGGGGGACTACAGATCGGTTTGTTTAACCGAGTTCATGGCGATTGGCGCGGAGTGCAGATTGGCGTCGTCAATTGGATTGACGATGGTTGGATTCTTCCGCTCGTCAACTGGCGGTTCCGACAATCAACAAGCAAATACACGGAGAGCATCAAAGAGGGAAATAGATGAGTACGCAATTGCAACAGGTAGGAATCTCATTGAGCAATGATTCCGGTTTCTCTGCCGCAAGTTACTTCGCGGGACTTATGCGGTCTGGTGTTCTCAAGTTGTTTGAAATGGAGGATGATCGCGACAAGCCGATAGTTTCGGCGAGAGCGGTGCTTCCCGATGGGCAGGGGTATTCTTTTCGGATACTCGCTAATGGTGATCAGACGAACATGACGTTGTTGCGGGCGGATGGCGCAAGCGGATTCGATGTTGAGCTTTTCAGACGATTCATAATCGCCGTCGATCCGCTATGGGCGGGTTTGAACGGCGATGGATTAGCGGATAGTGTGCCAATATGCTCGTCTGGAGCCCATCTTTTCACCATTCCGCGCTTTTCGCAGTTTTCATACTGGAGCCGTCGTTATGATACATTGTTCGCTGGGCGCTTGCAGATGCTGGAGCGGTTTGACTTTTGCAGAGTACAGAAACTACCGAATGGATTTTGGATAGAGCTGCTCAGCGACGGACCGAATGACCTTGATCAGAAGCGAGGGATTGTCCAGCGGTTTCTACTTTCTGAGGATGTTTGGGAAGGTGGTACGAAGGTCTCGTCCGCCGTGCAGCTTGCGCTGTTGAACCGTCAGAGTCTTGACGACGCTCTTATAGGCATGGAGGAATGGCGCAAGGATCATAAGTCGCTTGCCGAAGAGAGCATGGAGACTATACTTGCCGCAGCAAAGCAGGAAGTGCGTAGGCATGGAAAGCGGCGGCGGCCCCGTGACGGCTGTATCATGCAGTCCAGAGAAGGTGTAGAAGGCATTGGCTTCATCTGGTACGAGGATTCGTTCGACGGTGCCCTGCGGTGGGCCAAGGAACAGATGGCGTCCGGGCTTGTCCGCTGGATGGCGATTCTTCACGATTTCAATGACGGGGCATACGAGATCACTGTATTTGATTCGCTTATGGAGAAAGTCCCTGATACTGCCTTGAAGTCGCAGGTATAATGTGGTATAATATGACCCAACTTGGTCAAGTCATAAAAGGAGAAAACATGGTTGCCGATATGCCAATACCTACGATGGTTCGCTCCATTGCGGAGGCGAAGGCGCACTTTTCCGCAATTGTCGACGAGGCAAGCGGGGGAAAGGCGTTTGTGATATGCCGTGCAGGGCGTCCGCTCGTGACGATTACGCAGTATGTGCGGCCCAAGCCTGTCCGCCGCCCCGGCTCGTTGAAGGGCAAGATTAGCATGTCTGACGATTTTGACGCTTTGCCGGACGGCTTTGAGGAGGCGTTTGGATGAGATACATGCTGGACACGCACATCGTCCTGTGGTGGTATCTCGATTCGCCTCAGCTGAAGAAAGAGCATCGGCGGCTCATTGCGGATGCCGGACACGAAATCTACGTCAGCGCGGCGGTGATATGGGAGATAGAGGTAAAGCGCCGTAACGGCAAACTGGAATGTCCCCCTGACATGATGGAGCGCATCAAGGCGGACGGCTTTCGGATACTTCCAATCATGGCGGAGCATCTCGTGCCCCTGCGTACGATTCCACCCATTCACAATGATCCGTTTGACCGCATCATGGTGTGTCAGTCAATGGTGGAGAAGATACCGCTTATATCCTACGACAGAAACGTAAACGCCTATTTCGCATGACTGCTGCTTGAACATGATGCAAAGAAAAATGAAGAAACTGGAAACTGGCAACATTGGAACTCGGCACTCGCTTCGCTCGGCGTGTTTGCGCGGACCCTTGCGGCCGCTTCGCGGCTCGGCCTTCGGCCTCGGCCAACCTGACGACTTCGTCGCAGGCGCATCTCCCCTCGGGTCGCGAACCCCCGCAAGGGGCGGTTACGGCAACACTTCCACATTGGCAACAATCAACAGACTGCTTGCCGTAGTCGCGCTCTTGGCGGCGGGTGGTTGCCAAATGAAGGAGTTTGCCTCGACTCCGTTGTACAGCGGCGACGAAGTGAAGTTTACGGGCGCGGTCGAGGACCGCGTGAACCTGTGGCCGCTCGCCTACTGGCGCGAGCCGGTCGGGTCGATCGTCTGGCCGGTCCTCTCGTGGGGCAACGACCATCTCGCGTTCCGTTGACGAGTTCAATCTCTTCTGGCCGATCTGCCAGTTCGACACGAGGGACAACGACTACCGCGTGTTCCCGTTCTTCTGGGGGAGCGACAGAGACGGCGACGATCCATACTTCTGCCTTTTCCCTGCGCTCTGGTGGAACGACGACTTCAAGGGCGTTCTGCCGTTTTGGTGGATGGACAAAGCTGACTCCTTCGGCATTTTCCCGCTCTACTGGCACATAAACATACGCGGAAGCCTCGACATGCTTTTCCCGCTGTATGGCTATTGGCCGGGCAAAAGCAGCAACGGACTCTGGGCGTTCTGCGGACTCGCGGGCTACGAAAATCAGGACGGCAAACTCGCAAACCACCGCATCCTTCCGCTCTACCTGTGGAGCAAGGGCAACTTCTATTCGATCCCCTACGCGCGCTACGCAAGCGACGAGCAAATCAAGAGCCGCATCCTCTGCGGACTCGCCGGCGCGAACACCTCTACGAACGGCGAATACGAGGCGTCGTGGCTATTTCCGCTTTACTACCACGACACGAACAAGCTCATCACGCCGCTTTTCGGGAAGTCCGGCGACTACAGCTGGGCGATGCCGCTCTACTACAACGACGACGAGCTGTTCCTCACGATGCTCTACGGACGCAACAAGAAGGAGGAAAGCGACTGGCTGTTCCCGCTCTTCTACCGCGACAAGGAGTCTTTCGTGACGCCGCTCTTCGGCAAGTCAGGCGATACGGAATGGCTGTTCCCGCTGTACATGCAGGAAAAGCGTTCGTTCTACACGATACCGTATGGCAGGCAGGAAAAGCGCTCGTTCTACACGATACCGTATGGCAGGCAGGTTAGCGGGGCCTACACGAACACGTATTTCGCGGCGGGACTCGCGGGCGTCAAATCCGGCAAGGAGGAAGGCGGCTGGCTCTTCCCGTTCTTTGACTACGAGAAGAGTTCCGACTTCGACGAGAAGCTCGCGTTCCTCGACGCGGAGAAACTGCCGACACGCGAGAAATATTTCTGGACGCACGACACGCGCACGCACCTGCTCGTCTCCGACAACGACAGGTGGGTGAACGGAGACGACGAGAACAAACCGGACAATACGTACAAGATGACGTACAAGCACAAGATGGGCAATCGGCTCCTGTTCCGGCGAGAGACGAAACGGCGCGTTAAGTTCGACCTCGCCACGCGCGCGAGGGTGTCGGACACCGAGGAGGGCTGGCATTCCTTCCTGTGGCTCGTCTATCAGCATGACTGGAAGACGGACGCCGTGAAAGGAACGTCGAAGCTGTGCCACAATGTTTTGTGGAAGCTCTGGGACTGGGAGGAGAAGGACGGCGACATCGCGCTCGACGTGTTCCCGTGCTTCACCTACGACGCGAAGAAGAACGGCTACGTGAAGACATCGCTTCTCTGGCGGCTCTTCCGCTACGAGAACGACCCGGAGAAAGGTCGCAAGATAGATCTCTTCTTCATCCCGGTGTGGAGGTAATTGCGTGAAGTATGGGTGTTGGCCTATGGCACGCTGGCGGCGCAATCGGAACGTGCCCTGCGGCGGCAGGCGAAAGGTGTAGATGAAGGATTGGAGACTGTTGTCAGGCCATTTGGGCTATGATTTCCGTTTGTTTTCACCTTGGATTTCGCGCACTCCCATTGACAAACAAACGAAGAATAGTGTATAATTCAAAGCGCTTGGGGACAAAGTGCCTCGGGCGGAAAAGAGAAAATCATGACGAAGGCAAAGCATAACGGCAGACGGAAAGCGTCCGCCCCCGGCAAGACGAGGGCGGAGCGCTCTGCGCACGTCATGGAACGGGAGTCCCTGGCCGTGGTCAAGAACTTACGTCTCATGGACGACACCTTCATGTCGAAGTGCCTTGAGAACGCGCCGGAGTGCATTGAGCTGATTTTGCAGATCATCATCGGCAAGGGCAAGGAATACGACATCGAGATACAGCGCGAGAACGACGGCGCGGAGCCAAAGCGCGCGAGGTACAACTCCGCGCTGATGGACGCGAACGCGCTCAAGGCGGGCGAGGACTTTGGCAAGCTGCGCGATACCTACGTCATCTTCATCACCGAGAACGACGTGATGGGGGATGGTCAGGATGCTTACTCGTATCTGCGGATGGAAGAACATAGTGCTAAACGGCTTCACGACGGTACGCACATCATTTACGTGAACGGTGCGACTCGCAGTGAATCTGACATCGGCAAGTTGATGCACGATTTTTTGTGTCGCAACGCAGCGGAAATGTATTTCGACATTCTAAAGCGGCAAGTTAGTCAATTCAAGAATTCAGATGAAGGGAGGCACATCATGTGCAAAGCAGTAGAAGAATTTGCAGAAAAAATCGCGGAGCGCCGAGCGGCACTCGCCAAAGCCGAGGGTGAGGCGCGTGGCGTGGAGCGCGGCAAGGCCGAGGGCATTGCCGAGGGCAAGCGCGAGGGCAAGCGCGAGAACATGCTCGCGACGGCGAAGCGGATGCTGAAGGATGGTATTCTTGCATTGAAGGACATCGCAAGATACACCGGCCTTTCGCTCGCCCAGGTCAAGAAGCTCCAGCCGACGGTGGCGTGATAAACATAATGACGCCCGCCCTACATAAAACCGCCTACAACCGCGCGAAAATGTCGCGTGTGGGCGCGTCTGCGCAGTTAGACGTGGAGTAGTGCTGGTTGCTGTGGCGTACGGGGCCGATGCCGTGTCGTCCTCGGCTATCTGACCCTGAGGAATTTCAAAAATCTTCAGATTTCTTGGAATTGTGAGGGCGCGGATTCCGTTTATTGTTGTAGATGGGCGGAGTGTGCCGGTTCGCGGCGGTCGCGGACGACGCTCGGCCCCAGAGCGAAAGGATGTCGGACATGGCAAGGATGATGAAAAGGATGTCCATGAAACGAAAGAATGAAAGCCGTAATGCCAAGAGCCTGTCAAGTAGAATGACCGGCGGGATGCTTGTTGTCTTGATGTCGGTGAGTTTCATTTTTCTCTCTGGCTGCTTATGGAATAGAACGACAAGTCGTGTTTCTTGTCTTGGATATAGTTCAGAAATCACAGGTTTTCATATCTGGAAAACAGAGAGACGGTCGGCGGTTTACATTCCGGACTTCTTCTACATTGAGTATTTCTCATGGCCAAGAAGGGGCTTCATGCCATTGCTGGGCGAGTTCCTCTTAAGATTGCCAACAGTCCTGCTTGAGTTCCCATACAATTCTGAGGTGACGTATGATCGGGAGGTTGTGTTCCGTAACTCGATTTGGGAGGATTGTGAAAAGGGGAAAGCAATTTCTTTTCACAATGATTTGGGAACATGCACATGCGCGGTCATGAGTTTGACGAATAATGTTGTCGTGTTGCCGTTCCTTGTACGAAAAGACGAACGGCAGTTTGAACATTTAAACAAGCCAATATACGATATGCTGTTTGTTGATACTGACAACAACCTATGGGTGAGGCGGAGTCTGTGCCGTGAAACATTGTGGTCTGTCTCCTACGGAGAGGATGTTCGGACTGGAGATGCCTTGGTTATGAGGATATCCTTGGACGATGGAACGATTAGTCCGATTGTTGTTGTGGGCGAGGACGGAAGCGGAAGGCTTCACGCGGAATGTTCATTGAAGTGTTTTGCTAAAGATTGGGAAAGGAACTTCTGGCTATACGGTTTTTCTGGTTTGTTGAGCAACAGCCCCAAGAATTAGTAAAACGAGGGAATAGAGAAGCGGGGACAGCCCCTGGAGATTTTATCAAGGACTTGAGATCCGCAGCACCATTCGTTGAGTTACCGTAAAAGGCTGTGTCAAAGCGAAAGGAAACATGGTAAAATGTCAACCATGAAAAAGGCGATGAAAGCGCCCCGGCGGGCAATCCCGCGCGGTAAAATCCAGCCGCGCCGTGCGGGTAACGCACCCTGCGGCGGTAAGCGAAAGGAGAAGGTGAAGTGAAGAAACTGACAAAGGCAATTCTCGTCTCATCCCTCGCGCTCGCAGAATTGGATAGGAAGGCCAAAAGAACACAAGGGTCGCAAAGAAAGGAATGACAAGATGAAATTAATCAAAAGTATTCTTGCGTTATTCTGTTGCTGTGTTTGTTTCGTTTGCGTGAGTTCGATGGTTGCCGAGAAGGCGATATTCAATGCTATCGTCTATATTCTTAGTCCCTATATCTCCTTTACGCGTGGCATAATTGGTAGTCAGGAACATATGGGTAATGTTTTGCTGGGTCTTGG
>CACZAK010000130.1 GCA_902779075.1 uncultured bacterium | reverse complement strand
CGCATCGTTCGCAAGCTGGTACAGCAGATCCGTCTTATCGACGTACTTCCCCTTCCCCCCGAGTATCAGGCTCGGGAAGTCGAACACGCCCGTCGTGGGAACCTTGATTTTTGCTCCACCGTTTTCCATGGCGAAGATTATACCATAAATCCCCGCCCGTGTGCTGAAAGAAAAAGACGCCGAATGAGGCGCGGGGCGCATCTGCGTTTTTCACCCATGCGGTTTGAGATTGGAAACAACCAGAACAACTGGTAAAAACAACTTTGAGAGAGGTGCGCGGGCTAACTCGCCCGCACATCTATCCATCTATGTTTGCAAGAATCTTGAAATAATTGTATCGTTTTTGATTGGGCTATGGGCACGGGCGAGTTAGCCCGTGCGCCAAAGGCAAGTTGTTTTAAATAGTTGTTTCCAATCATCAGAAGGCTCGGCGGTGAATTTCGCAGATGCGCCCTGAGGCGCGCTCGTTCGTCAAAAATCCTTCTTGGAGACGATCTCCCAATTCGGACCAACCATGATGTCGTGGTAGCGTTCGTTGGCGTCTGCGTATCTGAAGAGCCTGTTCTCCTCGCGGAGCGCCGCTTCAACCTCTGCAGCGCATGGCCTGCCCGCCGCAGCGGACTTCATGAATGCGGCAACCCTGGAGTACCCGGTCGGCGTACCGCTGTAAACGAGCGGGCCGGATGCGCCTTCAGGCTTCACCCATAGTATCGCCGACTCGCACGGATGGTGCTCCGGGACATGCGGCGCTATTTCTACGCCGTGGTCTGCGGCTACAACTATGAGGGACTTGTCATACACCCCCTTCTCACGCAGGGCGTCCATCAACCCCGCAAGGTTGTAAAGCGGGTTTAGCACAAGGTCCGGAAGCGCCTCGCGGCCACTGCTGCGCGTGCCGAGGCTGTGCCCATGGCGGTCAAAAGCGAGCGGCGGATGCGCACCGCGCGAGTGGAACACCCCGAGCACGGTTTTCGCATTAGTGAACCCAGCTGCGGCAAGGCGCGAATACATCGCATGTTCATACCAAAAGTTAGACTCGTCCTGCCCGAACATCGGGTCATGCCTGATTTTCGCATAGAGGAACGGAGCCTTCGCCACGTATGGCGCAATCCGGAACACCGTAACGTCGAAAAGGCTCAGGTACGGCACCTCCTTCGAGCGCAGCAGCAGCGCGGCCCATCCGTGTTTTTGCCTGCCCTTGACCGGCATGCGCTTCTCCACCTTCGCGTTTGTGTAGCCATACGGGAACAGGTCTGGCACGAACGACGCCTCCGCCCCGGCCTCAACGTAGTGCGTGAGAAACGACTCCCCGCCGTACATAGACATCGGGTATTCCGCCTTCGAGGAGGATTCCGGTTCAAAGTAGTTTCCTGTCATGAGCCCTGGCAGGCCGCGTTTGGTGCAATCGTGCATCCCAACGTTATTCGTGAACGCCACAAAACCGGAGAACTTCGCGGCGATGTCCGGCGACGATCTGACGATATCAGTCGAGACGCTTCCCGGCATCGAATCGAGGATGAACACGAGCACGTTACGCTCGCGCGAGAACTTGAAGTTCTCAACTATGTCGCGCTGCCACTCGAATCCACCTGCAAGGCCGCTGCCAGCCTTGCCGCCCGACGACTCCCCGCCGTCGCGCCTGACGTCGAACAGGGCGGCGAGCGCAAGCACCACGAGCGCCGCCGCCGCGAAATGCGCGCGACCCGGCAGCCATCGAGCCGCCGCAAGAGCGCCGATCAGCAACACGACCCATGCGCAGCAATCCCAGACGCTGCGCGACGCAACGGTCAGCTCCGGCGCGAACGCGCCGTTGATCTCCGGCAGCCCGGCAGACAGCGGGCCCGCCTCCAGATACGCGCAGGCGGCAGCCGCAACGGCAAGCCACTGCGCCACGCCGCGTGCGCGCCGACCGACGATCGCGAAGACCGCGGCGAAAAGCGCCGTCACCGCCACGAAGGCCACTCCGAGTTCGACGGCGAGCCGCCCCATGCCGAACGGATACAGAGACTCGTTGCCGAGAAATGACTGCAGCGGCAGGACAACCGCCACGACGGCCGCGACAGCCGCCGCGACGGCCACAGACCGTGCCGCGCCGCCGCGAAGATGCTTTTGGAAAATCATAAGCACACCGTTTTTTTGTTGCATTCGGACTGTCTTCGTCGCCCTAGACGTTCTTGATCTCTATTTCTTCTTCGACTTCCTTGCCGGAGTTTTCGTCACGGCGGAGGACCTTGTTGGTACCCTTCTTAATCTTGCGCCAAACGACGCCGAAGACGACGCCTAGCGCTATCGCCACGCCGGCAATCGCCTGCACGGTGTAGGACATGACAGATGGATCGATGTATGCGAACATCATTTCTTTGTTCCTTTCTTGCGGTTAATGAGTGATTCAAGGATGTATTTGCCGGCAACTTCGCCAGCATGGCCGGGATTGAAGAATTGCGTCTTGAGCAGATTTTCGATCTTGGCGGCAAATCTACCCGGATGCTCAAGCATGTCCGCAACGGCCTTTCCGGCGGCAGGGATGTCGGTAAGAGGCACCGACACGCCAACCTCGTTGCGGAAGGAAATATCCGTTGGCACGATGCCTAGTTTCTCCCAATCGCGGTTAATCACCTTCATCGGCGTGTCGATAAAGACAACGGGCCTTTTCGTCCTGAAGGCATACTCGTAGGCGATTCCCGACCAATCAGTGACGAGCACGTCCGCCTGATCCATCGTCGAGGGCTTCGAGAAGTCCGCCTCCATGACAACGTCCTTCCGTTTTGCATACCGCTCTTCGATTGCCTGCATCTTTGCGGGGAAGCGGCGCACGTACTGCGGATGCGGACGGAACACGACCGTACAACCGGGATTAGAAGAAACCACCTGGTCAATCAGTTCGTCAAGGCAGGAATCCGGTATGCATCCCTTTTGATACGACGGCGCGATCATTATGCGGCGGCCGCCCGCCCCCCGCGCTTTTACGGACTCCGCCAGCAACGTATCCAATATCGGATATCCAGACTCAACGATCGTCTTCGCCTTGAGGCCGTAAAGCCTCTCCGTGGCACGATGCTCTGCAACTTGAAACGGCCCGTTCGCCATAATGGTGTCGAAATGGTCGAAAGCACCCTTGCGGTAGCACATGTGAACGCTCGTCGGGCCATGGTCGAGATAGACATACTCCACGTCCCTGCGGACATACGAGCGCTTTATCTGGTAGGTGTTCAGGTCTGGCGTCGTCATCACCACCATGTCGGCATCCATCTTCATCATGAGCGGAATGATCTTCACGGGACCGATATAGTAGGCGCGAATGTGCACGTTCTTCTCCGCCAAGGAAAATATACCGTCCTTGGGGTCGTTCGTCACATAATGGACCGTCACGTTCGAGTGCGCGAGCAGCCATTCGATGACGCTCCTGAAGTATTTATAATAGCCACCACCCTCTGCATAGAACACGAGGTGCTTGTTGGCAACGTGGAAAAACCGCTTGTAGTCGATTTTCTCGCGCTTCTTGTCTTCGGGGGAGATTACCGCTTTTTTCTTAAGATCATCCTCGAACTTCTTCAGCTCCGCCTGTGAACGGCGAAGCACAGGATAGTCAACATGCTTCTTAGGTGGAATGACGATGTTCTCGCACAACTGAACCAGTATCGAGAATAGGTTGCTCGTAGCCCAATAAAGTCCAACGCCAGCGGCGACAAAACAGCCGAGGAAAAGTGAGATACAGATTGAAATGCCGTTTGTGACAATCTGCTGTGTGCGTGTTTGCTCATGCTGAAGCGGATTGAAGATGTTCTGCGTATAGCCGAGCAACCACGCCGCCGCACCAGCGAAAAGAGGCATGAGCCAAGCAATCCCGCCATCCGTCCACGGAACACACGCAATAAGCGGCTTGGGCGCATTTGGCACAGTAAGCTTGTCGCCAATACCGTAGATCACCTTTACGAACGCCATAAGGATGATGATCTGTATCGCCAACGGCACAAGCGAAAGAAGCGGATGGTATTTCTCGCGCTTGAACAAAGCAGCCGTTTCCTCTCCGATTGCGTCGCCGTCGCCATAGTGCTCCATCTTGATACGGTTCGTCTCCGGCATGAGAGAAACCATCTTCAGGCTGTTGACTTGGCACCAAAGCGAGACAGGAAACTGCAGGATCTTAGTGAAGAAGGTGAAGATGACGATGTCCGCCCAGTAATTAGGACACCAGGAGTGGCACCACTCCATCAACCATGCAAAGAACTGAACAAGATAGTCCATTTAACAATTCCTGTTTTTATCACTTTATTTTTCGCGCCCGTAGGACATAGAAGATTATTCCCATCGCGGTCCACACGCCGAGCATCGCGTAACCAGGACCGTTAAGACATCCCGGCAAACCGGGAACGAGCAAGAGCACGACAAAGCAAAGCGAAAGGACAAGTCCCAGCGCGGAAAGGATTTTAATGGCGACGGAGCCTCCATTGGCCGTTTTGCCGCCCGCATGGTGGGGCGAGCCGTCCTCGGCGAGCCGTCCCCGCCGCGCCGCATGGTAAGATGCCGTCTTAAGAGCGGATGCGCAGGCGTAGGCAAACCCGGCCGCCGCACCCACCGCCGACATGTCGACAAACCACCCAAGCGCGGTGCGCCCGAAGAAAGGCCCTACAGCCGACAACGCAAAGCAGAAAACGATTGCCCGCGCCGGAGTGCGCCAACGTGAATTGACCACGCCGAAGAACCCCGGAATGTATCCTTCACGCGCCATGGACATCAGCAACCGCGACGTCGCAGTCAGGAATCCCAATATCCCCGTCAGGATCGCGCACGAAATCGCAACGCCCAAAACAACAAGCCCCGGCTTTCCCATCAGCGCTTCGACGGCTGCGCCAACTGCCCAATCGTGTCGGGCGATGAAGTCCTGCCAGTCGGGCGACGCCGCAGCCGTCACGAGGTTGTTGCACGAATAGACGGCGCATCCAAAGGCGATTGCCCCAATCATGATGCCGTTCACCTTGCGGATCGAGAAGTTGAACTCCTCAACCGCCTGTGGTATGGTCTCAAAGCCGACATACGCCCATGGAGCGACGGCAACAATGGCAAGAACGCCCCGCCATATTTGCGAACTGCTCAACGACGTGCCCGACGCCTCGGGTCCCCAAAATGGAGCAAGGTTAGACCAGCTTGTGACAGGAGAGAAGACAGCCGAAACGACGATGATCAAAAATGCCGTTGCAAGCCCAAACGCCATGATCATCTGGAAAATGCCGGACTTGCGCACGCCCTTGACTGACAGAAATGTGATGACCGAAAGCACCGTTAGAGACAGCAATATCTCACCTGCCCAGATGTCATAGCCTGCAACCTGATAGAGGCGTCCGAACTGGAACACCCCGAAGAAAAGCTTGCGCGTCATGAGTCCGAGCGCCGTGCAGTTCATAGGGACGTTCGCAAGGTACGCAAGCGCGAGAAACCAGCCGCAGACGAAGGCATGATGCCTGCCAAAACACGCCCTCGCAAAGACGAACTCGCCCCCGGCCATCGGATGCCGCGACACCATGTAGGAGTATGAGAAGGATATGGCAACCATCACAAGCGCGCCAATGAACATGGCAAGCGTCGTGCCAAGCGTGCCAGCCGTGGGCAAAAACGTCGTTCCGGGCATCATAAACGCCCCCCAGCCGATGATGCATCCGAAAGCGAGCGCCCATACGTGCAGAGGCGAGAGATGGCGATTCAGTTGCGCGTCAGTCATAATCTAAGCCCCGCTTCCAGGTTTTTGAGGTCCTGTACCGTATCGCACTCCACTATCTCGCCAGGGTGAATCTCATGGATAGTGAGATCCAAATCATTCTTGACAAGCCTGTCAACGACATCATCCCAAAATAGCTGGGCATTCTCTGGGTATTTTGCCGCCTCTTGGACGGCAAGGGCAACCCGTGCCGCATCAGGTTGCCGAAAGAACGATATGCCAACCATGTTGAAGCAGTCGTCGCCCCCCTTCCCGATGCGCGTTATGCGTCCGGCAGACGTCTCGAACACCCAATCGTCGGAATGCCCCGGAAGGAACTTTCCAAAATAACCAGAGCGCTCAAGCGGACGGCAAAGGAGGTTTTCGGACGGCACGAAGAGATCCGCCTCGCAGACAAAGCAGTCAGCGCTGGCCATCTGCTCCGCGGCGACGGCGATCGAACCTATGTTGTTCTTCGTACGGTATTCATGGTTCTCGATAAGGCTAACGTTGGGATACTTCTTGGAAAGCGGCTTGAACTGTTCCTTCCTGTATCCGACTACAACATATATATCATCCACTCCACGTTTTTCGAGCGCATCTATCACCGTCTCAATGAGCGGACGACCGAGAACCGGCACCAGAGGCTTGGCCAGCGTGTCAGTAAGCGGCTTCATACGCGAGCCCAACCCCGCCGCCATGAGTATGGCGACTTCATGTCTTCTGTCAAAAGGATGCCTCATGCCTTATTTGACGATCTTAGATTCGAGTGCGCGAAGAATGTCGCGGCGGACTTCGCGGTAGAGCTTGCACGACGGCGTGTAGTCCTGGAACCCACGCGCGATGCGGCGAACGAGCCCGTCGGCCTTTGCCCTGTCGCGGCAGCGGAGCATCGTCAGGAGATCGGCGTCCTCCATGCCCGCGCGCGTCGCCTCAAGCCGCGCGCTCGGCCACGGGCCGTCCTTTCCGGGATAGACGATGTGCGTGTCGCCGGACGGAAGGGAATTGCCGTTGTTCGAGCCGCCCCAGTTCTTCGGATATGGCTCCTTGAACGGATCCTGCCCCTGGTTGCGCTGCCACCGGTTGTAACCCCAGTGCAGAAAGCCGTCGACGTCCCACATCACCGATACCCACGGGATCAACGCGGGACGCAGCAGCTCGCCGTCCATCGTGCGGTTCATCCACTTCCCGCCCGGCACGCAGCACGTGTAGCACCACACTCGGTCGCCGAAGTTCGTGCGGAAACTGTCGTAGAGCGCATGATGCCGCTCGAAGGAATTCACCTTCGGACACCACACGTCGAGCGCCCCCGCAAACGACGGCTCCTCCACGGCGTCGACCGTGCGGATGCCGGGCATGTAGCGGCGGACGATTCCCGCCGTGATGCGGTATTCGGGCACATTCGCCCCGCCGGGTTCGTCCGCGACATGCTGGTACCAGCGGTCCCTGAGTCCACGCGTCTCGATCTCCTCCATGTACATCTTCGCAAGCTTCGAAAGCGCGAGCGCGCCCTCCACCGTGGTGGTGACGTTGGTCGTGTACGACGTCTTGAACGCCGGCGAGCCCCAGCCATTCACGAAGCCCGCAAGATGCGTGCCCTCCAGATACCAGATGCCGGTTCGATTGTAGATATCGAGGAAGCGCGCGAACTTCTTCTTGTCTATGCGCATCGCGCCGTTCGCGTCCTTCTCGAACACGGCGCGCATGAGACCCATGTTCTGCCGCCCGCGCGTGGCAAGACGCACGTACTTCCCAATCATCTTCCAGTGCTCCTCGCTCCACGGCTTCAGTCCGTGCGACACGGCCATGCTGTCGAAGTCCATCCAGTTCGTGTACTTGAAGCTGTCCTTGCCGACGGGCGGGAGCAACACATTGTGGACGTTCACTTTCAATGAAAGTAGCCGCTCTTCATTTCCCTGCTTGATGCGGAAGCGGATGTCGAACGACTTCGCGCCCTTGGGCGGATTCTGCATCCTGAAGTACAGGCCTTCCGTCTCTTTTGCATCCGTGATGACCGCATGGTAGGGCGCGCTCGCCGAGCGCGCCGCACCGCACTCGTCCGCTATCGGCTCCAGCACGTCAAACACCTCGAACGGCGCGCGTCGCGCGACGTGCGGATTGTCTCCGGGATTCTTCTCGAGGAATCCGTTTACGCCAGTGTTGCGTGCCACCGGCACGGCACGCATCCTGTACCATTCACCGCCCTTTTCGGACGCGTCGAATTCCAGTCGTTCGCCGGGCTTGAGTCCGTTGACGAGGATGTTCACGTCCACCACGCCGTTCGCGGGCACGTCGACTTCGTCCAGCCGCTCCGCCGCCGCGATTTTCGAATCGGCATACAGCCAGGCGAGCGGATCTGTCAATGCGGCGTCGAAGGCCGAAGCTGACGCCACCGTCACAACAGCGCACGCTGTAACAATTTGTTTTTTGATGTTCATTTTGCTATTTCTCCAAAGCGGATTACGACAGGGCCAATGAGACCGGAGGGCAGGGGCTTGTCGTCCTTCGTCCAGTGACGCCACGTGGTAAATGTGCGGCATCCGGTCGGCGACGGCTTGCCGTCCTTGACCCACTGCGGAATCTCCTTGATGGAGTATTCAAATGAACCACGGCGCGGATGAGCCACCCATTCGCGGTCGGGCTTGCACAGTACCTCGTCGCCGATGAGGCGGTTGGGCCAGAGGTTCGTGACACGGATTTCGAGGTCAAGCACATCTTGCTGTTGTACGCTTGCTGTCTTCACCGCGTCGGTAATATCCACCCTGAACGGCGGCTTCCACAAGACGGGGAACTTCTTCCCGTTCACCGTCACCTCCGCGAAGTTCTTCACCTCGCCCAGGTCAAGCATCACCCGGCCGCCCTGCTCGCATTTTACACTTTCCATTTTACACTTTACACTCTTCCTATACGTCGCCGTGCCGGAGAAGTACTTGATTCCAGCATCGCGGCTTTCGCTCCACGACACAAGCTTCGGGAACACGGCCTGCGCGGGCGCGTCCCAACCCTGCGGGAAGGAAACGTCCCACACGCCCGTCACCTCAATCGCCTCCGCCGGGTTCGCGGAAACCGTGCGCACCGCGCCGTCGGAATCGCTCAGCTTCGCCGTGAGCGGTTTCCATGCCAGCACCTTGCCGTCGCGCCATTCCCATTCCGGCTCCCGGAGCGCCGCGTTGTCGGGCACCCGGAACCGCGCCCCTTCGCCGCGATCCACTTTGTACGTCGCGCCGTCGTATTCGTATTCGATGCGCGTGATCTTGTGGAACCGGAAGGCCGGATCGCGGCGGGCGAGACCGACGCCCACATCGACGTTGATTGTGCCGTCCTTGACACGGTCTGCAAGGAGTTTCGTCACGTCGATCCGGTGTTTGTCGGTGATGCCGCCGGGCGGCACCTCCATGCCGGGGAAGAGGCCGTACTCCGCCTTCTTGATCACGAGCGTGTGCTTGGGCTGAGGAGCTTCCGCCTTCTTTTCCGCCGCCATGCAGACCTCCGCCTTCACGAGATGCGTGCCGACGCTCTTTTCGCGGAACACGACGAACGCCGAGCCGCTCGGCTTGAAGTTGAACGTGACGTAGGTGCGCCCGTTCTCCTCGCGCCACACCTCTGCGGGACGCCGTTCGCCTGTGACGGCGTCCCAGATTTCGGGCGTCCGTCCGGTCACGCGGAACGACGCCTCAAACGTCGAGTCAATCTCGTTGTCCTGCGCCACGAAGTACCAATCCTCACTGGGACAACGGGCATCTTGCCCGTTGACGGCGGCGGCACTGGGACAACGGGCATCTTGCCCGTTGACGCGATGGATCCACGTCACGTCCTCGGCGTCCGTGAGGAAGTCGGGCTTTACGCCCAGTTTCACCAGGGCATCCGCAACGCTGCACTCCATCACGCCCTTCGCCCACACGGAATCAACGAGGGCACGGTATTCTTGCTGTTGTACGCTTGCTGTTTTTCCGCCCCACGTCAGCCCCGGCGCGCGAACCGGACGCCGCTGCGCGACGACCCTCGCGCCCGCATCGACCAACTCGCCAATCCTCTTCAGCATCTTCTCGCTCATCGTGTCCGTATTCGGCAGCACCAGCAACTCGTATTCCACGCCGCCCGGCACCACGACCTTGCCGTTCTTCACCTTCAGCAGCTCGACCGCCCGAGTCGCGCAGAGGTCGTACTTGACGCCGTTCGCTCTCGGCAGGTTGATCCGCGTCTGCGAGCCGTTGGGCGCCTCCTCGCCGCACCAGCACAGGACGTCCGCGACGAAACGCCCTTCCTGGAGCATCCACTGGCAACGGCTCTGGTAACGGAACCAGTCGGACGCCAGGGGCCACCACGTCTGCGTGCGCTCAAGGTGGATTCCCCACCGTCCCATCGTCATGGCCGGAAGGTACTTGTTGCCCGGCCACGGCTGGCAGGCGTAGCGGTGATAGACGATGCGGTTCACGCCGGCGGCGAACACGCGGTCGCCCTGCGCCTTGATGGAGAACGGCGTCGTGAGCCAGCATCCGCCGTTCTGCGGAGCCGCGGTGAACGCCTCCGCCCCGGCGTAACGCCGACCCCACACGTGCGCGAGGCACGCCGCGATCGTGTTGCCCGTGCCGCCGACGTGGTGGTCGCCGTGTTTCACGCTGCTCCAGAACTCCGTCATCGGCGCGTCGATGGATTGTCCATACTGGAGGTTGTCCGCATTGCTGTTGCCGTAGGGTTCCAGCGAACTCTTGAGGCCGTACTTGTGGCACAGTTCAGTGAAGCGTCCAGCGTAGTTCTCGGCGAAGAGGTCGGCGAGCAGACGGCGGAAGTCCTCGAGGAACCGCTCCGTCTCGTCAACACTTCCGACGATGCGTCCGGCGAGGACGGGCAGGTATGGCCGGATCGAATACCCCATCCGCTGCTCGAATGTCTTGTCGAGGCCCTGCGTCCAGTTCTGACATCCGACCTCGTAGCTGTCGATGTGCGCGGCGGTGAAGCCAACCGAGTTGTCCGTAGCGGCGGACACGCCGAGGCGGCGGCAGAGAGGTCCGATGAGCCCCTCGAAATGGACATCCATCGCGGCGGCGGAAAGCTTATCCACCTCCAGTCCGCAGCCGCCGTTCGAGGCGGGGTGGTTACGGCGTCCGTTGCAGGCGTAGCCGATGCGGAGGATCGTCCAGTTCCCGGCGGGGACGTCCCACTCCAGCTTGCCATCCGACGACATCTTTTCCGTCAGATCGACGATGCGGTCCTTCGCAACCGTCTGCTCGGGCGCGAACTCCTTCGTGTCGCGGCGGAACATCTGTCGGTCGGCGCCGATCTTGCTCTTCAGGTCGGTGAGCGCAGCGCCCTTGACGGGCGTTGGATAGGCGAGGACCGCAATGTCCTCGTAGAAGCCGTTGTCCTTCTTCGTGCGCGGCAGGATGCCGGAGAACCGCTTCGCGCCCGCAACGCGCGTTTCGGTGAACACGACGGTTTTCATCGCGTGCTCCGGCTTGAGCCACGGTCCGCCGGAGCTCGACCATCCGGCGCAGTTCGGGAAAGTCACCTCGATGCCGAGGCGCTTCGCCTCCTGGTGGAGATGCAGCATGATATCGTACCACTCGGGAGAGGCGAACACGACCGGCCCCGCCGGGATAAAGCAACCCACATCAAGAACGAGCACGCCTCCGATGCCGACCTTCGCCATCGCCTCGAAGTCGTCGGTGATGCATTCCTTCGACATGTTGCCGTTCATGATCATGTAATAGACATGCGGCCGCGCCGAACCGGGCGGCGAGGCAAACCCAGCCTCCAGCGTCCCCGCACAGGGACGTGCGGCAGCAGCGCAAATGAGAGGCATTAACAGAACCAAAGACAGAAACGATATTTTAAGATTTGTTTTCATGGCGTGTAGTATACCAAACCTCCCCTTAATCGCAATGCAGATTGACGAATTGACTGGGAACGCTACCATCTTGGCGGCGCGGGTAGAAGTGTTGGCCGTGTAGCCCGCCGCCCGCGCTTCGCACGGGAAAGTAAATGAGGATAACTTTGATGTATCACGACAAGACTATGGGAACAGAATCCGC
>CACZAK010000129.1 GCA_902779075.1 uncultured bacterium | reverse complement strand
ATCTCAACCAGAAAGTGATGCTCTCGTTCAAGCTGCAAAAGCATCTATGCCGCTGACTTTTGGCACGAATCCCATCCCCAACTTTGCGACATTACCCAATAACTTCTATCTCGGCGCCACATCGTCCAACACCGGACGTGGCGAGGTGACCCTCACAGGCGGCGTTCTTGAAGTCGGTGTTCTGAAGTGCCTTGCCTATAACAAGCAGACCCTCCTTGCCGACGGCGTGACGATCCGCGCCAAGCGCGACGATACCGCAGCCTCGCCGTTCATGGCAAGGGTCGCGTCGGCGGACAGCTACGCGAAGAGCTACACCATCGGTACGGGCGGTCTCACGGTCGATACCGCCGGGCATGATGTCCACTGTGACATTCCGTGGACCGGCGAGGGCGGCCTTACGATCATGGGCGACGGTGGCTCGCTCGCGTTGGGTGCTCCATCGGCGTTTACTGGCAATGTGGTGATCTCCAATGGCACGGCGCTCGTCATGACGAATTCCGCCACGTTCGCGGGTACGATCTCGTTTCTCGGCGCGGATTCCAAGATTCGCATCGACACGACCTCGTATCAGGAGGATTCGCTTACGATTGCGACGGACGGCTTCACGCTGCCGAGCGGCGTAACGGATGTACTCGACCTCGTTGAGCTCGTGGGCGATGGTTTCGTCGCGTCCGTCTCGGCGGACGGCAAGTCCATCGAACTCGGTCTTGCCGCGAACGTCGCCGCGTTTGCGTGGTGGACTGGCGGCGGCGATCCTGCGGACCTCGACGATCCTGATAACTGGGCTTGCACGAACTCGACGGGTGGAGTTGTTGAGGGTGCGCTACCCGTCAAGTCAACCATCGTTGTGCTTTCCGGCAGCAACACTTTTGCCATCCCGGCGGGAACGACGCCTATCTGGGCGGCGACGCATATTGGTTACGGCGGCGCGGCGACGCTTTCTGAGGACTGCGACTGGTCGTCGTATCCGAATCTGGTGATTGCGGACGGATCATACATCGACCTCAACGGACACAACCTGAAGGTTTCCTATCTTTCCGCCGTTGAGGGGTATGACGGTGCGTACGTGACGAACTCCGTTGCAGGAACGACGCCCGCGCTTTGGACGGAAAACGCCTTCTCCGAGAAGAACTACATCGACACGGAGAAGGTGACGGTCTATACAGACTCTTTGGAGGCGAAGAGTGTGAACGACAAAACGTTCACAATCGCGAACCAGGGCCTTGGCTGGTCGTTCGACGCGGGGCTTTTCGTGACGAACGGCACGACGACTGTGACGGGCGATTCATATCCCGGCAGATACGGCCACACGGCGACGATTTCCGTAAGTGGGAACGCTTCGCTGCGATTCCAGGGTTACACGCATTTCCGTGGTGGCGTTTATGACGATTCAGGCGTTTACATTTTCGTGACGAACAATGCGACGTTCTCTACGTCCGGTTACATTACGATCGGCCACCATAATTCAGGTCCAGCGTTGTTCAGGCAGGACGGCGGTACGGTGTCGTTGCCCAGCCACCTGAACCTCGGCGTAGGGAACACGTCCACAGCGCGTTACGAAATCACAGCGGGCACGCTGACGGTAGGCGATAGCTTCGTGATAGGTCGCCTGGACAACTATGAGGGAAATGTTCCGGGAATCGGAATGTTCGTGCAGAGCGGCGGAACGGTGAATGCGAACAAGTATCTCTCAATCGGATGGAACAACGGCAGCGAGGGCGCTTATGTCATGTCGGGTGGAACGTTCACCATGACGGTAAACAGGGTGAATCTGGGTTCCGAAGGTGCGGTCAAGATGGGTCTTTGGGACATCTCCGGCGGCACGGCCACGACGGCGAAGGGCCTGAACGTCGCACGCGCATCAGGTTCGACGGCGACGTTGCGCCTAAGCGGAAGCGGCAAGCTCGTGACGGCGGACATCACAGGAGAAAATGGTGCGTCAACCGTGGAGTTCGACGGCGGCACGGTCGCGGCGAATGCAAACAACGCCGCGTTCATCAAGGGAATCACGAACGTCGTTTTCGGCGCGAACGCCGTGACGCTTGACACGGCAGGGCACAATCTCGGCATCACCAACTGCGTGTTGAAGGCGACGCCGGGCGCGCGGGCGATCACGCTCACGGGCGGCGGCACGCTCGACTTCACCAACGCCACGCTCGATTTCACCGCGCCGCTGACGCGCGGATTCGTGTTCGCGCAGGTGGCGGCGGACGACGCGGCGACGTTCACGAGCGTTCCTTCGCTGCCGAGAAGCGTGAGGGGCTACAAGGTCAAGCTTTCCGCCGACGGTAAGATGATCAAGGTCGTCAGCAAGGGCTTTATGCTCATCGTGCGGTAGGACCAATGCGGGGACAGACCCCGGGGGCGACAGTGTCAGACGCGATTGCCACAGTAAATTGCTACAGTAATGCAATGGTATCAGAAAGGGAAAAGACATGGCACAATGGAATAGACGCGACTTCCTGAACTTCTCGGTGATGATGGCCGGGGCGGGGATGCTCAGCCCGATCTCTGCGTCGAGTGGTGCGAGGCGCACGGCATCGAGCCGAAGGCCCACTGCCTCAACTACGTCTCCGAGTTCGCCCATCCGAAATGGACGACGAAGGATGGAATCGTGCGCGAGAAGATGCTCCTCGAAAAGCGTTTCCGCGAACTCGCCGAGCGCTATGCGCACAGGATCCCCATGTGGGAAGTCACGAACGAGACGCTCGTCTGGAACCGCATCCGCATCGGCATCAGCGAGTTCTTCGAACAGGAGGATTTCGTGGAGTGGAGCTTCAAGACGCGAGTGGCGCACGGACCTCGAGCGCGACGTCTCGGGCGGGTGCATGGTGTTCCGCGGCTTCCATGGGACGTATGAGATCGAGGCCACGAGCAACGGCAAGACCGTCACGCGCGAGTTCCACCTCGCTCCCATCAATTTCTCGAACGTAGAAGTGACGATTTGAGGGAATCTGCGGGGACAGTCCCCGCAGATTCATTATGCTACGTCCAGCGGCCAATCCCCTGTCATGAAGATGCCGTTATTTTCAAGTGGGACTTGAAAATAACGGCATCTAATGGTACAATACGCGGCGTTCTTACAATTGCAAGGAAGAAAGCGCGTGTATATTGAACGCCAGATGAGCGGGACTCTGCGATGCGTCATGGGTAAATACCTACAGGTTCATGGCATGACGGCAAAACCAGAGAAGGATGAAAATGGCCGAAATTTGCGGCTGGGCTGAAGTGAAAAGGAGCAGGCAATGAAAAGGTGTTTTCAGTTCGGAGCCATGGCGGTTGCGGCGGCGGCGATTCAGGCGAATGCGCTTGACGTGACGCTTGCGCCGTCCGGCGAAGTGCGCTTCGGCGGGGATGCGTCGCCGTGCGTGCTGCGTCCGGCGGCCGCGCTGCCGGGCTGGCGTTCGCTTTCCTGCAAGGGCGGCTGGACGATCGAGAAGCCGGGCGTCGCGGCGTTCGACATGTCGAACGGCACGAACGCCCTTGTCAGGGCCGTCGCCACGATCGAGCAGCTGCCGGACGGCAAGGCGCGAATTGTCTATTCGTACACGCCTGTGGAGGACGTGGAGCTCGTCGTCCTCGGCGGTACGCTCTTCCAGCCAGCCGCGTCCGTGGCGGACAGGCCGTGGAAGGCAGGGGGGCGTTCCGGCGTGTTCGCCCGCCCGAAGGACTGCGGCATCACGTTGTTGCACGGCAAGGGCGCCGAGGCGTCCGTGGCTCTGGGCGATACGGGGCGTACGCTGACGTTCGCGATGGACCGTGAACAGGGGCTTCACATACAGGACAACTGGAAGTGGGGCCGTGAATACGCCCTGCGAATCGGAACGCTTGCGCGGCGGACGTGGCGGAAGGGCGAGACGCAGCGGTACGCGTTTACGGTTTCAGCCGACGAGCCGATTGTCGCGAAGTCCGATCTCCCCCTCGTCATCGAGCCGGGCGACGACTGGATCCCCATCAAATACCGCAGGGAGATCGAGCCGGGCAGCGCACTGGATTTCTCCGGCATGGGCTTCACGGACGCCCCGGCCGGCAAATACGGCTGGATGCGGAACGCCGACGGACACTTCGAGTTCGAGGGACGCCCGGGGAAATCCGTGCGCCTCTACGGCGTGAACCTGTGTTTCACGGCCAACTTCCCGTCGCACGATGTCGCGGACGCGTTGGTGGTGCGCCTGAAACGCCTTGGCTACAACTCGATCCGCCTGCACCACCACGACGGCGGTACGGTCGTCGGCAGTAAGGACGGTCTCGCGCTCAATGCAGAGCGGATGGACAGGTTCGACTACCTCTTCGCCGCCGCCGTGCGCGAAGGACTCTACCTCACAACCGACCTCTTCGTTTCGCGCACCTCCGCGCCCATCACGTGGCGACACATAGGCGTGGACCGCGACGGGGCGGTGCCGCAGCAGCTCTTCAAGGCGCTGTGCGCGGTGCATGAGCCGGCCTTCGCGAACTGGTGCGCCTACGCGCGCAACTTCCTCACGCACGTGAATCCCTACACGGGACGCGCCTACAAGGACGAACCAGCCCTGCCGCTCATCTCCCTCGTCAACGAGGGCACAATGACAATGGGATGGGACGTCACGCGGGACGACGCGCGCGTCTGCGCCGCATGGCGGAAGTGGCTGCTGGAGAAGCGCGCGGAAGATCCGTCGTTCTACCCCGCCGCAAGTCCCGACCGTCCGCCCAGAAGCGTCTGGTCGTCCGGCGAGGGCGCCGCGCTCGCCCTCTTCATGGGCGAAGTCGAGGCGCGGATGGCGTCGCGGATGAAGGCGTTCCTCCGCAGTCTGGGATGCCGGGCGCTCGTCACGAACGACAACTGCGGAGGCCATGCGCCGCCGATGCAGATGGCGTCTGCGCAATACGACTACATCGACGACCATTTCTACGTCGACCACCCCGTTTTCCTCGAAAAGAAGTGGCGTCTGCCGAGCCGCTGCGCCAACTCGAATCCCGTCCTCTCCGCGAACACCCCTCCGTGCGCAAAGGCGTTTACGCGCATGGACGGCAAGCCGTTCACGATCTCCGAGTGGAACTTCTCCGCGCCGGGGATGTACCGCGGCACGGGAGGCCTCCTGACAGGCGTCATGGCCGCGCAGCAGGACTGGGACGGCCTCTGGCGCTTCGCGTACTCCCATCGCAGCGAGGACCTTGTGGATGGCCGCGATCCGGCGCCCGGCTACTTCAACCTTGCGACGGATCCCCTCGCGCAGGCGAACGACCGCGCGGCCATCTGCCTCTTTCTGCGCGGCGACGCGGCGCCGTTTCCGGCGGAGGACGGCGTCTCGCTGCTCGTCACCCCACAGGGCGCGAATCCGGCGGACGGACGGGCACTTCGCGCCGCGCCGTCGTGGGCGAGTGCCGCCTGGAACATGCGCGTCGGCTCTTGCCTTGCGGCGAAGGACTCCAAGGCCAGGCGCGTAATCGCCCGCGATCGGGCGGAAGAGCCCGCCGTGACGAACCTGATCGCGGCATCCTCCGGAAGTCCGGCGCTCCGCATCGACCGCGCGCGGGGCGCGTTCACGGTCGATACGCCCCGCACGTGTGGCGGCTTCGCGCCTGACGGCACGATCGCCGCAGGGCCGATGACCGCCACGCTCGGCGGCGCGGCGGCCACGGTGTGGGCGACATCGCTCGACGAGGCGCCCGTCTCGTCTTCTCGCCGCATACTCCTCACGCACATCACCGACGTGCAGGGATCCGGTACGAAGTTCGCCGGATCGGACAGGAAGATCCTGCTCAAGTTCGGACGCGGTTCTCTCGTGCGCAACGGCACGGCGCGAATCTCGCTTGCGCTTGCAAACCCGGAATCGTTCAAGGTTTACGAACTCGAGACGAGCGGCAGAAGGCTCGGCACTCTTCCGACGGAAGTCCGCGGCGGCAGACTGGAGTTCACGGCTTCCGTTCCCGGACCGCACGGCGCGAGAATCCTGTACGAAATCGCACAGTGACTGAATGGGCCATGAAAAGTTTTTTGAACTTTTTTGAAAATCACCCAGCACAACGGAATGAAATTTTGGTATAATACGAACTGTGCAGGGATTGAGTATCCTTGGTGCAATCGGAATGAAGCGACATGATGAAGAGTATGCAGAGCGAAGCGCGGAAAGCGGTCAAGGCCATTGCCCGAAAGGCGAGGGCAAGCCGTTCTGCGCCCGTGATGGATTCAGAGTGCCTTGCCTTGCTCGCGGACTTCCGGCTCATGGACGATGACTTCATGTCGAAGTGCCTTGAGAACGCACCGGAGTGCATAGAGTTGATGTTGCGGATCATCATCGGAAAGAAAGACTTGAAGGTCGTCAAGTCGCAGACCGAGTACCCAATCAAGAGCCTCCAAGGGCGCGGCGTTCGTTTCGATGTGTTCGCAAGAGATTCCAAGGACAGAGAGTACGACATAGAAATCCAGCGCGCGGATCGCGGTGCCGAGCCGAAGCGCGCGCGATACAACTCCGCGCTGATGGATGCGAATGCGCTTGATTCCGGCGAAGACTTCGGCAAGTTGCGCGACACGTATGTGATCTTCATTGCCGAGAACGACGTGATGAAAGAGGGGCGAGAATTGTATTCATACCAGCGTAGAGAAGACGAAACCGGCAAGGCGTTGTGTGATGGGACGCACATCATATATGTCAATGGTGCGACGCGAAGCGAGACCGAGGTAGGCAAGTTGGTGCATGATTTGCTTTGCCGCGACGCGGCGAAGATGCATTTCGACGTACTTAAAAAGAGAGTCAGTCAATTCAAGAATTCAGAAGAAGGGAGGCACTATATGTGCAAGGCAATGGAAGAATTCGGAAATCGTCGCGAAGCTCGCGGTGAAGCTCGCGGCAAGGCCGAGGGCAAGCGTGAGACCATGCTTGCGACGGCGAAGCGTTTGCTTGCCAACGGAAAGCTTATGTTGAAGGAAATCGCCGAGTGTTCAGGCCTCACGCTCGCGCAGGTCAAAAAACTTCAGGCGGAGATGGCATGAGGGACGCACTGGTCATAACTGCGCAAAATCAGGGGGGGCGTAAATTATTCGCTTTCCTTCGAGGAGGTGGCGCAATGAACCGTACCTCCATGAAGGTTGTGTGTCTTGGCGCGTTCGCGCTGGCTTTTTCAGCCGTTTTTGCGACCGATGCCGCAACGCTGCAAGTCGCGATAAGCGGCAGCGACGTGAATGTCACGGCGCCCGCAGGCGCGCTGGACGACACGTCGAAGATCTACCTTGTCTGGGGCGCAACCGACTTCGGGGACGACATGGCCTCGTGGCCGTCCGCGAATCGTGCGCTCTATTCGGGCGCGGTGTCGTCCGCCGCCGCAACCTACACCTTCGACGGCACGGGGATTCCCGCCGGGTCGATCGTCCGCGCATTCGCCACCTCCGACATCCGCCTCATCGACAGCTGGGTGAAGATTGCTGCGAACCAGTACATCAACACGGGAATTCCCGACAATTCGGCATACGGCGTCGATTTCAAGTATCGCTACGACGGCACGAGCACGGGCGGGGCCTATTCGTCTGTCATCGCGAGCGGAGTGGACCAGTTTACGATCGGCAGATACAACAACGATAAAATTTTCTATCTTCGGTACGGCGGAAACGGCGACAGCAACGGCGGAGACGGATACTCTGCTGCCGAGCAAGGAGGGTTCAGCCTGCCTGACACGACGAATCCGCATGTTTACCGCGTTTTCGGTGGCACGTCCTATCTTGACGGCAATACGGTAAAGACAGGCCTCAACAACGGAACGCAGGCGAAGAAGGGTTCGCCGCGCGGCGTATTGGCAAAGACGGGTAAGACGATCCTTCTCGGCGTGTCGTGGCACAAGACGAGCAAGGACGACACTCTTTCCGGTCGCTATTGCCACGGCGAATGGCATTACGCGAAGGTGCTGAATTCAAGTGGCAACGCGCTTGTCAACCTCGTGCCCGCGCTTCGCGGCGACACGACTGCGCCCGAAGCGGGCTTCTACGACACCGTGTCCGGCACGTTCTTTGCGAAGTCCGGGACGGGCGGTGCGCTTGCCTACGACACGTTGGCCTCTGTCACGAACACGATCGTCAAGCCCGCCGCGTTTTCCGCCGCGATTGCGACCGGCATGACGGCGTACTGGACCGGCGCCGGCGACCGCCAGAACGTCAACGACCCCGCCAACTGGTCCTGCACGGACGCGACGGGCGCGGCGGTCGTTTCCGCGCCTGATGTCCGTACGCTCGTGAAGATCGAGGGTGCGACGACGTTCAACGTCCCCGCCGGGCAGACGCTCTCCTACGCCAGCCTCGAATTCAACAACGTGTCACTTGCGGCGGATTGCGACTGGAGCGGCCTCGCCGCCGTCAACACCCCCGTCGCCCCAGTCGCCCTCACATACCTCGACGCACCGAGAGGCACCTACATCGACACCGGCTTCAAGCCGAACGAAAAGACGCGCGTCGTCCTCGACGTCACGGTGCGCGGCAACAAGGAATATTGGTTCGGCGCGTGGAATACCAGCTACAACACCGGCGCCTACGCCGTCTGCAACGACGGCAGCGGCATCTACTCCGGTTTCGGCAACAGCGGTGGCGGCTCGCAGCCCGTCATCGCCAACGGACGCCACACCATCGATTTCGACGGCGGCGTGGTGAAGGTCGACGGCAATGTACATACCGGCCATTCCGGGCAGGTATTCCAGGTGAACTACAACCTCTACCTCTTCGCGCAGAACCGGATAGGCGTCGCGACGCCACGCACCGATCAGACGACCATCCGCCTCCATGCCTGCCAAATCTACGACAACGGCACGCTCGTGCGCGACTACGTGCCGGTGCGCTTCGGCGGCACGGTATGCCTCTACGACCGCTGCACGAAGTCCTGTTCCTACAACGCCGGAAGCGGCACGTTCGCGAGCGACGACGCCGGTACGGCACTTCCTGACGTAGTTTCCTTCGACTCCTCCATCAACCTCGCCGGCCACAAGCTGACGCTCGCCCACATCGCCGGCACGGGCGAGATCACCGACACCGTCGGAGGCGGCGAGCTGTGGATCGACGTACCCGCCGGGAGCGCGCCGGAGAACACCGGGCTTTCGTTCACAGGTTCCCTCAAGCTCGTCAAGGACGGCGCGGGCGCGTTCACGGCGTCCAAGGCCGGACAGACCTACACCGGCGGCACGGTCGTCATGAACGGTCTAGCGAAGAGCGGCGTCGCCGCCGGGCCGTGGGGTCCGTCCGAGGCGCTCGTCACAGTGGCGGACACCGGGGCGGCGTTCGACTGGAACGGCGTCGTGAGCGCGTCCGCCACGCCTTACAGTTTCGACATCAAGGGCACGGGCATCGCCAACGGCGGCGCGATCGTGTTCACGCCTGGCACGGGCGCGGGCTACACCGCCTACTGCCTGGCAGACCTCACGCTCTCCGGCGATGCGCTCGTGGTCGATCCCGCCGCCGGGCGAAACGCCTACTGCGGCTTCATCGTCCTCAACCGGACGCACCTCCTCACGCTGAACGGCCGCACGCTCACCATCGACGCGGGCGACAAGTTCAACTTTAAGAACGTCCGTGCGACCAACGCCGGTACGATTCTTTTCATGTCCTCGAACACTGGCACGGGAGGGGCTCGAATGGCGAGTTTCTGGGGGGACGCGAGCGACCTGTCGCCCGTCACGTTCGACATCGCCGCCAACTGCACCTTGAACTTCGATGCGAGCCCGCATGTCATCGGCACGTTCATCGACCGCCGCACGTCGGATTCAAGCGGGAACGTCGGCGTGACCGTTCTGGACCGCTATCAGCCGATGGCGACGAGTCCGCAGAAGAAAATCACGCTCGGCGACGCGACGCACCTCTCGTCCGTCCTCGACCTGAGCGGACTCGGCGACACGTTCGCCATTCTGACGGATGGAAACTACGCGTTCGCCTTCGCATCAGGCGCGGCGGTGACGGTCTATACGGGCGGGCGGACGATCGCCGTCGGCGACAAGCTCATCTCATGGGACGAGATTCCGCCCGCGACGTTCACGCTTTCCTACGACGGCGAAGACCGGCAGCTGGGCGTTGGTGTCCGTGCCGACGGACTCTACGTGAAGAGCACGGCTGTGCCCGCGTATGCGCGGCTTGATATCGAATCCAATCCGCAGACGTGGCGTTTCTACGACGCAAACGGAACGGAGAATACGGACTGGGAGGGCGACGTGACGCAGGAGATGCAGGTGCATTTCTCCTCCTACGAGGAATATCTCGCCGTCAAGGCGGCAAACGTGACGCCGGGTGCCTACGTCCTTTCCGGCGGCTTCGCGCTCCCGGCGGGCGAAGGGATTTGCGACATGACTTCCGGTTTCGCGTTCGGCATCGCCGAGGGATTGATGATTGACGTGAGGGGACGTGCGCTGAAACTGCCGGCGTCCATCGTCGGCGGGACGAAGACGTTTACCGTCACATCCTCCGTCGCGGACGGCGAACTGGTCGTCGATGCGGCATCGGGCGCGACGCTCGAGAATTCAAGCATGTCGCTCACCGGTTCGCTGAGGCTCGTCAAAACGGGCGCGGGCACGTTCGTCGCCGCGAAGGCCGACCAGACGTACACCGGCGGCACGGTGGTGTCTAACGGCTGGGCGAAGAGCGGCGCGTACAACGGCGCGTGGGGGCCCGCGAAGGCGTGGATCACCATTGCGGACGGCGCGGCGTTCGACTGGGCCGGCAAGGTGAGCGCCGCCACGCAGACGCCGTACTCGTTCGTCATCGCGGGCGACGGGCCGGGCCATACGGGCGCGATGATCAGCAGCGTGGCGGTCGATGCCAACGGCTGGTACCAGATGAACTGCATTGCCGACATGGAGCTTTCCGGCGACGCAACGGTTGTCATGCCTGGTTACATGTCTGGTTCAATGGCAAACAGCGGTGCCCCTAGTTTCATGTACGCGCCCGGCAATGACGATCAGCACCTCCTGACCTTGAACGGCCACACGCTCACCATCCGGCACGGATGCCGGATGGGCTTCCGCCACGTGAAGACGGTGGGCCCCGGCACAATCGTCAACGTCGATAACGGCGACAAAGGTTCGCCCAAGGGCATTTCCGTGTATGCCGGAGACGACACTACCGACCTCGGCTCCGCCACGCTCGACGTGGGCCTCGGCTGCACGACGCACATAGAGGCCAAGTGCAGGGTGGGCACGTTCATCGACCGGCGCGAGACATACGGGGAGAATCCCGCGCAGAACGCGATGATGACGATCCTCGACCGCTTCCAGCCCATGACGACGAACCTGCTCAAGACGGTCACGCTCGGCGACGCCACGCACCTTGCGCCCGTCCTCGACCTGAGCGGGCTCGACGCGCCGTTCGTGCTGCCGTCGAGCGGATTCACGATGAACCTGGCGGAAGGCGCGACGATCCGGCTCAAGCTCGGCAGCCGTTCGATTTCGTCGAAGCGCCCGGTGGTGGCCTGGTCGGCGGAGAATCCTCCGGCGAGCGTCGGCTCGCTCGTGTTCACGCGCGGCGACGAGGATCGGCGCTATGCCGTCACCGTCAAGGACGACGGCGTCTACCTGAACATAGGATTCATCTTGATCGTCCGTTGACGCAGAATGTTTTTCAACACCGAAACCCACGGGAGGGACGCAGCTTGACGCGTCCCTCTTTTTCCTTTTTTTGCGGTCAGTAACGATTTATGGTCTGGGTGCGCCGGGCGCAAGGCCGTAGGCATATCCCCCGAGCGAAGCGAGCATTGCGAAGCAATGTCGCTAGAGGGGTGCAAGTACGGCGCGGTCGTTCGCCTCGTGCG
>CACZAK010000128.1 GCA_902779075.1 uncultured bacterium | reverse complement strand
ACGCACGTCCGCGACGGAGTGCGCCTCGATGTAGTCGAGAAGCTGGAGAACCGGAACCGAGCCGATGCGCGTAGGCGTAAACGCGCCCTCGCCGTCGGCGCCCATATTGCCGTCGACCATCTTCCCGCGCTCGTGCGCCGACACCGTGATGCCGCCGTCTATGTGCGCGACGATGAAGTTACAGTCCTCGTACTTGCGCCCCATTTTCGCGGCGTGGAACTCGGCGACCGCCTTCTGGTTGAGGACGTGCGAGTGCGATACGCGGTAGATGCCCTTGATGCCGGTGAGACGCGCGTAGTCGCAGTATTCGTCGACGTTCGTGGGGTTGAGGGTGAACGCCGGCTTCTCGTATTCCCGGGCAAACGTCCAAGCGAGCATGACGCCAAGCTTCGCGGGATGCTCAGAACCGCCGACCGCCGCAACCGTGTCGTCGTAGAGCTTCTGGTCAATCGCTGTAATGCCTCCCGGCTGCGTGCAGGCGCTGCCGCCGCGACCGACGAACGCGTCGATAGACCGCGGGCTTACGCCCTCTGCGGAGAGCATGTCGAGGATCACGCCTTTGCGGAACGGGACCTGGTCGTTCACATGGGGGAACGAAAGCAGAACCGACGAATCGTGGAAAAGACTTTTCTCGAAAAGACATGTCTCGTCTTCGAAAAGGCTCACCTTTGTAGAAGTAGAGCCGGGATTGATTACCAGTAGCTTGAATTTTCTCATAACGGGCGTGTATTATACCATCTTTTGGCGTACATTTCTCACCAGACGCCGTTGCGTCGCTTGTCGTACATCGTCTCGCCGATGGCGCGTGCGGCGCGGGTTAGCTCGGGATAGGGACGGTCGCAGACGTCGACAAAGCCAATCTCATAGGCCTCGCCGTCGCCGCGTCCGAGAAGCGGCTGGTCGCGGTACTGGAACCAGTGGCAACCGACTATCAGCGGATGCTGAAGACAGCCCTCGACAAACCTCGTGTAGCTTCGAGCGCGTTCCTGCTGGTCGCATACAGGAACGAGGCCGGGCTTGAACATCCCGCGGTCCAAGCAGCCGAAGTGGAACTCCCCTACAAGTATCGGCTTTTCAGCACCCTTCACAAACATCTTCTCCGAAAGGTTGTAGACGGAATTCGCATACGCATTGACGGTAACGACGTCGCAATACTTGGCCGCAGTGCGCCACAGCATCCCCGCCTGGCGGAAGCCGACGAAGCGACTGCCGAGATAGAGTTTCCCTGGCGCTGCCTTGCTCAGCTCCTCGCGGCAAATGCGGAAATAGAGATCCACGAGCGGCGCGGCTCGTTCGTTGCCGACGTCGGGAATCCACTTCTGGAACTGAAGTTCGTTGTCGATGAAGAAGCCAATGCACATCGGGTCCCTGGCGGCGTGAGCAAGAGCCGGGTCTGTCGCGAACTTTTCACGGATCGCCGCGCGGAAGTTCCTCTCGAATCCCGGGTCCTCAAAGTCGTAGATATGGAACTTCCCGTGTCGCTTCACGCCCTTGGCGCGTTCGAGAACCGACACGACATACGGCTTTCGAGACTTCATGCCAAGTTCGGGCGCACTCCAGTTTCCGATCGTGTTCAGTCCCCACGAGTCGAAGCGGCGCAGAACCAAGTCGTAGTATTCGTTCGCAAAGTCTTTCTTGCCGAACTTCCGCTCGAGGTTCCATATCGTGAATGCCATCTTGCCGTCAGGCGGAAACTCGCCCTGGTACCAGTCGGGATGCCTGTTGCCGTCCGTTATGTCCGTCATTATGCGGGTGACGTCGAGTCCGACGGAAAAGAATAGCCGCCCTTCCGGCGTCACGAGCCACCACTTGCCGCCGAACTTCTCGGTGCGGAAGTTGCCCGTCGCCTTGAGCTTGGGACCGTCCTTCCATCCGCCGTAGCGGTCCCACCGCTCCGGCGCAGGCTTGAGCCGCGGCAGCTCCGCGGCGAGGTCCTTCGAGAAGGCGTCGTCGCTATTGACCTTGAACCGCCAGTCGGCGTGTGCGAACTGTCCGTACTTGTCCACGAACGGAACGTACTTCTCCGGGTCGACGCGGCGCGATATGTCGGGCTCGCCCTCGAGACGGAGGTTGGACAACCTCATGTCGGCAAGGTCGGCGACTTCGTCCTCGTACGGCCACTGCATCTGGAAGTGTATGGAAGTGACGTGCGAAGTGTCTATCACGTAGGGACCGCGCGCGCCTTCGGGCGCACCGTAAATGGACGGATGCGTCAGCAGGAGGCGCATCGTGCCCTTCTCGCCGGGGTTGAGGCCTATGCCGGTGTTGACAGACCTGTTCTTCTTCGCGATGGCAGTGGCGTGGTCGCCGGAGTCGCCCTCGGCCACGCCGGCGGAGACGTGCATCGTGAGACGCGACTGCCTCGTCTTCGAAAGGTTCTCGACGTCGACCGAGAGCCACTTCGCGGAAGAGAAGTCGAACGAGCGGCGACCGTCACGCGGCTCGACGCGCAAGCCGCACGACCATTCGGCGCTCGACATCCTAAGCCGCACAGACGCAGCGCCCTCGCGCACCACCTTCGCACCATGAACCGGAACGAGCCGCCCCGAATCCCACGAGAAGTCGGCGCAATTGCATATTGTCATCCTGTTGGTGACGGCCTTCGTCCCGGAATCGAAAAGGAAGTCCCTCGCGTTCGAGCGAAAGACGTTCCCCCTGATCTTGTTGTTCCACGGCGCCGCCGGGTCGTCGCCAAGCGTCGATTCGAGTTCCGGATACGCCGCGCGCCATTCATCGCCTAAGAACGGCCGTATCGCCTTGGCGAACCATTCCGGATCCTCCGTCCAGCGCTTCCACGCCTTGCCTCTCGAATCAACATGAATTGCTATGCGGCATTCGCTGAATGAGTTGCCGTCGATGCGAAAGAGATTCCCGCCGCCGACAAGCACGCCGCGCCCGACCCTCTCGAAGCGGTTTGACTCAACCGTGCCGCCCCACGCGCAGTCGTCGAAATAGACAGCGCTCGTGTAATCGCGCTTCGACTCTTCGCCAAGATCGTGGAACCAGTTGCCGCGCACGACCGTCCCAAGCTCGCTCGGGTTGCGCCCCATGTAAATCGCACCGGCGTCGCCAGTCTCCATCAATACGCGGTCGAACTCATTGGACTCTACGAGCTGGTCGTTTCCGTTGATGAGTATCGCGTTGTGCGGGGCCTCGCGGAACGATGAATTGCGGACGCAATTCCCGCATCCGCGAAGAAGCACTCCGGGGTTGTATGTCCGCTCGAAACGGGCCCAGCGACGGAAGTCGCATCCATCGACGGCAAGATTGCCCTTCTGAAGCGTCTTGCGGTCGCCGCCGGCAACGACAATGCAAGCGGCGCCAATCCAGTCGAAGCGGCAACGCTCAATAGACGAGTCGCATCCAGTAAGCTGAATCGCCTTGCCGCCGAAGTCCTCAAACGAGCAGTTGGCGACGCGCACATTACGCGAGTTGTCCAACTGGACGGCGGTATTCGCATGGGAAAAACCGAAGGAAAGCCCGACAAAATCAACATCGCACAATCCGTCTGCCTTGATGAAAGGCCGCGTCATTACGGCGAGGACGTACTTCGCCGATTTCTCGTCCGCCTGTGGAACGACATAGAGGCGCCTCGTCTTTCTGTCGAGAAACCATTCCCCCGGCGCGTCAAGTTCCAAAAGCGAGTTGAGGGCGAAGAACCGTCGTTTTGCGAAGCCCCAGGTCTTGCCGCCAAATCCGTATTGGTGGCGCCCCAAGAACCGCAATACGCCCGTGGCGGCATCGTAACTCGCCCCGCGCACGAAACTCTCGGACCAATCGTGGCACCAGTATCCGTAAAACCAAATGCCGTCGTCAAAGTTCCATCGACTGGCGCGGCCACATGGGAAAACGATTGAATCGGCGCGTTTGTCGCCCTTCGCACCATCTGCCTCGGCCTGTGCACTGACTACGGCATTAGAGAACGTGGCCCATTCTCCGCCATTCGGCCAGCGTGCGATGTCGAGGGGCATTCCGTTCCTGTAGAGCCACGGCGCAGGCGGGCGGCGAAATTCCTTTGGCCACGGCTCGAGTTCCTGCGGCAAAACGTCCGAGACATCGGCGACAAGCGCATCCACACCATTGACTTTCTTCGCGGCAAATCGTCCGCGGGGAATTTCGATTCCGCCGCTTATGACCGCCGTCCCAGGAGTTGCCGCTCTCCACAGGGTGTTGCCGTCCGCACGGTAGAGCGAGAGAGTGTTCGTGACGAAATACGTCCCTGGCGCAAAGCGAATCTCTATCGGCTCGCCCTTCGGCAAAGTCGTCCGCAACTTCCGCGCCCGATCGCGAACTGCGACTAAATCAACCGCTTCGCCGTTCGGCGGCGGCGCAACGTCAACAACAGCCCCCGCGAGCGCAAAGGACGACAAAATCAGAGCCGCGGAAATCCAAGCGTGTACTCTCATTTCGCGAGATCGTCCTGCTGCCAGACGCGCACCCAGTCGATCTCGAACTCGGCGGGGAACTTGTCGTCTTCGATCGGCACGTTGGCCCATCCGCCGGAAACCATGTAGAGAATCAGGTAGCTCGGCACGTTGCAGATGCGGCTCGACTCAAGACGTCCAATCTCGACACCGTTGCCATAGACGACATAAAGCCCCGGTCGCCACAGGAATCCGACGACTATGTAGCCGTCCTTGTCCGCAGGCACGTACGCGCCAGAGGTGCCGACCGACTTGTGGTCCTTGCCGTAGCCGTCCCAATGGCAGGCAATGTTGAAGCGGTGCGGGCCCCACGCCGTGAGATGCTCCATCACGTCGAACTCCATGCCGCCGTTCCACGTATCGGCGCGGACCCACTGCGGCCCCTTCTCGGCACCGCGGTCCGGCATCGTCCAGAAGGCCGGCCAGAGTCCCGGCGCTGTCGGCAGCTTCATCCGAGCCTCGAAGTAGCCGTACAACCATGTCTTCTTGCCGTATGTATCGAGATAACCGCAGGCGTAGTCCGTAGTCTTTGCGTTCGGGTCGTCGTCCTGGAAACCCGTCTTCTTCTCGTACTTGAGGACGGCCTTGCCGTCGCGCAGGAAGACGTTCTCCTTGGTGAAGTGCGTGCGCTTGTCCCAGTAGTTGGCGGTGTAGATGCCCCAGACGTTGGTGTTGAGCGTCTTGCCGCGGAACTCGTCATGCCAGACCAGCTTCCACTTGCCCGGCACGGGCGGCTTCTTGCCGACCCATTCTTCGCGCTCGACGACAATGTCTTCTGCCTTTACCTCGAGTATCTCGAACGTCGCGCGCTTCTCCCGAGAGCTAAAGACCACGCCCTTGACGCGGTGGCTCTCGAACTTGTACACCGTGTCCGGAAGCGTGCCCTTGCCTTCCTGCGCGACCCAGCTCTTCGGGGCAAAGAAAGTCTTTTCGATGACGGCTGTTTTGTTCGGGGCGATTTCTACCGGTTCCGTTTCGATCGACTCGCCACCGTCCACCTTCATGCGCGGACTGATCGCAAACTTCGACGTGTTCTTGACGACGGCGCGCACCTTGAGCCAGGCGCCGAGGTTCCAGCTGCCCGCCTCGGGCTTGATTCGCACTGCGCCCCAGTCTCGGTCCGACAGCGTAACGGCGACCGTGCCGCTCTTTGTGAACACGGCCTTTGCGTCGTTGAACGTCCCGAAGTTCTTGTCGCTCCCTTTCGCCATCGGCACCATCACACCGTTCTCCGGCACGGTGACGATATACGCGGGATTCACCGGCGGAGTCTCGCCGCCCGGTCCGTTGGCGAGCACGTCCGTGAAGGTGAAGCTACGCTCCTTTGAACTCTTCCCGCCGAGGAATAGCTTCACTTGCCTGATCTTTGCCGGATCGAGCTTGGGTCCAGGCTTGAACCCGAACTGATACCCGAAGATCACCTTCAGGACGCGCTTTTCGCCAGGCTTGAGGTACGCGATCTCGGTATTGCTCTGGAATGGATCGGACTGGTCGACGCGCATGTTGATCGAGAGCGGACCGTCCGAAGTGTTGCACACTTCAGTTTCGACGTGGCCCCAGGGCGAAAGGTCCCAGGTGCCGCCCGCCGGACGCAGGTCGAAGCATGGATACTGCGCCTCCGATGGCGCGAACTTCGCCACGCCCACGCCGCCTTCTAATGTCACGCGCACGTTCGCATTTTCGGGCACGAGTTCGACGCCGGAATTCGCCTCGCCCGTCGAATACAGGCACTTGGGCGCAATGGCGGCGGAATCGGCACGAACAATACCGATCGCGACGGCAACCACCCCGAAAAAAAGAATTTTTCCGTTCATTTTATTTGTTCCCTATCGGACGAAGATGGTAAAGCCGCACTGACCGACAACAAGCTTCCCGCCGCCGACGGAATCCTCGAACCATGCCCAGCCATTGGTAGTGGCGTCGGCGAGGGTGTAGGTGCCCTTGCTGACGATTGGGTTGTCGTGCGAATCCACGACCGACCCGACCTTCAGCGTCTTGCCATAGAGGTCGATGTGCGCAAGCGTTGTGCTTTCAGTCCTGACCTTCAGAGAGGCAACCTCGACATTCCGTTCCAGTCGAATGCGCGCATTGCTTGCTGCGTAGAGCTCAGCTTCCTTTGCCGCTGCCTTGAATGTCGCTGCATCGTCGTTCGCCGGAATTGGCGTATAGGCGCGCACCCAGGGGCCGAGGTCGTGATAGGTGCCATCGGTATAATTATCGACCACATTGCGTACAAGCAGCGTAGAGTCTGTCGCGGACTTCAACCAAACAGTTCCGGCAGCACCCTCCTGTATCAGGTTTTCCTTCTGCCACCAGCCGAACGAGCGACCACCAGCCGCACTTGCCGTCGAAGCACTCGCCTGATTCGAACCAGTCGCCACCAATGAGACGCGCCCGCCAGATCCGGCAGCTCTACCGCCTGAACTCGTCAAATTCGAAGCCTTTGCCTCAAAGACACCATTCCCGATGATGTTCTCCGCTCTGATGTAAATGGAACCACCGGAACCGCCGGTCGTTCCAGTCCCGGTTTGTCCGTTGGCAAGCACTTGTCCTTCATTCACAAAGGCACCGGAAGCAACGATATGGATTGCTCCACCGCCATGACCGTTTCCGATAGTCGCATCGGTTTGTGACGCGAAACCTTTGCCAGTTGCGACAGGTTCTAGAATCGAACCGTAAGGGACAAGCGAATCGACTGCTTCAACGGAATACATTGTGTTCGTGTCTGTGATTACATAGCCGGCATGGACACCGCGCTGATACCATCCCTGATTAGTGTTGTACACCCAGAAACCGCGGCCACGCCCCTGCGCGGAGACGTTGACACCGTTGGAAATCGCAAAGTTCCCGCCCACCTGGACATTGAGGCGGTAGCGCTCGACGGGCTCAGTCTCCGTCTTCGACGAGTCACCCTGCACGGGATGCACCCAGTGTCCGTGCCGAAGTTCAACGTCGCCAGACACGGTAAAAAGATTGAAACCCGTATCCACGTCCGCGCCTGCATAGGTAATGGGGAATGTGACAGTGCCACCATAATCGGCGGTCTGCGTCCACGAGGCGACAGAGTGCGTCGCAGCGGCATCCCATGTCAGGTTCTGGGACGACCAAGCACCAAGGAGGATGGCGTCGGTTGCGTTTGGCACACGACCCGCGCTCCAGTTGGCCGCCGTCGAAGCGAGGCCGTCCGAGCCGCTACCGGCGATCCAAACATTGTAGCCCGCTGGCGTCGCCCAGTTGACAAGCGTAATCGACGCGCTTTCCGAAGCTTGCGCAATGCCATAGAGACCCGGCGAGAGCGTAAGCGTGATGGTCGCGTCAGCCGTAAGTGACGCATCGTTGAGTGGGGCAACGAGAATCGCAACGGACGACTCGCCTGCAGCAAAGGTCGCCGTGCCGGGAAGCGCCTCGTAGGATGTGCCAGCCGTCGCTGTCGCGGACAAAACCGAATAGGCGACCGTCAGCAGCTGCGTAGCATCGCCAGGGCGCGTCAGGACAAAGGCTCCCGGAACAAGCCCCTCCTCGACGGCATTCGTGCAAGTCCCAAAGCCAAGGTCACCAATGAGGAACGTCGCCGCAGCCGTGCGCAAGGCCGTGGAAGTTCCCCTGGTGACGGTGACACTGGCAAGGTAAGTGCCGGCCGTCTCTGTGCCTGTGGTTGTCCACGAAATGGTTTTCTCGGTTTCTGCGACACCGAGTGTCACCGAATCGTTCACGCAATCCACGCCGTTGAGCTGAAATGTGTAACCGTAAGTCTCACCAGCGGTGCCGATAAAGGTCGCAGAAATCGTGTAGGTGCCGTCACCGTTATTGACAATCGTCGGCGCAGCGGGTATTTCTGCCGCGCCAGCGTCTGCCGCCTGGGCGGCGCCGATGGTGGTGTAGTCGTTTGAGACGACCTGTGCGTATTCCGCGGCAAGGTAGGCATTGGCAGGCACGCCGTTGTAGAGACGGATTTCATCAATGCAACCTTGCGTGGAACCATTGTAGTCTGCTCCCGCATAGCCGCAGATGGCAAAACCGTTGCCGGCGGATTCTGGCGCAAGAAGATTGCTTGTCGTTTCCGTTAGGCCATTGGCGAAGGCAACGCCACTCGTGCCGTCAATGACGCCGGCGACAAACGTCCAAGCCTGTTTCTTGAGCTCTTGATAGCCCGTTGGCCACAGAATCTGGTTACCCCCGGCGCTTCCGCCATTGCCACGCAAGAAAACTCCGCTACCTTTGACGGCGAGATATTCCATGCCGTCCTTTGAGTGTTCCTGCTTTGTCGAGAAGATGCGGATAGTTGGCTCCGTCATCGCTGGCTTGATCCACCCGGAAATGGCGAACTGTGAGTAGGATGCCAATTCGGAAAACGGATTTGTGGTTACCGTCACCTTTTTGTTGTTTGCTGTGGATTCATTCTTAAAACATGAACCCAGAAAGGCGGCTTCATCCTGTGAAAGAGCAAAGCCGTTACTGGCGGGCGTGATTGTGCGCGTTTTTCCAGTGGCATCCTGGCCCGTGTCGGATCCGTTGCCATGCCAAACGAAAACATAGTTCGACCAGACATTCGTCGCATCGTTGGCATCAGGCGCAGCAGAACCCCAGCGCATGGTGATTTCGTCGCGGCGCTCCAACGCCGGAACCTTGACCCAGACAAGCGACTCGCCGTCTGTGTTCCAGGTATCGACATCGTAGGCGAGGCCGTTTCCATTCTTATCCTCGAAGCGAAGGTCGGAATGATCCTGCTGCATCATGTCGTTGTAGGAGAAGCCCGACGGCGATGAAGCGGAAATGCGCACAAGCAGCGGGAAGTCCGCAAGTGTGGTGCTTTCGGGGACGCCAGACACAGTAATCGTAGCGTATTTGGCGTATGAGGCTGCCTCAACGGTATCGGTCGCAACAAGCATCGCCGCCGCGACGGTCAGGGCAAACATAAACGATTTGCGGATTTTCATGTACGATCTCCTTACTTGTTACCTTTTATAAGGTATGCACATTTTACCATATTTGACGGCCACAAAACTATCCAAAACAGAAGTCTAATTATAACCAAAACCGCAAAGCCACGATTCTAATCTTTTCACCATTACCACTTGCGACTCCAGGCTCATTTTGGTACACTTATTAAAAAGGTAGCTATATCATGAGGACAACGCACTGAAAACTATCCTTTTCATAACAGACCTACTAGTTGATTCCCGCGTTAAAGAACTTGCAGGAATCAATGAGGTTTCCGCTGAAATGGGATGGCATGTAGAATATGTGGAGACATCGCGGCTGCATCATTCCATTCCGAGGATAATTTCGTACTGGAATCCGGCCGGATGCATACTGGAAGGACATAACGACGACTTGACCTTCGACAAATGCCTTGCCAGCATTCCGGTAGTCTGGCTTGATCCAAGCGAAGCTGTCTTGAAAGACCCTAACGTTTCAACCGTCACTAACGATGCGCCAAAAATAGTAGACCTGGCGATACGCGAGCTGTCCCTCGCAGGAAGCGAAAGCTTTGCGTTCGTGAGCTGGACGACTCCTGTTGGATGGAGTCAGCGGCGGCAAAAGTTGTTCAGCAGCCTTGTACGCAACATCGGACGCACCGGCATTGTCCTTGACGCCACAGGCGCCAACGGCGACGTGACCGCATTCACCTCACAAGTCAGGGCATTCCTCGCCAAGCTTCCCAAGCGGTGCGGCATTTTCGCCGCCAACGACTTCGTGGCGTCCATTGTGCTGTCGCTCTGCCGCCTCGAAGGCATCCGAGTGCCCGGAGACGTCTATGTGGTCGGTGTCGACGACAATCCGAACCTCTGCGACAACACGCATCCTTCGCTTACGAGCATACAACCGGATTTCACGACCGGCGGACGCCTTGCGGCCAGGATGCTTGCGCGCCGGATGGCGAATCCGGACGCGCCGCCGGAAAAGGAGCTTTACCATCCGTGCTGGATGACGCGGCGGCTCTCAACGCGCAACGTCGCGTCAAACTCCGCCAGCATTCTACAGGCACTCGACCAGATTCGCCGCGATGCCTGCTCCGGACTGAAAGCCGCAGACGTCGTGCGCGAGATGGGCGTGTCGGAACGCATGGCCGAGATGATATTCAAGGCGGCAACCGGCAAGCGCATAACAGAAGAAATAACAGACGTCCGCCTTGAGCACGTCAAAGAACTTCTCCTGCGCCCATCGCAGGCCATAGCGCCCATCGCGAACCTCTGCGGATGGGACAGCGACATCTACCTAAAGCGCCTTTTCAAGCAACGCACCGGAATGACAATGCGCGAATGGCGCAAGCAACACCTGGACATCCAGTAACGGCAGTTGTGTGAACTACCCGACGTTTAGTCCAAGAGTCGCGGCACACTTCAGTAGCCGCAGTCCATAATCGACCTCTCGAAGCCGAACGTGGAGGCGATGAGGGCGGCGCGTATCCACATGCCGTTTCTCATCTGGCGCCAGTACATCGCGCGCGGATCGTGGTCGCAGCACGTCGCAATCTCGTCGCGGCGCGGCAGCGGGTGCATGATTATGCCGTCCTTCGGGAGCAGCTTCAGTTCCTCTGCGCCAAACTTGAAGCGCGACGTGTCGATCCTCGCGGAAGCGCCCTTCGACTCGTCCCATTCGTCCTGAATGCGCGTCATGTAGACGGCATCGGCCGTGCGGACCGAGGTTCGGAGGTCGTCGGTCACCTCGAAGTCGACGCCCTTCTTCGCAAGGACCATCACGACGTCGGCAGGGACCTGGAGTTCCTGCGGCGCGACGAACACCTGGCGGACGTTCTTAAAGTTGGTGAGAAGGTAGGAAAGCGAGCGGACCGTGCGACCGCGCATCAAGTCGCCGCAGAACACGACAGTCTTGCCGTCGATGCCGTCCCTGTTCTCGAAGGAGCGGAAGAGCGTGTAGATGTCGAGAAGCGCCTGCGTCGGGTGCTGGTCTTTGCCCGAGCCGGCGTTGAGAATCGGGATCGGACGCGATGAATTGGAAAGCTCCCACGCCATCTTCTCTGCGAGGCCCTGCTCGGGAGAGCGCATGATTATCATGTCGAAGTACGACGAGAACGTGCGGATCGAGTCTTCGTGGCTCTCGCCCTTGAACTCGGACGAAGTCGCCGCGTCGCGCACCGAGCCGGTCGTCACGCCGAGGATCTGGCACGCCGCAAGGTGCGAGAGGAACGTACGCGAGCTCGGCTGGGAGAAGTAGAGCATCGCGCGCTTGTGCGCGAGGACGTTCTTGAGGTAGAGAGCGCCTTCCTTGGACTTGTTGATGAACCTGATTCGGTTCGCGAGGGCGCATAGCCGTTCGAGAATGGGTCTATCGAACTGCTGGGCGAAGAGCGTGTGGTAGGGCATTCCCTCGCCTTCGACCCTTTCAAGATATGGACGCTTCGCCTCGAGC
>CACZAK010000127.1 GCA_902779075.1 uncultured bacterium | reverse complement strand
ATCTGCACCATGCGCACGTCGCCCGCGCGGCGGCAGGCAGCGATCACGTTGCGCGCGCCGTCCACCTCCGTGGTGCGGATGTCCTCCGGCGAGTAGAGCGGCAGGGCGGCGGCGGTGTTCACCACCGCGTCGCAGCCCGACACGCACTTGTTCACCGTCGCTGGGTCGCGCACGTCGCCGAGCGTAAATTCGAGCCAGGGTTCCTTAGCCTCGTGGTAGTCGAACGGCGCGATGTCCAGCACGCGGATGTGCTCCACGCCCTTTGTGCGGAGGTGGCGGATGAGGTTGATGCCAAGAAATCCGCTCCCCCCAGTAACCAAAACTGTTTTCATTTCTTTGTCCATTTGATCTCCAATCTTCTTACCGCGCGCTACTCCGCGAGAGGTGCGGTGAAATCCGCCGCAGTGCGGCGGGATATGACGAACACGGCATCCGCGCCGCCAACGGTCGCGTAGCGTCCGCCGCCCGGCGCATTGCCGCCTACAAGGATGTTCTGTCGCACGGCGTCGGCCGCTTCCACGTCCACCGCCAGCACGAACGCGGGCTTGTCGAGTCCGCACCGGCGCAAGTCGTCCGCAGACGCGGCGAGCGCCTCGACTCCAGTCGCCTCCACGCGCGCGAGCGCCGAGAGCAGCGCCTTGACGGCCGCGTCGTTCACGCGCTTAGCGTCGGACGCCTTCTCGCCCTTCACGAGGTCCCACGCGCCGCGGTCGGCGTTGAAACGCACAGACGTCTCCGCGCCGGACGCGGCGCGCACCGAGAGACGCCGCACCGTGGCGGGGTCGATCGCGAGCAGCGTCTTCGAGCGGAGGTCCGCGAACGCGGAGCGTCCGCCCAGGAGTTCGGCCGACACCGCGAGTCCGGGGCGGTTGGTGACTGTAGTGGACACGCTCACGAGTATGCGCTCGTCGCCGGCGCGTCCCTCGTTGGAAACGTCGCTCTGCTTGAGGCGCAGCAGGCGCTCCATGAACGCCGCCACCTTGGGCTGGTCTGCGGGTGCGACGACGGGCGCCTCGATTCGCCATACGCTGTTGGTGTCCTGCGCGAGCACGTATACTGCCGGTCCGGCAGTGAATGAGACGGACGTCACCTTCTCGCCCTCTGCGAACGGAAACACGCGCGTATCGCGCAGCGACGCGCCGTCCGCGCGGCAGCGCTCCGCAAGGGCGGCGTCCACTGACACCACGGCCTTTCCGTTCCGCACGAGCGCCCACACGAGATTCGTGCCGGCCGAGCGTCCAAACACGATCTGCTCCGTGCGGTCCGCCGCTCCGCGCACTGTCACGGAGAGCCCCGCGTCAAGTCCGTAAGGCACGAGGTCACCCGCGCGGATGCCGCCCGCCGGCACGGACGGACGAGTTCGCGACGGGATCTCGAACGCCACGATCTGCGCGGCGGCGAGGCAGTCCACAAGTGAGCCCACCGCAGTGCCGTCCGCCGGCGCCGCAGCCGGCGAGAGTATCGACCACCCGCCTTCCGCGCGCGCAAGGCGGACGGCCGGCTTGTCGGGAACGCGGATGTCGAGGCCGGAGATTTCCTCACGCGGACATTCAAGCACGCCGCGCTCGCGGAAGTCGTCCAAGTTGCGGGGGATCCTTTCAAATGCATCCTTCGGCAAGGCGCAGATGCTGCGCGATCCCTCCACGTGGGCGTAGACCTCGGCTCCAGACGGCGAAATGTTCCCGAATGTGACGGCCGTATGGCGTCCGCGTGAACTGAGCGTGACGGACAGTGAATTGGTATTTATCCCGAAGTCCGCGAACGTCTCGTTCATTTCAAGAATTTCTCCGTCGGACCGCATGTCCGAAATCGGCACGAGCGTAAGCGCATCGACGAGGCGGGCGACCGCAGTGGCGTCTGCGGCGACGGCGAAGGGTCGCACGAGACGCCATGTACCATCCGCCCCGCGCGCAAGCTCTACCTCCCCCTGTCCCGCATTCCGCACAACGCAGGCGTCCACGCGCTCAGGTCTGAACTCGCACAGGACGCGCGCGCGCGCTTCCGGAGCGGCACTGCGCGTCCGCGTCTCCATCCAAACGAGCAGGCCGCCCAGCAGGAGGATGCCCACAATGAAAAACAGAATCGCGCGCATGTTGCTCATGACCGCCTCCTTCTGCGAAACGCGGCAAGCAGCCCCAGCAGCAGCACGCATGCGGCAGAACCGCCGGCGGCCAGCACCCCGAAGCGAATCCACCGCGAGCGGTCCATGCCCGTGGCGACGACGTTTCCTGGCATACGGGAATCCGAGAACGCGTCGAGGCCCGCGAGCCACGCGACGGCGTTGAGGAGGAAGTCGCGGTTCGCGTTCGCGCGGCGGGCGAGAGCTCCGTTGAGTGCGAACGTGGCGTCGCCGACCACAACGATGCGCGTAGGACGGAATGCAAGGTCCTTCGCAGCGCCGCCGCCGCGCTCAAGCGCCGCAGCTAGCACGAGAGGACCCTTGGGCTCCGTCGTGGGGTCGAACGCCCACGGACGCACCGCCGGCTCGGACTCGCCCCAACTCTTGGCGTCGGAGCGCGCGAGCGCCATGAACTCAGTGCGGTCCACGGCAACCGCCGACGCCGCGTCCACCGCGTTCGTCTCCGCCGCGGCCGTAGGCTGCAGCACGGCGGCGCCCTCGAAGAGAAGCGTGCAGCCCTCGAGCGGACGCGTCACCGCGTGGTCGCCCAGGTCCGTCACCAGCACGTCGGCGCCGTTGAACGTAGACGACGGCGACACGGCCGTACATGGCAGCTGCCGCACGCCCCAGTCCGAAAGAAGCGAGCCGACGCCCGCGTTGGGCGAGGAGGCCGTCAGCACGAGCAGACGCCCCCCGCCGCGAAGGTATCCTTCCACGCGCTGCGTCTCCGTGCGGGAGAACGGTTCGCGCGCGCCGGCGATTACGAGCACGGCGCAGTCTTCCGGCACGGTGGCTGTCTGCGCGAGGTCGATGGTCTTGATGCGGTAGCCGTTCTGGCGGAACTCGCGCGCAATGTCGCTCATGCCGTAGATTGCATCGTACGAGGCCGCCGACGATTCGCCGTGGCCTGTCGTCCAGTACAGCGTCCCGCGCCGCCCTGCCACGGACAGGCGCTGCACCGCCGTGGCGCATGCGTTCTCGGCCTCGAAGAGTCCCTCTGTGGTGACGGCGAGCGTATCGTTCGTGACGCCCGCGAAGAGGTCGTCCACCGGCACCGTCACCTTGCGCCGCCCCTGGCGGAAGACGAGCGACCCTTCCGGCACGCCGGCCTTCACGAGCCGTCCCGCAGCGCCAAGGTCCCAGCGCGGATCAACGTTCGCGACCTCCAGCTGCACGCCGGCCACGCCGCGCGCAGTGGTCTCAAGGCCGCGCAGGAGACGCCGGACCACCCGGTAGGCGGGCGCGCGCTGCGAGAGGAAACACGTCACGTGTACCGGCTCGCCGCTAGTCTCGGCCAGAATCTGCCGCGTTCGGTCCGACGCCGAATACCCGCCGCGCATCGGAAGTTCGGCGGAGATGCTGAACCTGTCCACGAAGAGGAACGCGCATGCCGTGAAAGCGAACGCGAGTAACACGGCGCATGCCGTGGAGAAACGCACGCCTAGCCAGCCGCGTCCACCGAACTGCAGCAGCGCAAGCGTCTTCGAGGCCGCGAACAGCGCGCACACTGCGAGGGCGAAGTAGAGGAACAGGGTAGAGAGCTGCAAGAGGCCCGTGGAAAGGTCCACCAGATGCGCCGTGAAAGGCAGTTCCGTGAAGTGTACGCGGAACGCACGCCCCCAGATGAAGGCCGACTGGTAGGCTGCGGTTGGCAGCACTACGGTGAGCATAAGCGATATGACGGCCGCGACTGCTGCGGAACGGCAGCAGGCGCTCGCGAAAATTCCGCACGCGCACCAGAGGGCCGCCTGCATGAGCAGCGCAGCATACGCAGGAAGGAACAAGTCCCACGTGAGATGCTCAGCGAGAGCCGGCGCGCACGCGGGGAGCAGCGCCAACGGCAACGTCAGGTAGACGGCAAGCGCAAGCGCCGCGTGCAGCCATGCGCCAAGGAACTTGCCGAACACGACGTCGCGCGGACGCACCGGCGCGGAAAAAAGAAGATCCGCGCGGCCGGATGCACGATCATCGGCCACCAGGCGCATTGTCAGGACAGCCGCCAGCACGGGAAGCGTCGGCGCAGCCCCGAGCGCCCACAGCACGGCCACGGGAGTGAGTCCCCCTTCTCCGCCCAGCAGCGCCCTTGCGAAGAGACCGCCGGACACGCCGAGAAACACCGCCACGGCGATCGCAGTCGACATCGACCCCATCAGCGCGCCGAACGTGCGCAGCATGACAACGCGCACAGTCCTCATGCCACTACCTCCTCTCCGGCCTTCCCCGCGAACAGGTTACGCACGTCGTCCGCCGTATTCGCGATCTGCAGGCGTCCGCCCTTCAGCACGAGAAACTTGTTCGCAATGGACTCCAGCTCGTCAAGTTCATGTCCGGAGATTATCGTCGCCGCGAACGACGAAAACGACTTGAGGATGCGCCCTACGGAAAGACGCATCTCCGCGTCCAGCCCCGCAAGCAGGTCGTCGAGGAACAGGAAACGCGGACGGAGTAGGATCGCCTCCGCCAACGCCACGCGCTTGCGTAGGCCCTGCGAAAGACAGTCCGCGCGCGTGTTCGCGCGCGCGGAAAGACCGCACAGCTCCATCGCCTCGAGCACGCGGTGGCGGATTTTCTTCTGCACCTCTCCCTTGAGGTTCGCACGGTACTTCAGGTAATCCTTAACCGTCATGCCCGGCTCCACCGCCGCAGACTCGGGCAGGTAGCCCAGCAGCCGACGGTACCGCAAAGGCGAAAGGAGCATGTCCACCGCGTCCGCAACCACGGTCCCGGAGGACGGCAGGCACGCGCCGGCGAGGATGCGCAGGAGCGTGGTCTTGCCCGCCCCGTTCGCACCGACAAGCGCCACCGTCTCGCCCGGCATGACGGTGAAGGAGACGTCGTCCAGCAGCGGCAAACGTCCCCAAGAAAAGGATATGTGTTTTACCTCTAACATTGAGTGCCGATATTGTATCAAAACTCGGCTCTTTCGTGAACTGGAATTTCCCCCTTGCGCGTGTGCCGGGAATCTGCTATACTATGCGCCGTTTTCACCCCATTGCCTCATGGTGTAATGGTAGCACCGCAGATTCTGAATCTGCTTGTTAAGGTTCGAGTCCTTATGAGGCAACCATTCCGCAAAACCTGCGGACTCTCGACGTTGGATGCGTCGGGCCGAGCACGCCACCGATTCAGTCAATGATTTCGCCGTCGGCCTTCTTGAAGTAACCTCCAATTTTGGATCATGACACCCTGTTGCCGAAACGATTTTCAAAGGAAGTAATGATTTCCCGCTGGAAAGAGTCGAGACGTGCGAGCGCTTCCGCTCGCAGGTTGTCCGGGACGCCCCACCGCGCTGCCGCCACACCGCCCGCAATGGCGGCGATAGTGTCGCTGTCGCCTCCGATGGATATTGCATTGCGAATCGCGGACTCAAAGCTGTCGGCTTCAAAGAACGCCTCAAGAGCCTGCGGGACGGATCCCTGGCAGGAGACATCGAAATCGTAGCTTGGGCGGATTTCGTCGAGCGTGAAGTCGAGCGGGTAGTAGTTCTCGCAGATGTGTGAACGGACATCGGCCACGGACGTTCCGTTGCGAAGAAGGAAGATTGCGGCGGTAACGGCACGTGCACCCTTGAGTCCTTCAGGGTGGTTGTGGGTGACTCCGGTCACGGCATCGGAAAATGCAAGCGCCTCGTCAAGAGTCTTGGCAGCCCAGCCGCACCCGCTCACGCGCATAGCGGCACCATTCCCCCAACTCCTGTATGGCTGAGGAGCTTCGCTGGCAATCCAGCGCCGGAACGAACCGCCGTAGCCGGCATGCGGATAACGACGACCGAACTCCTGCATCCTACGAACGGCGGCCGCAGGAAGCGCGTGCAAATCGTCCGCCGCATCAAGCAAGGACTGCATGACGGCCAGCGTCATCACGCTGTCGTCCGTGGGGCGGGCGCGTCTTCCGTAGTAGTCTGCGAAGATTGTGAAATCGCGCGTTTTGATATTGTGGAACTCGTAGATGGAACCGGCGATGTCGCCGGCAATTGTACCAATCATAGGCATGGTGTCATCCTTCAGTTGTCAACTTTTAATCCGCGTTCAACTGCATGACGAAGCGACCATGCAAGATCACCATTTTCAAGCTTGTAGCTCCAGAAGAAGAACCCCTGGCAGTCCTCGAACGCCTTGGCCTGGGCGTCGAAGAACTCCTGGCGCTCGTCGTCGTTTCGCTGACCGCCGGTGGCAAGAGACCATTCTCCGCAGATGGTCCAATAGACCGTTTCGTTCAGCGTTCGCATTTCGTCGGCGATGTGCCCTTCGGCGTGGCGGATGTTTGCGGCATGGTCGAACGTGCGCAAATCCGGTTGCCCCGGTCGGGGCCCGAAGCACTGGTAGCGATGGGCGTCCAGCACAACGTTCTGGAATTCCGGATGAGGCATTTTACCGCCGAAGACGTCCTTGATCCGCGAATCCCGGAAACCGTCGTGAATCACCACGGCTCCGTTCTCCGGCGGGCAGTGTTTCCGGATGACCTGGTAGGCTCTCCAGTTGAAGTCATCCAAGACCCAGTCCGGAACCTCCCAATTCGGCTCGTTTAGCGTCTCGATGCCCCAGAGCGCCTTGCGCTTCCCATATCGCTCTGCGAGGCGTTCAAGTGTGAGAATCGCAAAGTCGATGTATTCGGGCTTCTTCCACCAGTCGCAGACGCCTTCGAGCCCGCCGTTGTCAAAGCCGTTCTGGCAGCCGGGGGCGCAATGCAGGTCGACGAGGACCATCAGCCCGTACTTTTCCGCCCAGTCGAAGGCCCGATCGAGACGCTCGATTCCGCCGTCCACATAGGGGTGCGGATCGGCGCCGTAACGCTGGTGGTACGGATAGCCGGAGGCGGAGCCAAATATCCAGTGCCCGACCGGGATGCGGACCGCGTTGAAGCCGTGGTCGGAGATCCACGCGAAGTCCGCCTCCGTGATCCACGTGTCCCAGTGTTCGCGCAGCCGCCGTGTCGCCTCCTCTCGACCGAGCTGGACGCAGAAGCAGGTTTCATCCTTGCCGTTCACGCCCACGAACAGGCTTTCCTTCATCCAGCGCTCGAGGACGAGCCACCCGCCGAGGTTCACTCCATGCACGCGCACGCCGGGCTTGTAGTCGGGAATCTGCTGAACCGTCATGTTTTTCTTTGCCTCCGTTACTTCATCCGTCTTGATTTTTCGTGTTGTTGTTTAGTCTTTCCTGATACAGGCTCCAGCACCTTGATGCTCCGCCTAGTCAATCTGCACTTCTGTCTCCAACGTGTTCGCCTCCACACGAAGACACCTTTCTTGAATTCAGAATACAGGTCCCACAGACGGATAGACCGCCTTGAGGTGTTCATACTTGTCGCGGAACAAGACGATGACTTCGTCACGGGTTTTCATTATTGGGTTCTCCTTGTCGCAAGCGCCTTCAAGTGTTTGGAAGATTATCACACGAAAGGAATGAAAAGACTTCCCATGAGCGCGGAGTGCCATCGCATATCGCTGCGAGGCGGTTACCAGAAGATTCGTCAACGGTCACGAACTTTCCGTTTTTCCGGGAACGGAGGACAAATCCGCCGTCAAAATGACCATACGGGTAGATGTCGAACAACACCCACAAGTCAGCGCGAGATCCCTCGGCTTTGAGAAGACTTCCATCGTCGGTCACGGAAATGTATTTGCCAGTGCAGACATTCTTGAACGCCACAGACCCGTCAGGTTGCTTTTCGACGACCATGCTTTCGCCGTGGTTGTTGTCGAACGCACCGAGTGTCGCGGCAAGCGGCTCACGTCCCCTGTCCTCGCAGGTCACGATTTTGTTGGCGTTTTTGGCCACGAGACAGACAGGGCCGTCGGGGATGTCCACCATTTGCGACCCGTTGTCGACCAGGGGGATGCAATCCGGAATGTACACATTGACCTTTTGGACGAAGTAGCGGACATTCTGCCGTTGCATCCGCTTGGTAAAGTCTGCGAAGTCGTGCGGTAGCGCCCACAAGGCTTCCGCCATCGCGGCTATTCTCGGGAATGCGCGGTTTTCAAGGACTCGCATGTTGGGAATGTATTCCGTCCACAGTTGACCCTGCGCGCCGAGCATACGAGTGTCGATTTTGCCGACCGCGTCAAAGATACACCTTTCATTCACAAAACGGTCAAAGGTTCTCGGAACGGCACCTGATTCTTTATCGGCGTCGTCATAGTAGCTATCGAAGTACAGATGCCTGCTGTTTGCATAGACTACATCATGCCCTGCAGTCAAGGCTTGCATGCCAATGCCATTTCTCCTCCACCACATGATGGCGGCATTGTCCGGGGCGGAACCGTTCTCGGCTATCTCGTCCCACCCAATCAGCCGCCGTCCATGTTCCCCGAAAAAGCGAACCAGTTCAGCTGTGAATCTCGGCTGGATATCGGCCGTTGACGATAGTCCAAGTTTCGCTGCGGCTCCGCATTCATCCCATTCATCATGCGGGGCTTCGTCGCCGCCGATGTGAAGGAACTTGCTTGGGAACAGCGCCATGACCTCTTCCCAAACATCCTTGCAGAACCGTATGGTAGTTTCGTTGCAGTTGAGCGTTTCCTTCGAAATCCCCCAGCGTGTTCGCACTTGGATCTGCCGATCGGGATAATTGCCGAGTTCAGGATAGGCCGTGATTGCGGCTGCCATGTGTCCGGGCATGTCAATTTCCGGAACAATCGTTATCCGGCGCCGCCGTGCGAATTCCACCACATGGCGGAGGTCCTCCTGCGTGTAGAAGCCACCATACGGTGTTCCGTCATATTGGCAATCCGTCTGATCGTAATCCCTCCCGACGAGAGTCTCTTTCCTGATGCTTCCGATTTCGGTGAGTTTCGGGTATTTCTTGATCTCGATGCGCCAGCCTTGATCATCCGTGAGGTGCCAATGGAAGATGTTCAGTTTGTGCTGGGCCAGCAGTTCGATGAAGCGTTCCACTTCTTCCCGAGTGAAGAAATGGCGGCTGACGTCCAGATGCTGTCCACGCCAACGGGATTTGGTTGCTAACCTTCGATCGAAATGCGACGGTACCATCGGCTTGCGGTTCTGGGACAATGGTTTCCCATGTGCTGGCACGGTCGACATTGGCGGCAAGCGCTCCTTTCCCTCCTGCCGTGCAGGAAACGATTTTCCCGGAGAATCCAGAACTCAGATAGACATCTTCAAGCTCAAAATGGAAGGGGTTAGTGGTATTCATTGTTGGATCCTCCTTACGAAAATTGTTGTCATCTGCCCACGGCGGATAGATCATAGACGTCACATCCCCTTTTGGATGTTGGGAATGGTGAATTCTTCGTGTAATACCTCCTCATTCGGTACAAACACAGACAGAATGCTCCAAAGAAAGCGTTTTTTCGTATCGATTGTAGCGCGGATGTTGTTTTTTTCTCTCCATAGACAAATAATAACGTGACTATATTTCCAAGTAGCCCCAAGAAATGCCCACACCACGCCTTTTTCCTCTAACCGATAACAGCTTGATGTCATTTTGGACAATTCACAAAACTTGGCAGTGGAAATAATGCTCTTTATTGCCACATCAATGTCCGATGGCACATACCTTGTTCCCACTTCGTTCAGTTCAGCCGCTGATTGCGGCGGGACGGCAAATGGAAGGTCTTTTCCAGGAAGACAGCACAATGCCTTAGGGTCAGGAGGTTTGATAGCCTCATCTTTTTTGAAGGCTTCATTTATTTGTTCCGCAAGCGCTTCCAACTCCTTGTCACCTGCAAGAGCAGGATTGGCTACGGCGCGAAAAACGTATGCGTTCGTTTCATTTGCCCGCTCCCAAGTTAGTCCTGAATGCCAAAAAACGTTGCCAAAATCAAACGCGGCAACGACTCCTTTAACTTGTACCGGGGAGGGAACCCACGAGGCGGTATTGAAATCAAAATCAAGAGGGGGCGGTGGACGAACTCCAATATCTATTGCCGCTTGATCTTTGACAGGGTATCCGAGCCAGCCGGGTATGTCTCTCTCGAACGCCCCGCCCTCTTCGTACCACCTTGCACATACCGCGCCGTAGATTATGTGTGCCTCATCGTCTCCCGGACGGAGCGTGATGGCGGCGCATGGGGAAAGGTTCATCTGCCAGCCGCTGTCAGGGTTCTGGTAGAAGTTGGTCGAAGCAGCCTCGTCAAAGGAGCCGACTTCGGGATACACAGACTTAAGTGAGTCGTATTTGGCGCGAAACATCGCGAGAACTTTTCCCCTAGTTTGGGGTTGGCTCATGGTTGCCACCTTGTTGTCTCCTTTTCGCGTTTTGAGGATAATGAAGATATCAAAAAGACGCCGACATATCAAGCCTGTTCTACTGCTAGGATTCCAAATCAGGGGGAAATGTGCCTCATCGCTTTCGCCGAACGTTTCGGCGAAACGCCAATGGGCGTTTTTGAGAAAGTCGCCCCCACGCCGCCACCTCAAGCGCACGCCTCACGTTCTTCGCCTCGAAGCTCATGGCGAACGCACCGCTGTATGTGCCACGCTCCACCCCGTCCGGGCCCTTCGCCTTGACCCAGTCGAATTCACCGACGCGATATGTCGCATGATCTCGGCCACGGCCTACCAGTTTAGCTTATCTTTCGGCTTCAGCTGCCTTAGCACTGTCATTCCCTCGGCGTAGCCCTGCTTGATAAATCGTTTTGCGCACTCGCCATCGAAGGCCAGAGTACCAGACCAGATGCGAATCTGGCGAGAGAGAGCATCAACACTTTGTGTAAGTTTCCCTACAAATGGAACGTCGTTTAGGAAACCGAAACTTGGCAACAAGTCGCTTGCGACATCCAGCGGCCCGCGTAACGAGCTGCGGGGACGCACCTCGACTAATGTTGTGCCGCGTGGGATGGTGGCATCAATCGCGTCCGGTTCGTCAGCGGCACAATTGCACCGCACGACGATGATCGTGCGGATATCGGGCCGGCGTTTGAGAATCTGGGAGACGGGAATGTTGTCCCCACCCATTGCCTCCCAAGAGCCATCAACATATCTCCTGCCGTTTAGATCCACCGGATCAAATCCCCATGGGATGGCCGCAGAGGCGAGCAACTGCTTGATTCGGTTGTTTGCGTTCAACTCCTCGTTCAGAAAGAAACATTGTCTTTCATAGCAGGCCGAATCAAATGTGCTGAGCAATCCCCCTCGGCATTCAAGCGTAGTGGCGTAGACTTCCGGCGCCCCTTCTGGCCATATTCTAGGAAGCAGTCGCGAAAGAATCGTTTCCAGAGCGCTTCGGTCGAGAAGCCCTTGGAACGGGAATGGTTTCCCCGACAACACGTCTCTAAGGGCAACGATGAACTGCCCCGGCACTAGATTTGCAAGATTTGGCGTGGCGATGTCACCGACTTTTGTGTGCCAGAACCTGCAGATCTTCTCCGGATCACGTAACGCAGCAAATGCCGCAGCGTTGATCGCTCCGGCGGAAGTGCCAGAAATCACGCTAACCCGATCGGCAAGACCGAGTTCGCACATCGCCTTCCAGACACCAGCCTGAAACGCCCCTTTCGCGCCGCCTCCAGAGAGAACGAGCCCAATTGAGTCATTTCCCATGAGAAATCGAATCCTGGCTTGGTTCCTTTGCTTCGGATGTAGCATCCCGTTTGGACACCTTTGTATTAGAATCTCCCTTTGAGGAAATCCCGCACCCCCAAAGAAGCCACCACACTGCATGAGCAAGCCATTTCAGAAATCGCCAAATAATAGGGATCATTTTGAGTCTCCTTCGTGGGTAAGCCAAAACGCGCCGAACTTCAACTTATTGGTAATGTCGCAAAGTTGGGGATGGTGTAGCGTCTAATATGGTTGCCAAGCCCCGTTGAACACGGTGGCATGGGAGCAGAGGGATTGCGAAATTAGA
>CACZAK010000126.1 GCA_902779075.1 uncultured bacterium | reverse complement strand
TTTTCGTCGTATGCGGCGGCCTCGCGCTCGACGATTTTGATCGCACCGGCAGGACACTCCGGCAGGCAGTCGCCCATGCCGTCGCAGTAGTCGTCCTTGACGAGCTTCGCCTTGCCGTCCACCATTGCAATCGCGCCCTCGTGGCAGGCGTTCGCGCACAGCCCGCAGCCCGTGCATTTGGTTTCGTCTATTTCGACTATCTTTCTTTTCATGGTTTTGACCTCCTACTTTCGTGTTGACGCCGCACAGTATATCATTTTGAGAACGTGAAATATGTTGTCCCGCCAACATTGTGAAAACGGCTAACAAATGATAAACTATCAGCCCATGCAACAGGAAACAACATATCTTGCGATCCAGGCGAAACGGTCCGCGATCTTCGACGGAATCGGAATCGAGAGACTTTCCGCTCTCTTTGCGTGCCTCGGCGCGAGACGCCAGCGCCTTGCGAAAGGCGAGGCGCTGATGAGGACCGACGACCGCGCCGACAGAATCGGCGTCCTTCTTTCGGGCGCGCTTTCGGTTTCGACATACGTCCTTGAAGGACGCCGCACCATCATCAAGCACATCGGCCCGGCGGAAATCGTTGCCGCCGCGCAGTCGCTGTCCGGGGCCGAGACAATGAGCGTCGACGTGGAGGCGGACGAGGACAGCGACGTTCTGCTCGTGAAGACCGACCGCATCCTTTCACCCTGCGAGAACGCCTGTGCGTTCCACGCGCGGCTCGTCCGCAACCTGATGCGAGCACTCGCCGTCAAGACGATCGAGCTGAACCGCAAGATCGAAATCCTGTCACACCGATCCACGCAAGACCGATTGATGGCCTATCTGCGCTCTGTCGCACAACAGAAAGGCACAAACGAATTCGACATACCCTTCGACCGGCAGCAGCTCGCAGACTTCCTCTGCGTCGAGCGCAGCGCGCTTTCGGCGGAAATCAGCCGACTATCCAAGCTCGGCTTGATCAAGTCGCGCAAAAACCACTTCACCATGTGTAGGAAATAACCAATGCTGTAAGCCCTTTTGTGGCCGCACGCAAATCCCCACCTCTGACTAGTCGAACTGTTTCTTCCGCATGCGGGCAACATTTCACATTTTCTGTTTTTGTATGCTTTTTATCCCTTTATTCTCCACAAACGCCCAAAATGTGCTATACTATTTTCGAACTGCAAAATCACTTAACAATTTAAACGAATTAGCAGATGAGAAAAGTGAGTATAGTAAGAGATTCGTACGTTGAGACGTTGCTTGCTCGGCGCATGAACGGCTTTGTGAAGGTCATCACCGGCATCAGACGGTGCGGCAAGTCGTATCTGCTTGACACGCTTTTCCGCAAACGGCTTCTTGCGGAAGGCGTCGCGGAGGATCATATCATATCAGTTGACCTCGACGACAAGCAGTTCATCACTCTCAGGAATCCTCTCAAGCTCGACGAATACGTGCGTGGCCGCATCCGTAAAGGAAGGAAACCGTATTACGTGTTCATCGACGAGATTCAGCGTTCGGTCAAGGTGCCGGCTCCCGGGATAGACATTTCGGCTCTCGCGCCCGAAGACCGCGAAGACGCGCTCGTCACGTTCTACGACGTCCTGAACGGATGGAAGAAAATCGAAAACGCAGACGTCTATGTAACCGGATCGAATTCGAAGACGCTCTCAATCGACATCGCCACGAACTTCCGTGATCGAGGGCAGCAGCTCCACGTCTGGCCGCTGTCGTTTGCGGAATGGCTGCCGGCATCGGGGCTTTCCGACAAGATGGAGGCGTTCCACCGCTACCTGACGTGGGGCGGCATGCCGGTCGCCGCGCTGACGGACGATGCCGACGAGCGTGCCGCCTACCTCAAGGGGTTGTTCGACGAGGTTTACCTCAAGGACATACGGGAACGGCATGGCGTGAAGGACGACATCGTGCTGTCGAACCTGATTGACGTGCTTTCGTCGGACATTGGAAGCCTGACAAATCCGCACAAGATCGGCGACACGATGAACACGCTCTGGAAAATGCATCCGAGTGACCATACGCTCAAAGGCTACATCGAGTATCTTGAGGATGCGTTTCTCTTCCGCCATGCTCGGAGATTCGAGGTGAAGGGACGCCGCTACCTCGATTCGCCCATGAAGTACTATGCGACTGACCTAGGACTCCGCAATGCGCGGCTCAACTTTCGCGATACCGATCTCAGCCATCCCATGGAGAACGCGATCTACAACGAACTCCTGCGCAGAGGATGTAACGTTGACGTCGGTGTGGTTCCAGTTTCCTCGCGCGACGACAACGGTCGGCAGTCGATACGACAGCACGAGATTGACTTCGTGGTCAACCGAGGCAATGACAAAATCTACATACAGTCGGCATTACGGATCGAGGATGCGGCGAAGGATCGGCAGGAGACGCTTTCGTTGCGCAAGACCGGTGACTTTTTCAAGAAAATCGTCATTACAGATGACTACGGCGAGGCGCGTTCGGATACAGACGGCATCATTCGCGTCGGCGTGATACCGTTCATGCTGGACGAAACAATCCTCAAGAGGCTCTAATTGGCGGCACCCTGGTGGACGCAGATCTGGCAGCGTATAGATTGTGTTTTTCCTGCTTTATTTTGTCGCCTCGGCGTAGGCGGCGTCATCCACCGGTTCGCACCATTCGTTCGACTGCTCCGTTCCGGGCACTTCGAGGGCGATGTGCTGGAACCACGAATCAGGCGCGGCGCCGTGCCAGTGCTTGACATTCGCCGGGATGTTCACCGTGTCGCCCTTCTTGAGCCGGCGCGCCGGCTTGCCCCATTCCTGATAGAAGCCCTCGCCCGCCGTGACGATGAGCATCTGTCCGCCGCCCGTCTTCGCGTGGTGGATGTGCCAGTTGTTGCGGCAGCCCGGCTCGAACGTGACGCCGAACGCCGGAACCTGGTCGAGCGTGAGCTTGTGGAGATAGCTGTTGCCGATGAAGTACTTGGCGTACGCGGTATTGGGCTCGCCCACGGGGATCGGCGACCAGTCGGACGGGAGGGCCGCGCTTGTCGCGGCCACCTGTACGCGCCGCACAATCGCTTTCGCCTGCGCGTCGGTGACGCCGTTCACCTTGCCAATCGCGATATGCGCCTTCATCTGCGGCGCCGTCTCGGGACGTGCCGCGAGCGCGGCGATCGTGACGATCTCGCGCGTCCGCCAGTCAAGGACATCGCGCGCGAAGATGTCGCCGAAGAGATGCGTCTTCAGGTATTCGTCGAGTTGCGGATGGAAGTCGAAGAGCGCCCCCTTCACCGGCCCGCCGCATAGCTTCGTCTGGTTCGCCGTCCCGACCGGCAGGGCACGCTCGCCGAGCGAGCCGCGCGGCATAGACGCCGTACGTCCCTCGCCCCATTTCCCGTTCCCCGTTCCCGATTCCCCGTTCCCCTCATTCCACACCTTCATCAGCGTTCCCGCCGCATTGAGCGCTCGCGGGAAGCCGCAGTAGGCGTAGAGCTGCCCGACAAGTTCCTTCGCCTCGTTGAGCGTGAGCCCCGCCTCGAACCCCGCCTTGAACGCCACGCCGAGCTTGTCCTGCTCGCCCCGCGCCGTCCACGCGCCGATATCGACGATCGTGTTTTCCTTTGGCGTCAATTCCGCCGCATCTGCCATGATCGCACTGGCCATTGCCATTCCTCCTATGATAAGTTTCTTCAACTCCTAACCTCCTTCGTACCTTTGCCCTTGTCCGACTCGACTACCACTTTACCGGATCGGCGAGAATCGTTCCGTCGGCTGGCGTGACGCTGCCCGGCGCGGCCCTGTACTGAACGCAGAGCATTGTGAGCGGTGTCGAACCCGTGTTGCGGACGGCGCGCTTGCCTGCGGGAGAGACACGCACGACTGAACCCTCTTTGACGGGGATGTTCGTGCCATCGACCTGATATTCGCCCTCTCCTGAAAGGAAGAAGTACAGCTCTTCGTGTTCCTTGTGCGTATGGTAGAATCCGCCCTCCGTGCCGGGGGCGAACACTTGCAGCGAGAAGTCCGCGCCGCCAGCCTTGACTGCAGTTCCGCCGAACACCTTGCCCGGAATCTTCACATCTGGGCCAAGCTCAAGTACATAGTCCTTGATCTCCGCAAGCGGGCCAAGGTCGATCGCCGTCGCATTGGTGATGTCCGCTGTTGTCTTGATTTCTTTCATTGTCTATTTCCTTTCTTGTTTCTTTGTCTTATGCCAAATTCGCAAAGGTAGTTTTACCGTTCACCCAAGTACGCGCTTTTGCTGTTCGGCGTCGTAGCGGTCGCCGATGACGGGAATGGCCTCGACCGCGCGCTCCAGTTCGGCGATGTCGCCCGTGGAAAGCGTGAAATCGAGCGTGTGCAGGTTCTCGTAGAGGTGCGCCTGTTTCGTCGTGCCGGGAATCGGGACGACGAACGGCGCCTTAGAGAGGAGCCACGCGAGCGCGACCTGCGCGGATGTCATGCCGCGCGTCCGCCCGAACCGCTGCAACACGTTCACGATGCGCGTGTTGAGGCGCAGCGCCTCCGGTTGGAAGCGAGGGAGGGTCTGGCGGTTGTCGTTCGCCGCGTCGAACTGCGTGTATTCGTTGATGTCGCCGCCGAGAAAACCCCTGTTGATCGGGCTGTACGGGACGAATCCGATGCCCAGTTCGCGGCAGACGTCCAGCACGCCGTTCTTTTCCACAAGACGGTGCATGAGGTGGTATTCGCTCTGGATCGCCGTGAGCGGACAGACCGCATGGGCGCGGCGGATAATGTCCGCCGACACTTCGCAGAGCCCCCACCGCTGCACCTTCCCCTCGCGGATGAGGTCGGCGATGCATCCAGCCACGTGCGGCGCACGACGTCCGGGCGGCTCGTCTGGCGTCCCGTCGCCTTGCCGTCCACGATCTCGTGCCCGAACTTCGTCGTGATGTTGATCCGTCCTTTGTAGGGAGCAAGGGCCTCGCCCACGAACAGTTCGTTTTCGAGCGGACCATAGACGATCGCCGTGTCGAACAGCGTCACGCCGCAGTCCACGGCCCTGGCCAGAAGCCGCGACATCTGCTTTTTGTCAGGATGCTGCGAACGGTTGTACGTGAGGCCCATGCAGCCGAATCCGAGCGTGGATACGGACATCGCCGCGCGTCCCGAGCCGAGAACCCGATTCGGAAGTGAACTCGCCACCCCACCGGTCGATCCACGGTTACACGGCGTGTCGCCTGCGGCCTTTGTCCGCATGGCAATCGCCGCCGCGCCCGCGACAAGTCCTATGCCCTTGATAAACTCTTTTCTGTTCATCTCGTCGTCTCACATTCACCAGTTCTCTGCGCCTCTGCGTGATTCACTTCACCGTGAGACGATCCGTGACGAACGCCTCAAGCGCCTTCGTGGCGGACTTGATGGACGATCCCGGGAACGCCTTGGGCGGCAGGACTTTCGCCGCGTCACCAATCACATCAGCAAACTCCTTGCCGACGCGCTCCATTCCGCCGCCGCCGTGCGTCTGGAAGATGCAGACGGTCTTGCCCTTGAGCGCGTCTTTGTTCTGCGTCACCCACGTGCGAACGGGCGGCGCCATCGTGCCCCACCAGTCAGGCGTGCCAACGAACACGACGTCGTATTTCGCGAGGTCGAGTCCCTCGATCGGGTTGATCGAGCGGAGCTTCTTGCCGTAGCATTCCGGCTTCGCCTCGTCGCAGCACTTGTTGAAGTCGCTGTTGTAGGGCGTCTTGGCCTTGATCTCGAAGAGCGCCGCGCCGGCCTTCTTCGCGATGGTCGTCGCCGCGAAGCGCGTGTTGCCGTCAGGGCTCCACGAGAAGTACACAACGGCCATTTTGCCGGCGGACACGGCTACCTTGTTTGTGTCGGCCGTTCCACTTGCCTCCGCCTCTTTTGAGCAGCCCAGTCCGAGCGCCGCAATGCCTGCAGCCGCGCCCATGTTCTTGATGAATTCTTTCCTGTTCATTTTCGTTTTCCTTTCTTGGTTGTATTTTACCGTAAAGAACGCAAAGGGTCAGCATTGCTTGATGACCTTCGCCGGAACGCCGGCGACGACGGTGCGCGGCGGCACGTCCTTCGTCACGACCGCGCCCGCGCCGACGATCGCGCCTTCGCCAATCGTCACGCCGGGGCAGATCGTCACACGTGCGCCGAGCCAGACCTTGTCGCCGACGACGACAGGCTTTGCGAACATCCCACCGCGCTTCTCGGGATCGGGATCGTGGTTGAGCGTCGCGATAATCGTCTGCGGACCAACAAGCACGTCGTCGCCGATTGTGATTCCGCCCTGATCCTGGAACTGACAGCCGGCGTTGATGAACACGCGCTTACCGATCTTCGTGTTCTTGCCACAGTCCGTGTGGAACGGCGGGAAGAGACCGAACGACTCGTCGATCTCGCTCGCCATCAGCTGCGACATGAGCGCACGCACTTCCTCAGGCGTATGGTACGCGCCGTTCAACTCCGCCGTGATCTTCAGCGCCTCCTGGGAGAATGCGTGAAACGCCTGATGAAGCGCACTCCCAGCGGGAATGTACTCCGTCTCGGCCATCGCACGTCTAAACTCTTCAATCTTCATTTTCATCCCATCATTAACCACTTGCCTATAACTCCCTTGTGATTTCTCTTAGTTGCTTTCGCTACTGGGAGTCTTGGAGCTTAGGAGGTATGGAGGATTCTTAGGATTTCCTCCGAAACTCCTAATCTCCCAGCAGCGAAAGCAATCATCAAAGTTATCCTCATGATCTTTTCTGTGCGAAGTGTTGGCGTCGGTCTAACAACTATTTCAGATATTTCCTGTAGAAGGCCTCGATACGGTCGAAGGGAATTGCGCCCTTGCCGCCACCGTCGTAGAGATCGCAATGCGACGCGCCGGGGACGATGACAAGCTCCTTGTTCTCGCTCTTGAGCATCTTGAAGGCGGTTTCGCCGAAGTAGCGGCTATGCGCCTTTTCGCCATGCAGCACCATCACCGCGCTCTCGATCTCACCCGCGTAGGCGAGTAGCTTCGCGTTGATGAACGAGAGGAAGGACGTCTTGTTCCATCCGCCGTTCGAGTTGAGCGAACGCGCATGGTAACCGCGCGGCGTCTTGTAGTAGGCGTGGTAGTCCTTGACGAACTGCGGAGCGTCGGCAGGGAGCGGATCGACCACGCCGCCGCCAAGCTCGTATGTTCCGGACTTGAAGTCCTTGATGCGCTGGGCGTTCATCGCCTCCTTCTTCGCCTTGCGCGCCGCCGCGCTGTCCTCCTTGTCGAAGTAGCCGTTCGCCGTCACCCGCGTCATGTCGTACATGGTCGAGGCGACCGTCGCCTTGACGCGGGTATCGACCGCTGCCGCGTTGATGGCGAGACCACCCCATCCGCAGATGCCGAGAATGCCGATCCTCTCCGCGTCCACATCGTCGCGCGAGATGAGATAGTCAACCGCCGCCTGGAAATCCTCCGTGTTGATGTCTGGCGAAGCCACGTAACGCGGCGAGCCGCCCGACTCGCCCGTGAAGGACGGATCAAACGCAAGGGTCAGGAAGCCACGTTCCGCGAGCGTCTGCGCGTACAGTCCGCTCGATTGCTCCTTCACCGCACCGAACGGGCCGGAAACCGCAATCGCAGCAAATCTCGGCGGTCGCGGGGCGACCGCCCTACCGTTCTTCGTTCCCCATTCCCCGTTCCCCAACTTCGGCCTGTACACATCGGCAGCCAGCGTGATGCCGAAGCGGTTCTTGAACGTCACCTTGGCGTGTTCCACCTTGTCTGATTTTGAGAATGTCTTGTCCCACTCCTGCGTGAGCGGGAGGGACGCGCTTGTCGCGTCGGCCGCGCAGACTCCACCAGCGGTCAGGGCTGCTATCGCAAGTTCTTTCAGCATCTTCATTCTCCTTGTTTGTCGTTGTCCTATTGAGGCGAAAAAGAAAACGCAGATAGTATAAACTGTTCTGCGTGAAATAACAAATACCGATTTCTTATCAAATGCCATAATTTACACTTATGCCGGAATGTGGTATATTATGCGGCATGGACTTACGGATACTCAGGTACTTTCTCGCCGTGGCGGATGAGGGGAACATCACCCGCGCCGCCGAACGGCTGCACGTTTCGCAGCCCGCGCTCTCCACGCAGCTCGCCGCGCTGGAGGACGAGCTCGGGCACAAGCTCCTCGAACGCAGCGCGCGCGGAATCACGCTGACCGAGAAAGGCATCGCTCTCAGGCAGCGTGCCGACGATCTCGTGGATCTTGCCGAGCGGGTGGAGGCCGAGATCAAGGCGTCTGACACGGACGAGATCGTCGGCACGGTCTCCATCGGAGCCGGCGAGACGCCTGCGTTCCGCTTCGTGGCCCGTGCCGCAGAAGGACTTCACCGCACGAACCCGAAACTATGTTTCTCCGTCTCATCGGGCAACGGCGAGGACATTGTCGCCCATCTGCGCGAGGGGACCTTCGACCTTGGCGTGCTGATCGGCCCCGGACGCTACGACGGCTTCGACTACCTGACTCTCCCCTACGCGCACCACTGGGGGCTTGCCGTCCGAAAGGATACGCCGCTCGCCGCGAAGAAGCGCATCTCGCCGAAGGACGCGAGAGGCATTCCGCTCACGACGGGATGATCCCGCAGGAGTTCGCCGAGCGCGTCGTGTTTCGCCCGTTCGCGCCCGCGCTCGTCAGCGACGTCTATCTCGCCTGGCGCAAGAACGCTGCACTTTCCCCGGCAGCCTCCGCGCTCGTCGATGCCATCCGTACATAAATGGCATTAGTCGCTCAGGGTGCAAGGAGTACCCGGAATGGACACTAGCATTTCGTATTGCCGAGCAAGTTCGGCCACAGGATCATCTGTCGCGACGACAAAGGGCGGCGCATAGCGGATGACGTTTTCACGCGGTCGTATGAGATTGGCGAATGCGGCACGGCCATTTCGCTCTCCTTCAATGGCGAAGTCGATGTCGTGCGCAGCCCATTTCACTGCACGCATCAAATTCTGCCGTCCATACCTCGGGAAGAAATTAACGATTCTCTCTATGGCGCTTGCGTCGTCCTGCACAAGCTTATAGCCGAAGTATCCGGTCTCCGCGCACCTGACAACAACGCCAAGGTAGGCATTCTCCTGCGAAATGGGACTCGGACGTAGTGTAACCGCCACCACTGCGCAATTATGAAACTCCGACATTGCATCCCTCCTGAAAAACATCTCTGACATGGGACAAAGGCAGAATCTCTTCTGCGATATCCGTCCACGCATCAGGCATTTCGCTCCAAACTTCGTCAAGGAAAGATCCGCTGACCAACTCGGCGAACGAGCTGCTGAAAGCCAACTGTTCCGCCTCGGACAATGCACCGCAGTATTTTCTAAGGATATGTTCGGCCTCAAATTCGGAGATGGAGAACTTCGGGTCGAATGCGTTATTATGATCGATTATGTAAACATTCCCGTTGACAAGAAGATTGCTGTTATAGTCCGTCCGGTCCGTATTGCGAATAAATCGATCAAACGCGAATATCTTCGCCAGCATCTTCTTGTCCACGTGATCCAGTTCGGATTCCGCGTCCAATACATCCTTACAATCCTCCACGTTGAGCGAACCGAAAACGTATGGATTGGAGTCCGTGACAATCTCGGGGGCTTCTCGATTTTGGAGGTTGCGCCATTCATGGAATGTCGAAACATCGAGTTTCAGGATCGCAAAGTCAGGCACAGGCAACCCCAACTGATTTGCCAACCTTGCACAGATCCATTCAGACACAACAGAGCGAATTCCCGTGTGGCATCCCTTGCACCAACGGATGCCACCAGACTCGTCCACGCAGAGATAGGGGCGTGACACCCCTTGCTCCGAGACCTTCAATATCGACTTGACGCGTTTCACTTGCTAAACATTATACCTTTCATGGTCTTGAGACTGTAGGCACATGGTACGCCACGTCCAAGAAAGACACATATAGTTTACCATATTTAGGCGTTATGGAGTGAAAAATAAATGAAGCACCATTCCGCGCGCTGCATGCTCCCGTTTCATGTGCCACGACCTCGCGCCCAGCCCCTGGGCGGCGGAGAATACCCTGCCCTTGCCGTAGCGGGCGTTGAGGGCGTCCACGGCGGCGTACAGTCGCGACTTCTCGGCTGGCGGCGTGGCGTCGAAGAGATCGGTCTGGTGTGCAGTGCCGGGTTTTTCGAGACCGAAGAACACGATGCCCGTCTTGCGGTAGCGCGTCCCAGCGACGTAGAGTGCGTCCACCTCCTCGCGGATGGCGCGGAGCATTTCATTCGTAGCGTCCGTGGGCGCGGGGAACACGACCGTGCGCCCCAGAAAATCGCCGCCGCCGCCCGAAGCGAAGACCTGCGCGTAGATGTTGCACCCTGCTGCGAGAAGTCCGTGTCGGCGAAGTTTGGCGGCTGCCTGCGCGGTGTAGGTTGCGAGGGACTCCGCAAGCGCCTCCGCCGTGGTGGCCGGCTCGCCGAACGAGCGCGAGCAGGAAATTGAATCTGGGTCCGCATCGTAATCTCGTTCCTCGTGGCAAGGGATGCCGCGCAACTCCATCACCGTGCGCAGGAGCGTCACGCCGCCAACAGAACGGATCGTATCGTCATCGGCGTCGCGGAGCTGCTGGGCGGTGATGATCCGCACGGCGCGGAGTTTCGCGGGCAGGCGGCGTCCCACACCCCACACCTCCTGCACGGGCAGAGTGGCGAGGATTTCCGTTGGATCGTCCGGCATGAGGAACACGCCGTCAGGCATCTTCTTGCCGATGTGGTTCGCTATCTTCGCGAGCGTCTTCGTGAGCGCGAAACCGATGCCGCACGGGATGCCCACCCAGCGGAGTATCTTGGCGCGCAGACGTCGCCCGTAAGCGGCGTAGTCTGCGGCGGCGGTCGTAGGCGGGAAGATGAACGCCTCGTCGATGGAATACTGTTCCACGTCCACTGCCTCCTCTCGCAAGATCGAAATGATGCGCCGCGACATGTCGCCGTACAGCTCGTAGTTGGACGATCGGAAGAACAACTCGCCCGAAGCCTCGCGGTCTTTCAGCTGGAAGTAGGGCGTGCCCATCGGGATTCCGAGCGCCTTGAATTCGTTTGAGCGCGAAACGCAGCAGCCGTCGTTGTTGGAAAGTACGGCCACCGGCCGTCCCACGAGGCGGCGGTCGAACACGCGCTCGCATGACACGAAGAAGTTGTTGCCGTCCACCAATCCAATCATTTTTTCCCCGCGAATCTGTGTATGCAGGCCGTCACCTTGCCGAAGTAGTCGAGTTCTTGTCCGGGGCGAAGGCGGATGACGGGATAGTTGGGGTTTGCCGGTTCGAGCCGGACGCCGTCCTTATCGCGGCGGTAGGTTTTGACCGTAAAATCACCGTCAACGCTGGCGATGATTACGTCACCAGAGGCGGGGCGGAGGGAGCGGTCAACAACGAGCAGATCACCATCGTTTATGCCCGCGCCGATCATCGAATCACCCTGGACGCGGACGAAGAACGTCGCCGCCGGACGCTTTACGAGAAGTTCGTTCAAGTCAAGTGGCGGTTCCAAGTACTGTTCAGCCGGCGACGGGAAACCCGCCACCACCGATCCCGATATTTTTGGTTTACCTGGCATGATTATGCCTCCTGCTCTCTTGCCTATGACTTCACTTCGCCTGTCTCATTTGGCTTTCACCGCCGGAAGTTTCGTATGCAAACATGTTGGTTTCCTATTTGGGTTAACGCAAAAGCATTATATCAATTTGATTTTCGTTGTCAATTCCGTTTGGTTCCGTTCCGCTGCACTGGGCGCATCTGCGTTTTCACCCATGCGGTTTGAGATTGGAAACAACCAGAACAACTGGTAAAAACAACTTTGAGAGAGGTGCGCGGGCTAACTCGCCCGCGCATCTATCCATCTATGTTTGCAAGAATCTTGAAATAATTGTATCGTTTTTGATTGGGCTATGGGCACGGGCGAGTTAGCCCGTGCGCCAACGGCAAGTTGTTTTAAATAGTTGTTTCCAATCATCAGAAGGCTCGGCGGTGAATTTCGCAGATGCGCCCCGCTGCACTTTGCCGACCGCGAAAAAAAATGGTAAACTATTAAGCACTTATGCGAATACTAGGCGAGAGATTCGGCGTTGCCAGACGTCTGCGGCGGTTTGCCGTAGGCGCGGAAATGGTATCCCCAGCGCGAATAGGGGGCATTGGATGACCGCAAACATCCCACAACACGTGGCCGTGATCATGGACGGCAACGGACGCTGGGCGCTCGCGCGCGGCAAGAAGCGCCTCGCCGGACACCGCGCCGGCGTTGACGCCCTTGAGCGCATGCTCGGCTGGTGCAGGGACGCCGGCGTGAAGATTCTCACCGTGTATGCGTTCTCCACCGAGAACTGGAGGCGTCCGGCCGAGGAAGTGAACGGCCTCATGAAGCTTTTCTCCACCTTCATCCGACTGAAGACGCGCAAGCTCATGCGCGAAGGCGTGCGATTCCGCGTGATCGGCCGCCGCAGCGACCTTCCCCCGGCGCTCGCCGCAAGCATCGCGCGGGTTGAGGAGAAGACCGCTTCCTTCGAGCAGCAGCTCGTGTTGGCCGTCTCATACGGCGGGCGCGCGGAGATCGTGGACGCGGCGCGCAAGCTGGTGGCGGAAGCCGCCACAGGGCAAATCCGCCCCGAAGACGTGGACGAGGCGCTTGTGGGCAACAGGCTCTACGCGCCGGACCTGCCAGACCCAGACCTCATCATCCGCACGAGCGGCGAACAGCGGATCTCAAACTTCCTCCTCTGGGAGTGCGCCTATTCAGAGTTCTATTTCACGGACACGCTGTGGCCCGACTTCTCGCGCGAGGACTTCGACGCGGCCCTCGCAGCATACGCCGCGCGCGACCGCCGCAAGGGAGGCCACGCATGAGCGAGCGCCCCACTCCTGACGCCCTGCGCAAAGAGATCATCGAGGTAGTGTCGAAGAACGGCGGGCACCTCGCGTCCTCGCTCGGCGCCGTGGAGCTCGCGTGCGCGCTCGCAGACGTGTTCGACCCGGAGCGCGACCGCATTCTCTGGGATGTCGGACACCAGTCCTACGCCTGGAAACTGCTCACGAAACGGCGCAGACCCTTCTCCACGCTGCGTCAGTTCGGCGGGGAATCGCCTTTCGTGAATCCAGACGAGAGCGCGGCGGACGCCTTCGTTGCGGGACACGCAGGCAATGCGCTCGCAGCCGCGCTTGGCATGGCTGCGGCGCGCGACGCCAGAAACAGTGACGAACACATCGTCGCGGTGGTCGGTGACGCCTCGCTTGCAAACGGCGAGACGCTGGAGGCCCTGAACAACTGCGCAACCGTCACGAAGAAGCTCATCCTCGTAGTGAACGACAACGCGATGGCGATATCGCCCAGCCGCGGAGCGATGACGAAATTCCTCGGCCGGCTCATCTCGAACGTGCGCTACAACCGCGTGAAGGCCGCTGCGGAGGCTATGGGACACCGCCTTAAGCTAACCTTCCTCCGTGGAGCGTACCATAGACTCGAGCAGATGATCAAGTCCATCTGGCTCGGCAACACGTTCTTCGAGCAGTTCGGTCTGCGCTACGTCGGGCCGGTGGATGGACACGACATAAACGCGCTCAAGGACGCCCTGACCGTGGCGAAGGAATACAAGCGCGGCGTGGTCATACACGTGATTACGGAAAAAGGCAAGGGCTTCGCCCCCGCCGAGTCCGACCCTTCACGCTGGCACGGGGTTGGTCCGTTCGACCTCGCGAATCCCGACGCGGCTCCGTCCGCTCCGAAGAGGAAAGGATGGAGCATGGTTTTCAGCGCGGCACTTGCCGAGGAGGCGCGGCGCGACGAACGAGTGTGCGCAGTGGTGGCAGCTATGAAGGACGGCACGGGGCTCGTGGACTTCGCGCGTGAATTCCCCACACGCTTCTACGACGTGGGCATCAGCGAGTCGTGCGCCGTCACGTTCGCGGCCGGTCTCGCGAAAGCAGGCGAGAAGCCTGTCGTCGCTATATATTCGACTTTTCTCCAGCGGGCATTCGACCAAATCATGCACGACGTGTGCATCATGAACCTGCCGGTAGTGTTCGCCGTCGACCGGGCTGGCTGCGTAGGCGCGGACGGGCGTACGCACCACGGGATGTTCGACATCCCCATGCTGCGGTGCCTGCCGAACATGTCCGTACTCCAGCCACGCGACGCATCCTCGCTCGGCGAAATGCTCGCCGCGGCGTTCGCCCACGGCGGACCAGTCGCAATCCGCTGGCCGCGTGGCGCTCCGACGGAAGTTCCGCCCTCGCCGAGTCAGATCGCCTGGGGCAAGGCGCATCAGATTTCCGCGCCGGAAGCGCACGTGCAGTTGTGGGCGCTAGGTGACCAGGTTCCAAAGGCGCTTGCGGCTGCGGAGCTTCTTGGCGCGAGAGGCGTCGCAGCGGGAGTGGTGGACGCACGGTTCGTCAAGCCTTTCGACGCGGAACTGCTCGCGCGCCAGCGCGCTGCGGGCGCGTTCGTGGCCTCGCTTGAAAACGGCGCTGTTGCCGGCGGGTTCGGCGAGGCGATCGGCGCGGATGCGCGGTTCGGCTGGCCAGACGGTTTTGTGGGACACGGAACCGTCGCCGAGCTTGAAAAGGAATTCTCGTTTACGGCGCAGGACGTAGCCGACGGTATCGCCTCAGAAGTTGAACGGCGAGCCACGCACGCCCCAACCCCGAACAAAACTACAAACTGAAGAGAAAAGGGAAAATGAACATTGTCTGCCTAGATGTAGAGGGAGTTCTCCTTCCGGAGATCTGGATTGCTTTCGCCGACGCGAGCGGCATCCCGGAGCTGCGGCGCACGACGCGCGACGAACCCGACTACAACAAGCTCATGCTTCGCCGCATCGAGATCCTGAAAGAGCACGGTCTCGGCCTCAAGGAAATCCAGAAGGTCATCGCCACGATCGACCCGCTTCCCGGCGCGCGCGAGTTCCTCGACGCGCTCCGTTCCCGCACGCAGGTAATCCTGATCAGCGACACGTTCGAACAGTTTGCCACGCCGCTCATGGAGAAACTCGGCTGGCCCACGCTCTTCTGCAACACGCTCGAAGTGGCGCCTGACGGTTCGATAACGGGATACAAGCAGCGCGTGCAGAATGGCAAGCTCGCCACGGTGCGCGCACTGCAGTCAATCGGATTCGATACGATCGCGAGCGGCGACAGCTTCAACGACATCGCGATGATCCGCGCCAGCAAGGCCGGATTCCTGTTCCGCAGCACCAACGCGATAAAGGCCGCCAATCCAGACGTGACCGCGTACGAATTCTACGCGGACCTCCTCGCCGCCATCACTGCTGCGCTCTAGCCGCAAGCGACCGCTGCACGTCCGGCACCGCCGCGAGAAGGTTCTTCGTATAGTCCGACTGCGGATGGTCAAACACCTCCTCGGCCGGCCCCGTATCCTCGAACAGACCGAGGTGCATCACGCACACCCTGTCGCACACGTTGCGCACAACAGATAGGTCGTGCGCGATGAGCAGGATTGCAAGCCCCAGTTCGCGGCGCAGGTCGCGCATGAGGTTGAGGATACGCGCCTGCACGGAAACATCAAGTGCCGACACCGGTTCGTCCGCCACAAGCACCTTCGGGTTCACGGCGAGCGCACGCGCGAAGCTCGCACGCTGGCACTGTCCACCGGAGAGCTCGCGCGGATACTGGTCCAGCACGGCCTTGGAGAGGCCCACAGTGTCGAGGAGAGATTCAGGAGTTTGGGACGCCGACTGGGAGCTCTGCCCGCTCCGAGCCCCGCCCAAGGATTTTTCTAGAATCTCATTCAGCGCCTGACGGATGGTCATGCGTGGGTTGAGGGAACCAACCGCGTCCTGGAACACCATCTGCACGTCACGCCGGTACTGCCGGCGCTCGTCAGAGGTGAAGGTCGCGATATCCTTCCCGCGAAAACGCGCCACGCCGCCAGACGAAGGCTGGAGTAGCATGAGGGTCTTGGCTATGGTAGACTTACCGCTGCCGGACTCGCCTACGATGCCGAGCGTCTCGCCGGCGTGCAAATCAAAGGACACCCCGCGCACCGCCTCTACGGCCTTTTCTCCAGGCCTACGGTACGTGACGTGCAGATCTTCAACTTCAAATAGTTTCTCGCCCATCTCTTTTCTTCTCTTCTTCGCAGATTTTGACCACGCGGCGTATTATACCATATCCAAACGGAACGGTGCCGGGTTAAATGGCGTCTTTTATGGATTTTTCCCGCTCGTGGCGGCAAGGTAGTCCAGAAGCGAGCGACGCAGCGCACGGGCTTCTGGGAGGTCTTTCGCCGCCTCGAGGTCGAAAGAGCAATAGAGAGCACGCCCCTTCCCGCGCCGCTTCTCCCAGATCACGCCGAGGTTCTGGTTGCGCGTGATGTTGTCGATGCCGCGCACGATCACGTCGGTTTCCTTGTCGCCGTCCAGCACCACGTTCACGCCGTTGAAGATCAACTCGCGCCACTGGTAGTCGGAATGGAACGACGTGGGGAACCCAGCAAGCGCAGGATGTTCTCTCTTCACGAGCAGACCCAACGTGCCGGGGGCAATTACCTTCCTCTTGCGCGCAGGGCCGTTGAACATCTCCCAGTTCCAGAAGTCGGTCGTGAAGAATCCCGGCACGGAATTCTTCGGGGCCTTCGCCTTGTCGAGAATGCAGAGCGCGGTACGCCCCTCGGCGAGCGCCTTGTCGGCACTTTCAAGATCGCGCACGATCTCCACGCCATCGGGCACGACGTCATCACACTCAGGATAGACCCAGATCGGATAAGTGTTTTGCACCTTACCATCTGCGAAAGACAGCTGGAGTTCAAGTCTCTCGGCCTTCTGCATACGCGGCAGGACCGCGTCAATTTTGCTGACGGTCTTCACCTCACCCACATGAACGGGCAAGATGCCCGTTCTCCCAGTGGCCACTGCGCCAGAGCTTTCTACAGCCACGATCCGCCATTGTAGCACTCCCGTCAGGACATCCTCCTGGCCGTAGTGCGCGATCTGGACGTCGGCAACGAATTTTTCCCCGCTGACGTACGTGTACCGCGGGAACCGCGCAAGCAGCACGGTGGGCGAGCAGGACATGCGCCACCTCTCCGGCGTGATGAATCCCTTGGACTCCATGAAGGCGTTCAGCACGCCGACGAGAGCCGTTCCCTGTCCGGGGAAGTCCTGAAGGTCGAGGAGCTGGAAGCCGCCGAAGCCAGGGGTTCTAAACGCCTCCTCCATCTCCTCGCGGTAGTTGATCGCCATCAACCTTCCAGATGCGCGGCAGAAGTCAGCCGCGTACTTTCCAAGCCCTGCCTTCTCTAAACGAGCCTTGAATATCTCGAGGTTGATCGGCTTCAGGACGCCGGTGTATTTCGGGATTTCGGAATAGTCAGGGTACGCCTGGAACTGGCCTGTCTCGTGTCCGATGACGGGGATCGGCGAATGGCGCACGGCGGACGAGAAGTCGCGCATCGTTCCGCCGCCCGGCAGCTGCACCGCTCCAAGCGGCGCATTGCAGTGCGCGTACGATCCGCGCGCGTTGCCCTCCGCACCGTCGCAGCTCCTGAACGTCGCCCAGAAGTCGTCCTCGTCGCACAGCTGCGGGGCGTTCCAGTCGCCGTTCGTGGCGATCGCGTAGAGCGGCCTCGGATCGTGCGCACGCAGCGCGCGTATGATCTCCGCGCGCTCCTTTCGCCCGCCCCTGCACTCGTTGCCGAGCGTGAACATCGCGAACGACGGATGGTTACCGTAGGCGTCGATGATCCGCTTCGATTCGGCGAAGCAGTAGGCGCGCAGTCTCGCATCCCCCGCGAAATTCCCTCCGAACACGCCGAACTCCGGCAGCATGATGAACCCCGCCTCGTCGGCGGCCTCGAACGCCGCCTCGGGCGGGCACCACGAGTGGAACCGCACATGGTTAAGCCCGTACTCCTTGAGCGTAGCAAAGTACTTCCTCCACGGTGCCACCTCCATCGGCGCGGTGCCCGTGAGCGGCCACACGCACGCATCGTGCCGCCCGCGCAGAAACATTGGACGTCCGTTGAGCGTGAACTGCGTACCCTTCGTGCGGAAGTCGCGAAGGCCGAACTTCACCGCGGCCGACGCCTCGCCCGCCTTGACTGTGAGCCTATGCAGCACTGGATTGAACTCGCTCCACTTCGGAGCATCCGGCCCCAACACCACTGTAAACTCACCAGTCGACACCCCACACGGCGCCACATGCTGGAATGACCGCTTCACAACCTTGTTGTTGTACGCTTGCTGTTTCAACTTCAACCATGCCGTAGCCTCGCCAGCGCATACCTCCACATTGAGTTTCCTCTCCGCCCCGTCGTTCCTAAACACCACCTTCGCCGTGACCTTGCCCTCGACGGCCAACGGGAACGTCTTCACCTGCACAATCGAAATCTCGCCGTAAGCCCTCAACTCCATCCGCCCCATCACGCCGTTCCAGTTCGTCTGCGTGTCATCGGAGGTCTGGTGCCCGGTGATGGGGACAGTCCCTCGGCGGTTGTCGACGACGAGACGCAGTGTGTGGCGTCCCGGCGCCGTTCCACGCGGCAGCTCGATGACGGCGGGGGCAGCAAGCGTATCGCTGCGTCCGAAGCGCGTGCCGTCTATGTAGGCGTCAACCACTTTGGTTCGTTCAAGGAAAAGCTCTATGCGGCGGCCAGCCCACGCAACCGGTATTTCAATTTCACGTTCATACGTCGCCTTCCCCACATAAGGGAACCGCCGCGTCGGGTGGCGCGTGAGCCGGTTCTGGACGGCTGCGTCATCGCGCATGGGGTCTATCTTCTCGACCGCGACGCCGCTGATGCGCCCATCGCCCTTCCGCGCGATGTCCGTAGTGGAGGGCAGCGCTATGGTGTCCGTGCAGTTTGCGACGTCGCCGAGCGCGAATCGCCAGCGGCCTGCGATGGACACGGTGTCTTCGCCGAAAGCCGCAACAACCGCGCACGCAGCGCAGACGGAAAAGAGTAGTCTTGCTATTTTCATGGGCGGCATTGTATCATATTGCCGCCGAAAATGATACCGCAATTTAGGAGTTCGCCTACCGCATTCCGCCAACGATGATTACAAGAAGGATCACCGGCAACAGCCAGCGCATGTAGGGTTTCCATACGCTGGGCGGCTTCAACCCGTCGCCCATGCCCGCCTCTTGACGGAATCCCTTCCAGCCAAAGCCGAACGGCCACGTGCAGAACACGCACGTCGCAAGCGCGCCGAGCGGTAGCCAGAACTGGCTAAAGACGAAATCCTCCAAATCTAGGACTTTCATGACGCCGCCTGGGAGGCGAATGTCGCATCCGAGCGACACGGGCAGGGACAACACCGCGACATCCGTCCCGACCAGCAGGGACGCCCGTCCGCGTTTCCAGCGGAGTTCGTCCATCAGCCCGCCGATCAAGCACTCGAACACGGCAACGATCGTTGTAAGCGCCGCAAGCGAGAGGAACAGGAAGAACACCGCTCCCCACAGCCGTCCGCCGCCCATGTGCGCGAACACCTCCGGTAGCGCGATAAAGATGAGGCCCGGTCCTGCCGTCACGTCAACCCCGAACGCCGCGCACGCGGGAAACACCACGAGTCCCGCGAGGAACGCAACGCATGTGTCGATAACCGTGATCCACAGCGACTCCGTGACTAGCGAATGCTCTCGTCCCACGTAGCTGCCGAAGATCGTCATGCAGCCCACGCCGACGGACAACGTGAAGAACGCCTGCCCCATCGCGTCGAAGCATGTGCGGAAGGGATGTTCGATGAGCGGGGTCCAGTTCGGCGCAAGGTAGAATTCCACGCCCTTCATCGCGCCTGGCAGCGACAGCGCCTTCACGGCCAGCACACCCAGAAGCGCAAGGAGCGAGAGCATCATCCACTTTGTCACGCGCTCGACGCCACGTTGTACGCCGGCGAGACACACTCCCGCCGCCACCACCACGGCAAGAAGCATGTACGCCGTACATGTGGCGGGATCGGAGAGCAGCCCGTCGAATGTGGCCTTCGCGCCCGCACCAGTGAACGCCGAACCCTGCGCCGCGAACCCTGCGGTGTACCTCATCAGCCAGCCGCCGACCGACGTATAGTACGCCATCAGCAACAGGTTACCGCCGAACACGATACACCCGAGCACGTACCAGAACTTCCGCGTCCGCTCAGGCGCGAGCGCGCGCATCGCGCCGGATATGCCCTTCCGCGCCGCGCGTCCAACGGCGAGTTCAGCCGTGAGCAGGGGAAAGCCCAAGAGGGCGAGGAACACGAGATAAACAAGTACGAACGCGGCGCCGCCGTTGCGTCCCACGATGAACGGGAAGCGCCATACGTTCCCTAGCCCCACGGCGCACCCGGCCGCCACCATGAGGAACCCAAGACGCGACTTCAGCCCCTCGCGTCCCGCCGACACAGTCTCGCACGCACCCGACGACATCAGCCAAACCTCTTGAGAAACGGATCAAGGCGTGCGGCGAGACGAGTCTCAAGCCACGGCGTGACGTGCCAGTAGTCGCGCAGGTTCAGGTAGTCGCTCACTGCCCCAGCCTGGCCGCTACGCGCGCCCGTCTCCGCGCGAAGCAGTATGTTGCGCGCCGTAGCGTCCGGAGAGACGAACTCCACCACCTGCGTGCGGTAGCCCAAAATGCGTAGGATCATCGCGCGGAAGGAGTCCGTGAGGATGTCGCACAGCCGCTCGCGCAGGATGCCGTGGCGAAGTACGCCCGCGAAAGCGGCGTCGGACTGCGGGCCGATCGTCTTCTGCAGCTCGTGCTGACAGCACGGCGCGCTCACGATGTAGCGGCTGCCCCACTCCACGCCGCGCGCGAGCGCCTCGTCCGTCGTAGTGTCGCACGCATGGAGCGAGATCACCATGTCGACGCGCGGATTGGGCGTCACCTGCTGGATGTCGAACGTCGAAAGATCCGCCGCCGCGAACGTCACCTTGTCGGCGACGTCCAGCTGCTGCGACATCTTCCGCGCGGCTGCGACCACGTCCTCGCGCCGATCCACGCCGATTACGCGCACTGCGGGAAACTTCAGCACCTGCGTGAGGAAGAAATAAAGCGCAAGCGTCTGGTACGCCTTCCCGCACCCACAGTCCACCACGGTGAAATCTTCCCCATTCCCCGTTCCCCGTTCCCCTCCAACCACGTCCTCGACCACCTTGAGGAACTCGTTCACCTGGTCGTACTTGCCGCGCATCGAGGCGCGCACGCGTCCTTCGCCGTCGGAGAGGCCGATCACGCGAAGGAGCGCGGACGAGTCGAAGGACGTAAGCGGCAGTTTCTTCACGCGGTCGTGCGGCTGCACCTTTGCGACGCGCTCCATCTCGGCAGAACGCGACACGTGTACGTGTCCCTTCCGCGTCACGCGCACGTGCAGGTCGCCAGACGCCGTCATGAGGTGCAGGTCGCGCGCGCCCTTCTGCGCGATGATCTCCTCGAGACCTTCAGCCGCGCCGGCCGCGTCGAAGTTCTTCACGCGGACCTGTCCCTCGTCGTTCATCTCGGCCTGGTAGCGCGTTTCGCCTCCGATCAGCACAGGACGCATAGAGATGCGGAAAGACTTGCCGTTCCGGCGCACGGACTGCACTAGCTTCATGAAGCCGTCGCCCATCACGCGGGCGCGGATTTCGTCGGCCAAGGACTTATCGAGTTCAAATTTCTCCATGGCGCATAGTTTACCACAATACCCCCTTCCCCGCCACTATCACGTCCGCCCGGTGGGGCGAGCCCTCCGGGCGAGCCACCGCCCCCTACTGCACCTCCACCACCACCTTGAAAAACCGCATCGCCGCCTTCTCCTCCGCCGTCGCCCCTTCAACCGCCTTCCACTCGCCATCCAGCAACGCCGCGCCGTACACGACTGCCCGCGCACCTGGCACGTTCCACTGCGACTTTGGCGGATCGACCGCGATGTTCTCCAAATCCGGCGTGCCATCCGCCTTCATCGGGAACGCGCTGATCTTGAACTCGTCCATCTCCTGCGGATCAAGTCCCACCACATAGCATTCCCAG
>CACZAK010000125.1 GCA_902779075.1 uncultured bacterium | reverse complement strand
GAAAAAGCCGCCAATATCGCGGCAGTCAATGCCCGCATTTTGTCACACGTGTTTTTTGTCATTTCAATTTGCCTCCAGCATTTTCAAATACCTTCATAATCCTTTCCGCGTCGCGCGAGACGATGAAAAGCGGCGCGGGGGTAAGCGGAACGAACGTCGTGCCGTCGGCGTTTGCTGTCGGCGCAGCGCGGCCGTTGCCCATCACGTCGACGAAGCGCACGCCCTTCGGAAGCGCGAGCTTAAGCGCTTTCCCCTTCTTGCGGCCTACGCCCGCCAGCCGTCGCGCTTCACGTCGCCGACGAACGTGGGCGACGGCAGAAGATGGCCGAGCGTATTCGGCACCATGTTCCACATAAAAGGCGACATTTGCGCATCGGCGACGAGCCGGTACTGCCAGGTGTGGCTGTTCATGACGCGCGGCCAGTACTTGAGGTCCATGATGTAAAGTCGCGCCATGGCCTCGGCCTGTAGGAACTCGCGCCAACCGAGGTCGAGCGACGCCGGGCCGCCATTGGGATAGTTGTCGCAGGTTGCAAGAGCCCCCCAGCGCGGAATCGAAAACGGAAGGATGTTGTATCCCTCGGAGAACATGACCGGAGTCGTCTCTGGATAACCATAGTGCGCCATGCGCGCAAGGAGCAACGCGGCGTTCTCGTCGCGGTCAGCGCTGCCGAGAAACGAGCCGTCGAGCGCGCCGTAGGTGTGGATTGCGATAAAGTCGTAGCGGAAGTTGTGCTTCGCGGCAATGTCCATGTAGAAGTCCATCGTCTCGCGTCCGCACCAGTCTGCGTTGTAGTTCCCGCATCCGTGTGTCGGCGCGTACATGAGCTTCATGCCGCGCGCGTCAAACGCCTTTTTGAGCCCTTTCCAACAGGCATACTGATACGCAAACCAGACTTCGCAGGCCTTGCGGCGATCCTCCGACGTCTTCGCATAGCGGATTTCCCTGTTCTCCGCGTCTTCCTCGTTCCAGAGCGCCCAGTAGATGTCGTCCTTCGCCGCCTTGAGACCCGCCTCGTAGGCCTCCTGCTCGATGAACGCAACCTTCTCCGGCACGACGTTGGTGAACGAGTTGAGACCTTCATTCTTGCCATACCCAAACCTATCTGGATACTTCCTGTTCAGCTCCGTGGATACAGTATGCAGCCGGTTCTCTACGCCAAGGCGCATCCTGAGCTGCGCCTCCGGCGCGTTTGTGTCGGACAGGCGGGCGTTAGGTTCCCAGTTCGTCCGCGTATAGCCAAGCGCCTTTGCATAACGCCCAAGCTTATCGCCGATGGAGCTTTTGACATAGTGTGGCGCCTGAACGAAGAAGTCGGCGGTTGGATGACTGCCGTCGAGCGGCTTCAACAGGGCAAACCGCTGATAGGGCGAACGGTAGTTGCCTAAGTTGTTTTTAACGTCAAATTCCGTACCCAGCACGAAGACGCCCGTCCCCAGTTTCACGGGATCGAAGTCAAGCGGGAGAACCTTGTCCTTTGGTAACGCAAACGGCAGCGTCTTGTCGTATACGGTCTCGTTGTAGAAGTTGCGCACCGTGACACGAACCGCGCCCTCAACTCCGTCAGGCCCCGAGAGCACAAGCCGCGCATCTATCGGCGTCCCCCAGTTGACGAGGTTCTCCGCACTCGCCGTCTCCAACCTCCCTTCTACATGTTCTGCACGGTCCAATCCTTTCCCCTTTCGTTCCACCCTCACGCCATCGACAACCGTCGCCGCGCCGCCGCCGGAAAACACAATCCTGCAGTCGTCGCACTCCGGAACAAACGGAATCTCCACAACGTGCCATTCGTCGTCCGTCAACGACATGGTATGCGTCACCTTCTCGGACGCCTCCTCCCCCGGCTTCGCGACAGTCGAGAATTTTTTGATTCCTTCAATCCAGACCGTCAGCGTCGCCCCTCCCTGCTCGCCCTTCGCCCGCTTCACCCAGGCCGAAAAGACATGATCCGCGCCCGGCTCGAGGGACATCGGTGCCGACTGCAGGATTTCGTAGCCGCGCCCTTTCGCAGGCCTCATGCACAGCGCCTTGTCGCCTGCCTTCGCCTCGTCGACAACGGAAACAAGCGCACCTCCCGATTCGGCGGCCACACCCCACGGCACGCCGCCCCAGTAGAAGTTCCAGCCCAAGAGACCCTGCTCGAAACTGCCGTTCGCGAGCATGTTGCCCGTCGGATCACGCGGCACATTGAGCGCATCCGTTTCGTAAAAATCGATAATGCCGGAGTTGGGAGTGGAGGAGTTGGGAGTGGAGGAGTTGAGAGTGGAGGAGTTGGGAGTGGAGGAGTTGAGAGTGGAGGAGTTGGGAGTTGTCGAGCCGCAGAGGTCGATTAGGACGCGGCCTGACGCGGCATCCGTGCGCCAGATGTAACTTGGAACGGGATTGTTGCCGTTTGCCTTCGCAAGTTCCTCTGCGGACGTCGCTTCGACTTTCCCTTCTGGGAACCCTATCTCCACACGTTCCGTCTCGCTATTGCGGTTGACGTAAAGCCGCGTTCCGTTCTCCACTCCGCTCACGCCGTTCGTGGAATTCCCGCAGAGATAGAGCCGGAACTCGACCGGCGGCTGTGGTTTTCCGTCAAAAGCGCCGTCGAAGCCGTAATCGAGCGACAGCATTCCATCGCCCGCAGGAGCGAGCGAATAGCGCGCAACGGCATCCTTCACGCCATTGACCCTGCATGAACGCGACCAATCTACGCGCGACGCTTTTTCATCGACCTTTATCGTGGCATTGGAATAGCATTCCATGTAGCGGTTGTTGTAGCGTGTCCCGTCAAGAACGCGAACCTCCATCCATGCGAGCAGTTCGCGACCGTACGGATCAGACCTCTGCTTCGCGGCAGGCGATGTCGTATCGCCGCCGCCACGATAGAAGAGCAATTTCCCGAAGCCGGTCCGCCCGACATGGTGGATGAGTCCGTTGTAGCCATTTGCGACAACGGACTTGTCGCCGCTTCTGAACTCAGCCCATGTCGTAAGCCGCTGCTCGCCGAGAAGAGTCCATCCGCCCTGCGGATGAAACGGCCATGTGGCGAACGACACTGGCCGCCTCGAGACCTCCTTTGACCGTTCAAACGGCGCACGCGAGACAGGGAGCGGCGAAAGGACCGCCTTTGATTCGCGAGCCAGTTTCAATGCTATTGGTCCGAGGAGTCCGGAGTGCTGAAGGCGGTCAGAGACGGCAGGCCCTGAATAGATGGACGGCAGCAGGAACCATGGACGTTTTGGATCAGATTTCGCACGCGGCTTCGCGGAATACCGCAGCGTCGAACGCGTGACGCGCTCTTCCGGCTTGAGGAAACAGTCGCCGACGAGTCGGTTGAACCAGTTGTTCGTGTAGCGAATCTCTATTTCGTTCTCGCCGCTGCGGATGGCGGACGCGGGAACGGACACCTCCCACGGCGCACACCATGCAACGCCGCAGTCAACGCCGTTGACGAAGACATGCGCAAGACCGGTATGCAACTTGCCGAGGGCAAGTTGAGAGTTGAGAGTTGAGAGTTGAGAGTTGAGAGTTGGCGGAATATGGATCGTTGTTTTGTAAGTTGCGGTGCCGGAGAAGTAGCGGAGCGAGGTACTGGCAGCATCGCCATCCACGCCGTATGTCGTCCAGTCGCGCAAGGTCTCCATAGTAACAGGCGCGGGCGGCTTCGCGGAGATTCCGTCGTGATACGCGAACGACACATTCCATGCGTTGGTGATGCAGACTTCTACACGATCTACATGTTCTACACGGCTATCTTCCCCTGTGCCACTCGGCGCGAAGACGACGAAGCAGCTGCCGCCGACGGGCAGGTCGAGCGAAACGCGCGTCTTGCCGTCTGGCAGCGCCGCGCTTGCAGCTGGCTTGCGCGTCCCCGCGACGGCATCCCATATCTCCACCGTGCGTCCTTCGCACGGAGCGTTCAGTTCGACTTCTCCCTTCCCCTCGCCAGCTACGAAGAACCATTCGGAATCCCCTTCTCGGCGGTGGATCATCGTAAACTGCGCATTGGGCTCCTTCCTGAACCGCCCGTAGCCATAGTAGTTCGTCTTCACGTCCGCGAACTCGCCATCGTCGACATATTCGCCGCGTTGCAGGAGCGACTGGCAGCGACCGAGGTACTTGACGAACCCATCGGCGTCCTTGTGCCAGGTGACGTTGCGGTTGATGTGCGAGCCGGCGAAATACTCGTTCCCCGGAATGCCGAATTTCTTCGGCGACGAAGTGAAGGTGTGCCAGACCATCCGGTTCGCGCCGTCGGCAAACGCCATGTCCGCCGTCGGCTTCAGGAACGCAGGATCGACGGAGTAGTGCCGCAGCATGTGGGTGAACGCCTCCATCGAGACGATGCGATGACCTTCGCGGCGGGCGGAGAGAACGATCCCGCGCTGAAAGTACCTTGCGTTTGCGTTGGCATGTCCGACGTCGGGAGCGTCGCCCCACTCTCTGTTCGGCCAGAACTCCCCCTGCGGAAAGTCGTTGTGCGCCAGAAGATCGAGCTGGCTGCAGTCGAGCGGCGTCGAGTCACTGCCCCATCCCCACGGTCCGCCGGACTCGGAATAGATCTTGAGCCCGTGCGCGTGCGCCCATTCGCGCATCGTCGCGTAAAACGTGTCCTTGATCGTCTTCCAGCTGCCGCCGGTCTTGACGTTACCTTCGTAGCTGACGGAATAGATGTGGGTGAACGTCGTGCCGACGAGCTCGGGGACGCGCTTGAGGATCGGGCCAAAGACACGGTCGAGATGCGCCACGACATCGTTTCGGTCAAGGACGTCCGCCTCGTGGGGCTTGCCGTCGATGTAGCTGATCATCGAACCGCCGGACGCGGCGCAGTTCATGGTGAATTCAAGGCCGAGGCGCGCGCATTCGCGGATGCAGAACTCGACGAGGTCGTACCACTCCGGCGAGCCCCAGACGATTTCCTCCTTCGGTATGACGACATGCTCCTCGTCATCCCAGTAGCCCCGCGTGTCGAGCATATTGATTCCGCCGAAGCCGAGGCGCTTCATCGCCTCCAAATCAGCGGTGATCGTCTCGCGGTCGGCAAGTCCGTTCTGCCAGAGATAGTAGGCCCACGGCTTCGCCGCGTCCGGCGGATTGACGAAATCGCTCCACATGTCACCAAACACCGTCGTTGCCGACAACAGTGCCGCTGCCATCGCCGTTGCCAATTTTCCAGTCATGTTAATAATGTCCTCCGATCCTGTTGGTTTTCCTCTGGTTTCAAGCGTTCAGAACGGCAGTTCAAAGTCGGCGACGCCGTCTTTCGGCGTCACGGTTGCGTCCAGGTAGCGCGATTCGCCAACGGCAGAAATCTCGAACTGCGTTTCTTCGCCGTTTACGAAAAGCGATTTTGGCGTCTTCCCCTCGGGAAGAAGAATGTGCGCGACGATCTTCTTCGCCGGACTCCGCAGATGGTAGCGCATTCCCGCGTCCGTTTGCACATAGCGGACATCGACGTACTTCTTCGTCAGTTCATAGCCAGTCACATACCTGAGCTCCGTGTAGGACGTCACGCACCAGCGCGGAGAAAACTCGATCACGTCGAAACCCGTCCCGGCATCGACGATCCCGGCAAGCCCCTCTTCAATGGCGTCAAGAAACGCCGCCGCGCCCCATGCGCTTGGGCCGGCCTCCTCCGAAATGGATTCGCCCGTCGTGCGGTTGTAGAGGAAGTAAAGCGCCTTGTCCTTCTCAACTTTGTCGATCCATCGAGAAATGACATCCCAGCCGTATTTCTCGCGTCCGTTCCTGAAGGCCCCCTTTGCGAGTTCACCAGCGGTGAACGGCGAAATCGCGCCGTTCACGTACTCGCCCGGCTTATACCTGTTGAAAGACGGTTCGTAGGCCGGGTCGATCGTAAAGAACTCCGAGAACGTACCTGCCGTTTTGCCGCGCGCGATGAAAGCGTCGATTACGGCGCGACACTCGTCGCCGGAGAGGATGCCTCGGTTGAGCGCGTAAGCGTCGGAAAGCGAAAGGCGGCCTGCCTCGTTTCCGTCAATCGGCTTCGCGCCGAGCACAGGCAGCTGGTGAACGAAGAACCTTCCGTTCCATAGGTGCTTCATAATGCTTGCCTTCAGCGCCTCGGCACGTTTGCGCCACGACGCCGCCTTTGCACCGTTGCCAAGGCAATCGTTGAACCACGACAGCTGATTCATCGCCTGATAGACGCCCGTGTTGTCGCCGTGCATCGCGCAGAGCGGCTTCCCGGCGACGCGTCGGTCGCCTCCGCTCGCCGGATCGTTCGTAAAGTCCCACGTGTCGATGGTGTAGGGCCGGATGCAGAGACCGAGGGACTCCTCCCAGCGCATCGGATCGCTCGTTTGGTAGTCGATGCCCTTCTCAAGCGAAGCCAGGACGGAAGCAAGCCATTTGTCGTCGCCTGTCATGCGGTAATACTGCCACGCGCCCTCGACGACGAGATACTCGATGTCCGCTTCAAGCTCAAGACGCACGAGAGCCACGTTGTCCTCTGGATAGAGACGTGAGGATTCCGGGCCGACATACGTCCAGTGGTAGTCGTCCAACTGCTTGACGAGCTCGAAGAACTGTCCGTCGGCGCGTTGCGTGTCTATGATGAACTGGAGGAACGACAGCGGGTCGTACTCCCAGTGCTTCCACCCCTTCATCTGGTGTACGTGGTCGCGTATCCAGTTGTGGTTGCAGACGATCACCTTGCCGTCCAAGAAGAGGAGGCGGCGGTTCGCCATGACCGTCTCGCGCATCTTCTGCAGAAACATGCCGAGCCGCGCATCCGACGTGGTGAGGACGCCGGGGAGCGACAGCTCCATGTTGTTGTAGGTGCCGCACTTCACGTTGCCGCACCTCATGCGCGGCAGCGGATTCTCGAACGGTATGCGGCAAGAAGCGTTGATTTTCAACTCCAACGGATTTGGGCATTTTGGCTTAGGCAGCGGCGGCAGATCCGCGGACGCGAACGCAGTTAACGAAATCAAAACCAGCATTAGCATCCACTTCACCGACTTGCAGCAGTTTTTCTCTGTTTTCATTGACTATTTCCATTCTTCCGTTGTCCTATGTCTGACTGGTTAAAATCGACAAAACCCGTTTTGAATGCCGGCGATTCGGGCTTTAGGCGGAAGTCGCGACCCGCCGCGTCCTTGAAGAGCGGATCGGCATAGACAGAATTTATGTCTTTGCCCATCTTGCGCCAGGCATCAAGACTCCTCCCGCCGCCGAACTTGACATCACCGACGGAAAGAGCGGGATTGAAGTAGACGTTTCTGTCTGCCACGAACGTCACAGTCGCCCCCTCCTCGTTGGCCTTTTTGTTGTTTCCCTTTCTATGGACGGCGTAAGGAGTCGCGGCATCGTTCCAGTTCCCCGAATAGAGATTCCCCTCTGTCCAGTAGAAGATGTTGTTCATCAGTTCGCACGAAACGTGCGGCTCAAGGCAAGTTCGCGTGACCTGATCTTTCTTTCCGAACGCAAAGATGTTGTTGCGCACGGTGATCTCCTTCGCGTAGTGGATGTCGTACGGCGCAAACTTCGTGTCGTATACTACGTTGTTCTCGACAAGGATTCCCGCGGAGCCCTCGTCCTGGTAGATGCCCCAACCGCCGTAGGCACGTGCGTCGACGCCGTGAATGCGGTTGTTCGCAATGCGCGTGCCGCTCGAAGGACCGAGCGTGTAGATGCCGCCCATGTCGGAGAGGAGCCCCTTGCCGATGTCATGGATGTAGTTGTGGCTGATCTCGTTTTCGCGGCATACGCTCGGATAGTAGCCCCAAATCCAGCCTGCGGAAACTCCAGTGTAGTATCCGTCGTGGATGTGGTTGTGAACGATTCGCGTCCGCTCCGCGTTCTTGAGAAGAACGCCGACGGCAGAACGGAAGTCAAGCCCGTAGGGGCCGATTTCGCAGTCTTCGATGACATTGCCCGAGTTCAGTTCAACCGCAGGACATCCGGCAAGGCCGCCGTCGAGCCGCACGCCGCCAGCGCCGAGGCGTGTCATCGCGCAGCGCGAAAAGACGTTTTCGCGCGAACCTTTGAGGATGTCAACCGCATAGCCGCCGATATCCGCGAAAGCGCAGTCCTCGAAGCGGCAGCGCCGCGCGCCGACGAGCCGGATGGCGGCAGATACGGTCGCCGAGCCCTGCCTGTTGTTGACATCGTTTGCCGGAAGCTCAAACTGGGAAAGTTCAAAGCGGACGCCACGAAACACCACATCCTCTACGTAGCGGCCGTCCTTCTCCGGCGTTCCTTCCAGTGAGACGAGAACGGGGCAGAACGGCACTTCCGCCTTGACCGTCTCCGGCGTCTCGCCTAGCATTGGCCTGTAGTGGACTCTTCCCGCGCCATATTCGAGCCACCATTCGCCCGGCTCAGTCATGGCGGCGGGAAGGTTCTCAATCGTATAGATGCCGCGATTCCCGCCCGCCTTGTTGTTCGACCATCCGGTGTCGAACGCCTTCCCTGCCGGCGTGACGAAGGTCACCTTGTTCGAAACGGCGTCGACAGACGCGACGCGCAGGTGCGTGTCAGTCCAGAAATGGAAGCAGACGATCTCTGCGTCTTTCAAGTTCGCCCATTCTGGATTTAACTCCTTCGGGTCGTAGAAAAACGACGGACGCGGCGCGTTGTAACTCGCCCCCTGCGGAAGATCGTCGTTGACAACCGTGAAATGCCCTTTCTTCGGAAGCCGCGCACGCGGACGCATAGCTCCGTTAACGCGCATCAAACGAAAACCGTCGGCCCTGTCTGGCTTGACCCACGGCACGGGCGCAGACCACGTACCGTCTGGCTCTACACGCCAGCCCGTGACTGGACGCGACCCGGAAATCACGACGTCGCCATCTGCAACATACGTGACACCCGAATCCTCCGGCGTAAGTACAAGCGGTTTTTCAAGGCGATGAACGCCGGACGCAAGTCGCACGACGGCTGGCTTCGGCATAGTCCGCGCCGCATCCCGCGCCGCCTCGACGGATGCATGCCGACACTTCCCGGCGATTTCGTCCGCCGCCGACACCATCGTGAGCAGCGATGCTGCCGCGATTGCAACTATCCGTTTTTTAATCATTACATCTGCATTCATTAGATTGCCTTGTATGTTATAACAAATGTATTATACTACACTGCCCTATTTATCTTCTCTCAGCACTTTGATCTCCTTGGGAACTTCGCAGACGAATTCCACCTTGCCATTTACGCGGCGCCAACCGGCCTTGATTTCGCCGAACAGAGTCTTGTGCGTCGCAACAAAGGAATCAACGCCTTCGAGAACATGCGGACGGAACGCGATTTTCTTAAAGCCAGGCTCAAGCGGAACAATTCCTGCCGCGTATTCGTATGCCCACGCCGAAAGATCGCCAAACATTATGTGGTTGTGCGAGTTCCAGTCGTCCCACTCTTCGCGGAGCGTGCCGTCGCCGAACTGCAACCAGTGCGCCCAGCCGGGCATCTCTGGCTGGACGTACATCTTGAACGCGTCGTCCGCGTAGCCGTAGTCCGCCAAGACACGCGGAACCCATTTCGCGCCCAGAATGCCGAAGTGCGCCTCGTGGGCGTTCGCGCGCACCGCCCCGGCAAGACGCTTTGCGACCTTCTCCTCCTCGCCGTCCGCGCAAAGTCCCTTGAAGAAGAGCGGTGCGGCAAGTTCCGTAAGACGCCCTTCGCCATACAGTCCGTCCCCTTTGTAGAACGCCTTGTTGAAGGCGGCCTTGATGCGTTCCGCCGCCGCTGTGCATTTCGCCGCGAAGTCCTTTTCTCCGAAGCGATCCGCCCAGAACGCCAGGCGGCGGTTGAACTGATAGACGTAGGCGCTATCCGTCAGGCGTACGGGCGTGCCTGGCATGTCCTTATACCAGTTGTTCCAGTCGCCGAGACCATACGCATAGAGTCCGTCCTCGTCGGCCTGCGCCGACATGTAAGCGAGATAGCGCTTCATCGCATCATACGCCTCGCGCGCCGGTGCGTCGTCGCCGTAGAAGCGGTAGATCTGCCACGGAAGCTCGAACAATATCGCGTCGTACGCGGGGCCGCTACCCCAGAAGAACCCGAACTTCGGCGTGCAGGGAAGGATGCACGGAACGGCGCCGTTGGGACGCTGCGCGTCGAGCATCATGCGGAGGAAATGGACATACGAATCCTTCGCGTCGTAGTTCCACAGTCCTGTCTCCATCGCAAGGTGCGTGTCGCCGGTCCATCCGAGCTTCTCGCGGTGCGGGCAGTCCGTCGGAATGCCGACGAAGTTGGAAAGGTAGCTGCGCATGGTCGCGGACTGCAGAGCGGAGAATGTCGCGTCGGAGGTCTCGATGCATCCCGCCATCTCAAGCGCCGAATGGACGAAACGCGCCTTGACGGATTTGAGGCGCACGTCGCCTTCAAGACGCACCATGGCATAGCGGAATCCGTGGTAGGTGAAGCGCGGATGCCACCGCTCGCCGCCGCACCTTCCCGCAAGCGTGTATTCGTCGTGCTGCACGGGACGTTTCTCGCCCCGACCATTGGTGTACGTCTTGACGTATCCAAGCAGCGTGTTCCGACTTGTCACCGACTCGTCGTAGTCAATGATCACCTTCGCGCCGGCCTCGCCCTCAACCTCTATTTCGCACCATCCTGCGATGTTTGCGCCGAAGTCATAGACATCTTTGCCGTACGGCGTCTTGAGGACGGTTTTCGGATCGAAGATTTCGCCCTCGCGACACGGCACGGCGTCCTCCGCGCTTACGACGCCCCAAGGCGCGTACTTTTCAACCTTGGCCGGGCGTTCGTTGACACGCGATCCCTCCATCCGCGCGTCGTACTTCTCGCCGTTGCGCAACGAGTTGAACACAATCGGCGAATCGTATGCCGTCCATGAACCATCCGTGGCGAACAGCGTCATGCCGTCGCATGTCAGTTCGCCGCGAATCTTCGGGCTGCTCCGCCAAGGCGCCTCGTGGAATCCCCAGGCATCGATCGTAAACGAGTTCTGCCATCCGTTGCCGAGAAGAACCTCCAGCGTGTTGGTCCCGGCCTTGAGCAAGTCCGTCACGTCGAAGCGCAGCGACGAGTTGCGCCTGTCGGGCTGGCATGTGACGGGCTGGAGGACATTGCGTCCGGCTTTCTCGCCGTTGACCGTCACTTCGCACCATCCGGCGACCGCCACGGTGAACACGGCGTTAGTCGGCTTCCCTCCTAGGTGGAACTCCCTGACGAGCGCCGGCGCGGGCTTCTCCGGCTCCGCACTGTCGCCGGATATCCACTGCGGCGACGCGTTCATATTTCTTTTGTTCCTTTCATACTCACTGTTCCGCATTTTCAAACGCCTTTACAAGTCCTTCCGCGTCGCGCGAGACGATAAAGAGCGGCGCGGGGGTGAGGGGGATTGGGAACAAGTGGTCAGTAGTCAGTGGACAGGGGTCAGTACTGACACCTGACACCTGATCACTGACACCTGATCTACGGTTGCCCATCAAGTCAACAAAGCGAACGTCTTTCGGAAGCGCGAGCTTAAGCATTCTCCCCTTCTTCCGTCCGAGTTCCGCCTGGCGCTCGTTTGTCCACACCGCCGCAACTGCGTGGTCGCCCTGGCGGAAGACATACGCCCGCCAGCCATCGCGCTTCACGTCGCCGACGAACTTGGGCGACGGCAGAAGATGGCCGAGCGTATTCGGCACCATATTCCACATAAAAGGCGACATCTGCGCATCGGCGACAAGACGGTGTTGCCAGGTGTGGCTCGTCATGACGCGTGGCCAGTACTTGAGATCCATGATGTAAAGTCGCGCCATTGCGCCGGCCTGTAGGAACTCGCGCCAGCCGAGGTCAAGCGAGACGCCTACGCCGTTGTTGTAGTTGTCGGCGCTGCCCTCGGCATACCAGCGCTGAATCGTGAACGGCAGGAAATTGAAGCCCTCGGAGAACATGACAGGCGTCGTCTCGGGATAGCCGTAGTGCGCCATCCGGCTAAGGAGAAGCGCGGCGTCTTCGTCGCGGTCGGAGTAGCCCATAAACGACTTGTCGAGCCCCCAGTAGGTATGGACGGCGATGAAGTCGTAGTGGAAGCCCCGCTTCGCCGCGACTTCCATGAAGAAGTCGATCATCTCGCGGCGCTCGGTGTTGATGTAGTTGCACGAGCCGTGCGTCGGCGCGTACATGAGCTTCAGCCCCCGCTCGTCAAACGCTTTCTTAAGTCCTTTCCAACAGGCGTACTGGTACTCGAACCAGCTCTCGCAGGCCGCATGCCGCGCCTCCGAGCTCTTCGCATTTCTGAGCGTCGGCAGCTGTCCGTCCTCCTCGTTCCAGAGCGCCCACCAGTTGTCGTCCGGCGCGGCGCCGAGGCCCGCGAGATAGGCCTCCTTCTCGATGAAGGCAATCTGCTCCGGAACAGCGTTCGTGAAGGCCTTGAGTCCTTCCTTGCCGGGGCCAAAGCGGTCGGGGTACTTCTGCGCAAGTTCAGAAGACACACAGTGGAGCCGCGCCGTGATGCCGTACTTGCGCCTCAACTGCGCCGTCGGCGCGTTTGTGTCGGCGAAAGCCGAGTTCCGCTCCCAGGTCGTCGTCGTGNTCGTCGTCGTGATGCCGATCGCCTTGGCGTACCGTGCGAGCTTCTCGCCGTTGGAGCCCCGCTCGTAGTACGGGAACTGCACGTAGAAGTTCGCCGTCGCGTGCTTGCCCTCAAGCGGCTTAAGTACGGCCATACGCTGATATGGCGCGCGATAGTTCATGTCTCTGCATGCAAATTCCGTTCCCAGAACGAAAATGCCAGTTCCGAGGCGGGCTGGATCGAAGTCGAGTGAAAGAACCTTGTCCGCCGGCAGCGCGAACTTGAGCGTCTTGTCGTAGACTGTCTCGTTGTAGAAGTTGCGCAACGTGACGCGCACCGTGCCTTCCGCGCCATCTGCACCAGAGAGCACAAGCCGCGCATTTATCGGCGTGCCAGCGTACACGATATTCTCCGCGCTCGCAGTCTCCAGCCTCCCTTCTACACGCTGCGGCTGGCAGAAACCACCATCTCCACCACACTCTCTGCGCCTCTGCGCCTCTGCGTTAAAATCACCCCCTACCCTTTCCACCCTCACGCCGTCCACGACGACAGCCGCGCCGCCGCCGGACAGATACACCAGGCAGTCGCCGAGGACTGACGTAAACGGAATCTCGACAAACCGCCATTCATTGTCCGCAAGCGTTACGCTCTTCGTCGCCGCATCGCCCTGCGGACTTGTCACTCGGCCAAGCTTATGGGTGCCCTGCGCCTGGATCGTGATTTTCGCCGCGCCCTCTTCGCCCGCCGCGCGCTTAACCCATGCGTAAAGGACATGCGGAACGCCCGGCTCAATCGACATCCCGGCGGACCGAAGGGGCTCGTACCCGCCGCGTGTCTTGCTCGCCCTCATGCACAGTGCCTTGTCGCCGACCTTCGCCTCGTCCGTGACGTACTCGAGTGGCCCGCCAGTCGCGGCGACGTCATCCCACGATGTGCCGCCCCAGTTGTAGCTCCAGTATGCAAGTCCCTGTTCGAAGCTGCCGTTCGGAACAAAGTTGCCCGTCGGATCGCGCGGCACATCCACCGCGTCCTCCGCCCAGAAGTCGATGATGCCGGAGGTGGGAGTGGGGGAGTTGGGAGTGGAGGAGTTGAGAGTGGAGGAGTTAAGAGTGGAGGAGTTAAGAGTGGAGGAGTTGAGAGTGGAGGAATTGAGAGTTGTCGAGCCGCAGAGGTCGATAATGACGCGGCCGGACGCGGCATTGCTGCGCCACACGTAGTGCGGCACCTGAATCGCCTCCGTCGCCTTCGCACGCTCGCTGCCGGACGTCGCCTCCACCTTGCCGTCCGGGAAGACGATCTCAAAGCGCGACTCCTCGCGTGCGCGGTTCACCTGCAGGCGCGTCTCGCCCGCAACGTCAAAGGTGATGCCATTGACCCAGATTGGCTTGAAGACCTTAACCTCAACTGGCAATCCGCCGCCATTGAAGTCGACGGCCAAAAGTCCATCGCCTATTGCCGAGACGGAATACCCGACCTCACCTTCCGTTCCGTCCGGAAGACTGCATTTCCGCTTCCATTCCGTCCGCCGCGCCGCGTCGTCGACCGTAAGCACGGCGTCGGGGAAGGAATCGCGGTAGCGGGCTTGCGGGTCGGGCTTGCCGTCTATGAAGTCGACGGAAAGCCAGCAGTCGAGTCCGCGCATGTAGGGGTCGTTGTTTCTCCAGGCGAGCGCCGTCGTATCCGAGCCGCTGTTGTAGAGCGCAATCCTGCCGAAGCCGGTTCGCCCCGCGCCGCGGACGCGCAGATCGCATCCGTTTACGACCGCGACCTTGTTGCCGCCGATGAACTCCGCCCACGTAAAAAGATTCTCCCTGTCCTTGACATGAAACTGCGACATGAACGGATACGAAACAAGCGAAACAGGCCGCCGTGCAAAATCCTCCGTCTGCTCGAACGGCGCACGCGCAACAGGCAGCGGCGGCAGCGCATCACCCTTCGCGGAAATAACCCTAAAGAGCCGTGCGTCGCCAGCCTTGAGCGATAGCGAGAGAACTGGCCCCTCGCCAACCTTTTCGCCGGTCATGGCGTCAACGATGTCGCCTGTCTCGCCGAAATCTACCGCAACCTCGCCGTCTTCAAGCGCCTGCACCGACACGAATCCCGCATCGGCGTAAACACCCGCGTTCCCGCTCTTGAGGTACAGATGCACACCGGCCGCCTTCGCCGCACGACGGATGACGTCGGCGGTCAGTTCGGGGATGGCGCAGAAGACGTCCATGCCAGCTCCTGCGGAACGCGCGGCGACAGAAGGCGATCCGTCCGGGAATCGCGCCCACACTTCGCCGCCCTCCGCATCTGGCGAAAAGAGCGGACGTATCTTGTCGCCACTCTTGTCGATGCGCTTCACGCTAAAGCCAGTCACTTCAGTTATGCCTTTCTCGTCTGCGCCGCGTTCCGAAAGATAGCCCGGCGCAAAGCACCACACACGCACGCGCTCTGGGTGGTCAACCCTGTCCTTCGCAAGCGCCGCGCGGTCTGCGGCAGTCAGGTAGTTGGCGGAAAGGAACACATGGACTTTCGCGGGCGGCGGATTCTTCAGGACATCCTCCAGCAGATACTGCCCGTATCTCACGCCCGCCTTGTCGAATTCGCCGCGAACCGTGTAGATGAGGGGGCGCGTGACTGCCTGCGCCCCTGCCGAGAAATGAAGCTGGCTCTGCTCGCCGACAATGGCCGCGACATCCGGCGTGTAGGGACGCGGACGCGCAAGAAGCGCACGTTCAGACGGCCAGAGCCGACGCTGGACCTCCCACAGCGCTGGATCGTCGTACCAACCGTGGCCATACAGGTCCATCCACCAGCTGCCGAGCCCGCGAATCGCCTCCTGCGCCGTGTTGCGCAACGCGACCTTGCAGTTGTTCTCGCATGTCGTGAGCGTACCCTCCTGAGTGTACGGGCGGTCGCGGCGCGGATCGCGATATGTGCGCGTGTCGTCTTCGTTCAACCAGAGAATGCCATGGCTTGCCAGAGTCTCCGCCGCGCTCATCACAGGCGCGAAGCCGTCTGGATAGCGACGGTTGAAATACCCTATCGGACCGCAGAGAATGTCAATCGCACCGGGAGCTTTTTCCAGAAGGCGCATAAGCCCATAGTGGCCCGATACCGCAGGTCCATTCGGAAGCGAGTTGAATTCCCACGCATACCCGTAGAAAAATACAACGAGCTTCTTGTCGCCCGACGCCTCCCTGCATGCACGCGCCATCTCCGCAACAAAGTCGGACATCTCGTCCTGCAGGAACTGGTTGAACTGAATCACCCGGCGGCGCTTCACAGGGTCGAGGAGAACCGATCCATCATCCTTTGCCTTGCGCTCGGCGGGCGTAGGAACTTCGGCGGTCGCCGCGTCAGATTCGCCGCGCTCCGCGAGCCACTTGCGCCATGCCGCGAGCGTATGCTTGTCATAGCCGCTTAACTTTGTCCATGCTTTGTCGTAGAAGAACTCGCCGGAGTTCTGTCCGCTGGGGTGAATTCCGGCGTAATGATTCGGGAACGTCTCGCTGAAGTGCTTGACGGCTCGCTTCAAGTATGCGCAGACGGCCTCGCGGTAGGGACGGCACGAGGGAGATGCCATGCGTTCGCCTTTCACGTCATCGTCGTCCTCGAACCGCATGCACCAGTCCGGGTTCGACTCCAGGACGGCCTTCGGCGCATTGACGAAAACCCGCAGAAGGAACTTTCCGTTTGGATGTGCTTCGATGGCCTTACGCACCTGGTCATCGGCTATCGACCAGTCGTCCGGTCCCTCGAACGCCGTCCAGCGCACGCGTTCGCGCTTGGGGCTGAGGAAGCTGTGCGCAATGCCGACTTCAATAAGATCCACCCCGGCGGCGGCCACCGTGCGCAGCGTCGCGGCATTCGTCTCGCTGGAGCGCGATCCGGCCCAGTAGAAGAAGAAGCGCGGCGGAACGGGCTTACCGTCCACGTGAATCTGCGGTCCGGCGGCAGTAGGCCGCACGCGCACCTCAAGCTCGCCTGTCCCAGCGAAGCAAGTCGCCGTCAGGACGACAAGCGGAAGAATCTTAATCATAATTTCAGTATGTCGCATTTTCAAATTCCTTCACATGCCTTTCCGCGCCCCGCGAGACGACGAAGCGCGACGCGGTCTTTGCATCCATCGACCCAGATGGAGATTTCACCATGCGGCGGCTCGTATGCGCCGTCGCGTCCGTATCCGCCGAAGAGCCGCCGGTCGAACGGCAGCGTGACGCGCCGCGTCTCGCCGGCCTTAAGCGAAACGCGCCTGAACGCAAGGAGCTCGCGGTGCGGACGCTGGCGTCCAGATCCCTTGACGGAGAAATAGAGTCGAACGATCTCGTCGCCGTCGCGCTTTCCGGTGTTCGTCACCGAGACCGATGCCTCGTCCGCATCAGAGACCTCAAGGCCGGAATACGCGAACGTCGTGTATGAAAGTCCATGGCCGAAAGGATACGCCGCATCTCCGGGCCCGTCTATGTAGCGCGGACGATTCGCCGCGTATCCGCCGGAATGGACGGGTATCTGCCCGACGGAATGCGGAATCGAAACCGGCAGGCGTCCCGACGGATTCACCTCTCCGTAAAGCGTCTCGGCGACGGCCTGTCCGCCCATCGCCCCCGGATACCACGCGAGCAGAACCGCGTCGGCCTTCGCCGCGATCTCGTCCACGACAAGCGGACGCCCCTGTATCAGCACAACGACGAGTTTCTTCGCCTTGGCGCGGACGACGCGGAAAAGTTCCTCCTGCACGCCGGAATAGCCGAGCGAGGAACGATCCGTGCCCTCCCCGGAATCCTTATCGTTCTCGTCGTCCTCCTTGCCGGTTACCACTGTCGCACCGCCAAGCGCGTCAGACTGCGTGACGCCCGCATACGGCGAGGAACTTCCGCCGAGCACAAGCACGGTCACGTCCGCCTCAGACGCGATGCGCTCCGCCTCGGCGAAGCCGTCGGTCTTCTTCGACCTGATGCCGCACCCCTTCGCATACGCCACGCGGGAGGCGAACACCTTGACGCCGTCCAACACCGTCACGACGTCGGCGCGGCGCTGCGGCGCGGTGTAGTCGCCGAGCTGGTTCATGATCTTATCGTCCGCGTTGGGGCCTATCACCGCCACGGTAAGGCCTTTCTCAAGCGGCAGTGCGTCACGGTTTTCTATCAGCACGAGCGACTTGCGCGCTGCTTCGAGCGCGAGCGACTTTTCCGCCGCGCGGTCTGAGGCATCGCCCTTGGCGTATGGCTCCTCGAAGAGTCCCATGTCGAACTTGAGCTTCAGAATCCGTCCGACGGCAATGTCGATGTCGTCCTTCGAGACAAGCCCCGCGTCAAATGCGCCGCGCATCACGGAACCGCATTCGGCCGCAATCTTCGAGCCGCTTTCGCCGTCGCAGCCCGCCTTTAGCGCCAGTGCCGCCGCCTGCGGCATGGAGGCGGCGATGCCGCGGCTGTTCAGCAACTGGATCGCCCCGCCGTCAGCCGTCACAAAGCCGTCGAACCCAAGCTGTCCGCGAAGGACGTCCGTCAGAAGAAAGCGCGATCCGGTGCACGGCTCGCCGTCAACGTCGTGGTACGTGCACATCAGATGTCGCGCGCCGGCGGAAATGCAGCGGCGGAACGGACGCAGCTGGACATTGTTCAGTTCGCTTAAACCGAAGTGCGCGCTCGCCGTGTTGTGTCCGCCTTCGGCGAGTCCGCCGCCGACATAGTGTTTGAGACACGGCTCGACCCCGGATTCCCTTAACCCTTCGAACTCCGCGAAGCCAAGCGCGGCGACGAGTTCGGGATCTTCGCCGAAGCATTCCTCGCACCTGCTCCAGCGCGGATCGAGCGCAATGTCGAGAATCGGCGCGTATACACAGTGGACGCCGCGTGAGCGCGCGCGCCCGATCTGTCGCCCAATCCGGCGCATCAAGTCCGCGTCAAATGTCGAGCCGAGGCCGAGGCCCGTCGGATAGACCGGCTCGCCGAGCGCCATGAGGCCGTGCGGCGCCTCCTCCACGAAGAAGATCGGGATGCCGAGCCGCGTCCGCTCCACGGCGATGCGCTGAAAGGCGTTAATCGCCTCCACGGCCATCTCTGGCGCGACCCCCGTGTTCCAGTTGCGTCCGGTCCACCAGTCCGCCCGCAGGACCCCGTATGCAGTTCCCGGACAATTGGTCGCGATTCCCTCGACGGCATCCGGCTTCAGAACGATGTGACCGTCAACGCGGTCGTAAGCACGGAAGGCCTGAAGCTTGCCGAGCTGCGCCAGCTTTTCGTCGACCGTCATGCGCGAAAGGAGATCCTTGACTCGCACCTCGGTCGGGAGCGATGGATTGCGGTACGCAAGTTTCGCCGGGTCGGCTGTATCGAGCGAATCGACAAGCTCAGACGGTTCCGCGAAGCACGTCGTTGCCAGGACGACAAGCGGAATAATCTTAAGCATGTTTACACCAGGATGCTACTGTCACCTGATGAAGATCGAAAAGCCAGGCGCGTGCTCAGCCCGCAGGAACTGCGATGGCTCAAGCGCCACATCCGAGAAGCGCAGCTCGTCGATCAGGCCGCCGAAGTTCTTATGGCCGTTGCCGTCCGAGATATTGTGCTGCCCCGCGAATCGAACATCAGCGGGCTTATATCCCTCGGATTCGAAATCCAGATGCCCGAGCCAAGTCGATGAACAGGCGACCTTGTAGTCGATGTAACCGGTCGCAGTGAATTTCCCGGCGTCTTCCGGATCCGGCCGATACGTAAATGCGATGTGATGCCACTTCCCGTCCACCAGATTGAACCCTTCCGTCGTGGACGAAAGCATCTCCGTCCAGTATTTACCTTCGGCCCATGGCTCGCTTGTTCGGAACCCGAGCCTAAGTTGATGGTTTGGGCCAAAGCCGATCAGAATGGGCGTTCTTGGGGAATACACCGACAAAAGCGCTGTGTCGTAGTCGACGTCTTGCTGGCTCGTCTTCATCCAGAACTCAATCGTGCCGGACGTGTGATACTGTCCGCCCGTCGTGGTGTGAATGTAATAGACGTCAAGAGGCGTCCCATTGATCCTTCCGTAAGACACCCATGCATGATTTGTCGTGTCCGGGAAGGAGATCGACTTCAGGTTATGCTTAGTAATCAGCTCGCCATCCAGACCGTCGCGAATGTAAACACCCGGCACGTCATTGGAATAGCCGATCTCGTCCTTGGCATTCCCTTGATACACGCTCTGGCGAAGCGCACCGTAAGCTGCCGATGCATTCGGCGTCTCGTCGTCAAAAGAAATGTGGGCGATAGTCGAGCCGGAAGTATACGGACGAGCCGTCAGAAATTCCTGCGGCTCCAGCGCCCGCAACGTGACACGCATGGAGTCGATCGTTCCGTCAAAGGAATTTCCTGTCGCACCTGCAAAGTACCATGTACCATTATGAGTCATACCATCCTTGTCAAGCGACGTCAGGTTCGCATCAAGCGACATGCCATTTATCCTCATACCATCGATGTAGAGGTCAATCTTTTTGTCCTCCCCGGTCTGGTTGACTACAAGCGCGGCATGATGCCATTCGTCGCGTGGAAACACGTACCAAGGCATCTCAATCTGCATTGCGGTATTTGTGCTGATGTTGATTCCTATCCGAAAGCCGTCACCATTGATGCCTAATTTAAGCTGCACGTTATAGCCGCCATTGCGCTGAAAGAGAGCCACGTAGGGCTGTGCCTGGTTCCCCGTCTTGAAGAACGTCTCTATCGTGAAGTTCGTCTTCGCCAGCCAATCATCGTCAAGAGGCGTACACATCAAATAGCCGGTTTGTCTCTGGTTGTCACCTATGCGATTCCGAAGCGCCTTTTCGGAATTCTCGTAAGTCGTATCGAGCATCGACTGCCTGAGACGCTCCGCCGGGGTGTCCTCCACAATCTCCGGGGTATAATTGTTTCTTGTAACAAAGGTGCCACCCATTACGCCGGGATTCGCCTTGTTCACGACATCGCACGAACCGGCAGCGAAGCAGCTCCAGTCCTCCGGATAATCCTCGAAATCGTAATAGAGAACGACGTCTTTGTCTATCTCCGGATTGTGCGGGCGCAGGAACTCGCCTGGCCCCAGCGCTTCGTCCGAAAACCTGAACTCACCGATTTCACCCGCAAAGAGTTCTCCCGCCACTGTCGTGCCGCCGATTTGCACAGGGCAGTCCGCAGAATCGGGAAGAACGATGCCGTAAGGTGCATCATAATTGTAAACCCTCACGTAGTCTATAAAGAACTTGATGTTGATCTTGGACGGATCGCCAGATTGGGGTGTGACCGCGAGCGCGATATGGTGCCACTTGTAGTCGAGAAAGACATTGGAACCTTGTTGTTCACCGATGCCATGTTGGTGGTTGTTTCCCTCGGTATCGACGAAATTCAACCGGAAGTTCGCGTAATGGTTGTCGGTTGGTCTGTAAATGTTAATCCCCCATCCGTAGAGATTGGCCGTAGTGGACGGCTGACAGGCGATCATCTCCCAATTGGACTGGGTGGGATCGAGACGGACGAACATTTCTACGGTGAACGACGACGGACGCAGCGCCGGGTCGTTCGGGATTTCCAGCATCGCACCGCTGCCCGCGCCATGGGTGCGTTTGAAATGCAATGCCTTGTCGGCTGCGGAGGCCATCGTCCCGCCTACAGGATCCAGAACGCGAAGCGACTCCGGAACGCCATTGGTGACGTACGGCATCCACGCAGGGTTCGTATCAGGGGTCTTGGTCGTACCGTACATCCCGTACATCGTCGCGTCAAGCGTTCCGGGATTCGCCTTGTTCACGATGTTCGTACCATCGGCGAGCGTGTCGCCCGGCGTCAGGTCGTCAAACGTGTACCACACGACCGTATCGGCCTTTGCCGCGAGTGCGGCGAATGCCAACGCGCCGAAAACGGATATTCCGACAACTCGAATATCTTTCATTGCATACCCTCCTCTTGTATTTATTTTGTTATGAATTTTACCAAAAGACAACGCCCATTGCAACGAATTCCGCTCATAATGCGCAAAAATCGTCGCTCAATTATCGCAACGTCGGCATGCACACCGTTGGAACTATGGCATTCACATATCATGGTCAGTCCACGATGTCGTACACGCGCACGTAGTCGACGACAAAATCGTCGCCCGCTGCAGCCGCAGCATCAAGTTCGGGTACAGCCTTCCCCGTCATTCGGTTGTTGCGGTACCATTTTGCCTCGGTCGTAAGGAGGACAAACTCCTCGACCTGCGAAACCGCCTCGCCCTCGCCCTGCCCGACCTTCGGCCCATGCTGCTTGCCGTCGATGAAGAACGTGTAGCCGTCCGGCTCCCACAGCATGCCGAAGACATGGAACGCGGTCTTGTCGAGCTTCACTGAGTTTTCGCGGTTGAAGTCTTCCGTATTCGCGCCCTTCGGACGCCGCGGTACGCAAAAGCCCAAGTAGTCCGCGCCGTAGCCGTTTGCGTGGAAATAGTGAGGGATCACCTCGCCGACCTCGAAGGACTCCATGATATCGTGTTCGATCCCGGCGAAACGCGGATCAAGCGAGCAGCCCTGCGTGGGCGTCTGCATCCAGAACGCCGACCACCAGCCCGGCATCTGCTGCAGGCGGCAGCGGCATTCGTAGTATCCGTAGCGGTGAGTGAACTTCGCCTTCTCGCGCTTTGGAAGCGGCCAGAAGCTCTTGGGATTGTCCATGTGCGGAACGTCCCACAAGAGCTCGCCCGTCTGGAGCTGCGGCGACACGAACTGACCGTCGGGCTTCTTGACGAGCTTCAGGTGAAGAAGCCCATCCTTCACTTCGACCGCGTTGTCCTCGGGCGTCGCGAACCAATAGGCGCGCTGTCCCCAGAAATTGGTGCGGTAGCTCCACTTCGACGCATCTAACCGGTCGCCGTCGAACTCGTCGTTCCAGACGAGTTTGAATTTCTTTCCCGGCGGGAGAAGCGACGACTCGCGCCCTTCAACCGTAACAACGCCCTCGCATTGCGCTGTCTGCGTAAAAGCAAGTGAGACAAACAGCGAAAGCAACCAGATGGTCAGAGAGGTGTTTTTCGTATTCATAAGCAAGTGGATTTCCTTTTGTGCACTTTCGGCTATTTGTATTGTACCATACCTTTTCTCTCGCAACATACCCGATTGTGCAAAATAAAACAACCCAATCGGGCAATGCGGATGACCGCTATGGATTCACATGCTCGAATACGGCAACCGCGCCGCCCTCGTCGCAGAGGGCGAAGCTCTCCCGGCCGCTTTTGTGTGGACTATGGGGTCAGACCCCATAGTCACTCGATGTTTTCATGTGCAGGTCATCGCCTGTCCGGCGGTAGGACGAGCGTCGAGACGGAGTCCGCCGGAAGCGGAACCTTCCACGCCGCGCCGCCGATTGCGACCGTCGCATTGCGGGCGGGCCCTGCGTTACCAAGCGCTACGACGACCGATCCGTCGGGATTGACGAACGCCAGCCAGTCGCCTTCCGCCGTCTTCAGTCTGCGCGCGCCGTGCTTCACGTAGTGGCTCAGCTGCTTGAGCACGTGGTACTCGACGTTGTACGCGAAGGAGCGTTTTGCAGGCACGACGCTCACGAGCGAGTTCTGCCGCCAACCCCATCGGCTCATCGCGTTGTCCACGAGCGAAAGGTTCCAGTAGCAGTAGTAGGATACGCCGCAGCGAAAGTAGTGCCGCATCAGCTCCCACGAATGACGCGCGTGGCGCCAGTCGTTGCGTCCGTCGCCGCATTCCTGCTCCGTCTGCATGAGGACAAGATCGGGATAGCGCTCGCGCACCTTGCCGATCGCGCCCTTCCCGGCCCACTGGAAGCCCGCGCCCTTCACGTATCTGCGGCAGTCGGGGTCGTCGAGTATGGTGCGCGCCATCTCGAGCGACGGACGCTCCATCGTGCCGAAGTAGAGCTCCGTGCCGCTTCCCTCGAGCGCCGGACCGAGGTACTTCCCGACGAACGCCGCGAGCGACTTCGCCTGCCACGTACAGCTCGGGAACACCTGGTCGCTGTTGAACTCGTTCTGCGGCATCACCATCCAAACCGGCACGCCCTCGGCGCGGTAGGCGTCGACGTACTTCCTGAAGTACTTCGCATACGCCGCGAAATGCGCGTCGTCGCAGAGAAAGCCGTCTTCGCCCTCGCGCACGCGCTGCTCGGGCGAGCAGTCGTTCTTCGGCCATGTGGGGTCTGTCTGCGGTTTCGATGCGTATGCGCCGGACTTCTTCATCCAGAGCGGCGGACACCACGGCGAGGCCCACACCTTGAACGTTCCGTCGTTCCGCGAAAGAATTTCCTTCAGGAGCGGCAGCAGCGCCTTGCGGTCGCGCTCTATGGAGAACTTCTCCATCGCGAAGTCGCCGGGCGTCTCGGAGTAGGAATAGAAGTCCGTCGCGAAGTCGCTCGCGCCGATGGGCGTGCGGATAACCGAAAACGCGCCCCCGTTCTTCGAGAACATCTCGTCGAGAATCGACTTCCGATCCGCCTCGCCCAGGGCGGAGAGGGAATTCCAGCTGAGCTCGCTTGCGCATACGCCGAACCCGAGCACCGTCTGGTCCGTCGCCGCAATGTCGAGGCTCAAGTCTGCGCCCGAGGCCTTCGCCGCCTCCACGGACGCCGACGCGTCGCGCCAGCGCTCGGCGAATGTCGTCGTCCTGAATTCAACGCCCTGCGCCGCAAGCACAGTCCCCGGCACGACGGCCGGCATCCACTTCCCTGGTGCGGTCTTCTGCGCCATTTCCCACGGGCCCGAGGCCGTCAGCGTCTCGCGCCCCGGGCGACTTCCGGCTCCAGCCATCGAACACAGTGCAAGCGCGGCGGTACACGCCGCCCCAAGCCATCTACCGGTCACTAGTCTCTCCTTTTTGTCTTTTTATCAATCTACTTGTTCGTATTGTCAAAGAACGCATCCACTGCCTGACCGTCCGGATGCCAACGGGTGCACGGACAACGACGCGAACAGGGCGTCCGTCCCTCCACGTGCAGTCGACCTCGACGCCGCCGCGAGCGCAAAGGCCGCGAAACGAGCCGTTCGACGCCCATTCCGCCGGCAAAGCCGGCAACAGATCAATGACAAAGCCACCTTTGCCGTCAGGCTGATGGCTCTGGAGCAGCATTTCCGCAACGGCGGCAGTCGCACCGAAATTGCCATCGATCTGGAACGGCGGATGAACGTCCCAGAGGTTGTTGTAAGTGCGGTCCTTGAGCATGTTTCTCAAAAGGAGCAAGGCTTGGTCGCCATCGCCAAGTCGCGCACGACAGACCATCCGGTGCGCAAGCGCCCATCCTGTCGACTTGTCGCCGCGTTTGTCGAGCGACACCCTGGCGGCAGCCATCCAGTCGGGACGAGACCAATTGATGAGCGAGCCGGGGTACAGGCCCACCAGCTGAGAAATGTGCCGATGCTGCGGCTCGCCGATTTCGCCATAGGCGTTTTCCTCGCGGAACTCCTTGATCTGACCCGACGCGCCGACCTGCACGGGGTCGTAGCGGTCGATCTGCTCGCGGACGCGGGCGACGACAGAGTCGTTCGTGCCAAGCACGGCGGCAAGCCGCAAGAGATCGTTGTTGTTTTCCCAAATCATCTGCTGGTCGAACGCGCAGCCGACGGTGTGGTAATACGGAGGCCTCCTGTCACGCCTGTCCCACTTTCCGGCAGGAGTGGCAATCTGCTCGGGGGAGGCGGAAAATGCGGAAAGCAACTTTCCGTCCTGCTCCTTGACGCAGCGGCTCAAAAAATCCGCCATGCCGTGTACGACCGGCCAGACATAGCGATGCAGTGCCGCCTCGTCGCATGTAAAATCCCACCAGTCGACAAAGAGCTTCGTCGTGAGCCCTCCCGTTCCGGGTCCCGAATGCCCGCCGAGGGGAGCGGATTCGAACGAGTATGGATAGACCGCCGTCCCGACGCTCCAGATATCCGGCGACTCGTCTGCCGCAGGCTCCGTACCGAGGCCGAGTTTGCGCAGATAGCCGACCGTACCGACGCGCGTCGCGGGACGGAACGCCGCATTGAACGCAGCATATGCCTCGAAGCACTCCGCAAGATTGCAGGAAAACGTCGGCCAGTAGTTCATCTGCACGTTGATGTTGTGCCAGTAGCCGGATCCCCACGGCGACTTTTCATGGGCAGTCCAGATGCCCTGGAGATTCGCCGGAAGAGTCCCCGGCCGCGACGACGATACGAGCAGGTAGCGTCCGTATTGGAAGAACATCTCTTCGAGATACGTACTCGCCCGTCCGTCTGTCTTCACGGCCCTCTTCAGCGCAACGGTCTCCTGCCCGGCATCCTTGTCCGCACCAGGAAGGTTCAGGGCGACACGATTCATAAGCCCGCTAAAATCGGCGAGGTGCGCCAATCTGACTTGCGTCCAGCCCTTCCGACGCGCCGCCGCGACATGCGTTCGCACATCCGCCGCCACGTCGGGATCGGGACGGTCGATTAGCGGCTCGCGGACGACGCACTTTCCGTCGCAGGCGAACCGCTCCGGCGCCAGACGGTAGTTCGTCCCGCACGAGAAGAAGACAATCGCCTCCTGCGCGTCGCGAATTTCAAGCGCGTCGCCGTTCGCTTGGACGCTGCCATCCGTCTCGACGGCGACAAGTCCATAGAACTTCACGTCGAACCACTGTAGATGCTGGACGACCTCGATTTCGTTACCCCTTGCGACTGACCGCCCCATGCGCCCGCCCTTCGCGCCGTCGCCGTCAGCGAAGGGGTGCGTAAACGGAATTTCTGCCTTCAAGTCGAACGACAGCGCACCCGGTCGCGATGCCGTACAGCGCAACGCCAGCACTTTGTCGGGATAGGACGCTAAACATTCGCGGACATAATCGACCCCGTCCGCAGAATACGCCACGCGCGAAACGCCCTGTTCCAGATGCAGCGAGCGGACATAGCCGGCCACGTTGGAAGGCGAATGACTGTCTCGGGGAAACTTGATGCGCAGGTCGAGTGCGCTCGTGAGATTGAGCAGACGGTCGCGCGTAAGAAACGAATTTTCCGTAACCTGCAACCGCTCCTCCGGCAGCCCGCCAAAGACACTGACGCCGAACCATCCGTTGCCGATCGGATACGACTCCTGTTCCCAGCCGCCGATCGAGTCCGGTGCCGGACGAGTCGCCCGCATGACATGTTCGCCGGCTGATGCCGCAAGTGCGGCAAGAAGCAGACCGCACAGCGCCGATTTCGCAGGATTCATGATTTTCACCATTTAGCGATTCACGTTTTCAAGCGCCTTCAAGAGTCC